>NZ_JBHIPC010000050.1:0-3999 GCF_042195765.1 Bartonella sp. AP3QHHD
TCTTTATGATAAAGAAAACGGTACCGTTAATTATGGTAGCGTAACTTTAGGTGGGATGGATAACCAAGTCCCTGTTGCTCTCCATAATGTTAAAGATGGCACAATTGCGCAAGGATCGCATGATGCGATCAATGGGAACCAAATTAATAAAATATCTGGAGATATAGCAAATTATTTTGGTGGTGGTGCCTCGTTCGAAAATGGTGCTTTTAAAGGACCAAACTATAGTTTATCTGTTATTGTTGAAGATGGTCAGGTGGCAAAAGCCAATTATCATGATGTTGGCTCAGCTTTGAGTGGTCTCGATGCAAATGTGAAGAGTGTGAATANATGATGTTGGCTCAGCTTTGAGTGGTCTCGATGCAAATGTGAAGAGTGTGAATACGCATCTGACGAATGTGGTAAAAGATGTCAATGAAAAAATCACGAATATTACACAAGAAGTCAAAGGGGACGCTTTGTTGTGGAGCGGTGATGAGCAGGCATTTGTAGCACAGCATGGAGAGGGAAGAACCAATAGCAAAATTAAGTTTCTTGCCAATGGAGATATTTCTGCTAATTCAACCGATGCTATAAATGGTTCGCAACTTTATTTGATGAGTAATCAGCTTGCTGCATATTTTGGTGGTGGCGCTGGCTATAATAATGGAAAATGGACCGCTCCTACTTTCAAGATAACACATTTCAAGGCTAACGGGAGTTCTGCTGAAAAGAAGGATTATCATGACGTTGCCAGTGCTTTTGACGGTGTAAGTGAGAGTATGTCTAAGATAAACGACCGCATTCAAAATGTTGAAAACAATGTCTCGTCCAATGGTTTAAATTGGAATGAGCAGAAAAAAGCTTATGACGCTAGCCATGATGGTCAACCAAGTAAGATTATCAATGTAGCAGATGGTAAAATTGCAGAAGGTTCAAAAGATGCAGTCAATGGTGGACAGCTTTGGGAGACCAACGAACGTATCACTGGCGTTGAAAAAGATATTAAACATATTGAAAACAGAGTCGACAATATTTCCACTACGGTTACGAATATTGGTGAAACAGTTTTCAATATTGAAGACAGAGTTGATAATATTGAGAACACGGTTAATAATCTTTCTGATGGTGCAGTTAACTATGATAAAGATGTTGATGGTAAAAAGACCAATAAGATCACTCTAAAAGGTGGGAATGAAAGTGAACCTGTTATGATTGATAATGTTGCGGATGGTCGTATTGAACAAGGTTCGAAAGAAGCTGTTAATGGTGGTCAACTGCATGATTACACTGAGCAGCAGATGAAGGTCGTTCTTGATCAATCAAAGCATTACACAGATCAACGGGTGAATAATATCGTTATCGATGCTATTGATGATGCCGTTGATCGGGCTCACCAATATACAGATATGAAGTTTAATATTTTAAGTTATGACATTAAGAGTGTACGCAAAGAAGCAAGGCAAGCAGCGGCGGTTGGTCTAGCAGTGTCCAATCTACGTTACTTCGACGAACCAGGATCTTTGAGTGTCTCATTTGGTAGCGGCGCATGGCGTGGACAATCGGCATTTGCTCTTGGAGCTGGTTATACATCTGAAAATGGAAAAATCCGCTCTAATCTCTCTGCCACGAGTGCTGGTGGTCATTGGGGAATAGGTGGTGCAATCACTCTGAAAATAAAATAATACGAACAATAAAAACCGAACAAAACATTCACCCTTATTTATTGAAATGAGGGTGAATATTTTTTACAGACGCACAGTATTTATCTAGAGATAAGCATAATATTTGATGACGATATAAACTTTGATGTTTTATAGAAGCCCCTTATATGCTTTTATTGCAAAAAGATCACAGTAGAATCCATATTGCTAAAAAGTTATATTTTTATGTTGCTATTTTCTTGAACAGTCTATAGTCATGCAGGAATGTATATTAATAAGACTCATTTTGATAAAATAACTTTCAAAGGGGGGATAAGTAGTGCGTAAAGATAAAAGATACATCAAAGGATCACGCATATATCATTACATGATATTTTAAGAAGAGAAGTCCTAACTAAAAAAGCAATTATCCAAAGCAAGTTAGATATCGGACATACTACAATCTCTTTTTATTTTACTTGTTATTAATAAAAAAATGCTTTCTAATAAAACTAAAGTCTATAATTAAGAAAACACATACTAAAACCTTTTTTAGAGCATTTTATAGTAACGACTACCAAGTAAAAAGTAATATTAAATATGGAAGACCTCTTTTTTAGTTAGTAAAAAACAGCACACTAAAACCCTTAGATTCTAAATGTATTATTTCTATGTCCACAAAACATAAACCAAAAACAAACATTTAGATCTCAATACAGAAAGCACAAACAAAACAAAAGACTCAAAATGTTCACATCCTAAGCAACGATCCTCTATTATGAATTCCAAGGGGATTAATAATGCTAAAATGTGTCTTTTTTATGTTTTGGAGGTGTTTTTAAGTTTTTTCATTGGAGAATTTGTTATGAAAAAATTATATGCCACATTAGCACACGATGATGCAAATGGGACTCATTTTCCTTATCCCTTGTCTTTGGTGAGGGTGCTTTTGTTGGTTGCAATAGTTGCGTTTTTATCGAATGTTTCTCCTAGTTTTTCGGCAAATGTCGATTTAAGCAAAATGTTCCTTGAAGGTGTCGATAGTGCTGTTGTGGGAACTCCACAAAATGTTATCTCTGCTTATAATAGCGATAACAGTGATTTAGATGCTTCTAGTGCATCAAAGGAAAATTATATAACAGCGTTGAGTGTTGCGACGACACCTAAGGGGGATGCTACCAGTGACTATGCAAATTTTCTCATCAATACTCTTTCTGGTAACAGTGATAAGAATTCCACAATAAAGACTGATAATAGTTCTGTAATAAATACTTTGACAGCAAGACAACTTATTCCTGTTAGTGAAATGCAGAGAGGTGCTGGCAAAGGTGTTGAGTTGGGTGAGGCGGCGAGTGCGCCCTCTGTGTCGTCTATTGCGATAGGCAATAAGCAAACATATGACTGTGGTAAAGGCAAAGACTGTTATTACGTCGCTGCACGTGCGTCAGCTGAAAGAACAATAGCTATCGGTTTATCATCTGAAGCTAAGAATTATCAGGGAATTGCTATTGGTGTTACTGCACAAGCATTCGCTGACAATACTGTTGCTATAGGTCCCTCTACAAAGGCGACAGAAAAAAATGCTATCGTTTTGGGGTATAGTTCAGAGGCGACAGGTTTGAATAGTATTTCTATAGGGCGCTCGGCGCACTCTTTGGGTCTGCATAGTATCGCAATAGGTTCTGATGATATTACAGATAAATATCCAGATGATTATACAACTGCGAAGAGTAATCATTCAATTGCCGTAGGGCGTGTTGCTAAAGTCCGAGGAGAAAATGGGATTGGTATTGGTCAGCGTTCATCGGTATGGGATAATGCTAACAATGGCATTTCTATCGGTTACTATTCAAAAGCGCAGGCGTTGGATAGTATCGGGCTAGGTCACGACGCTTTGGGGATGGTGGAAGGGAGTGTTGCAATAGGAAGCCATACTAGAGCTAATAGGGCTGCAGGTGTTTCAGGATATACTTCTATGCTGCAGGGACCTGCAACGAATGAGGTATCTTATTGGAAATCTACATTAGGTGCTGTTAGTGTTGGTGATGTTGATGCTGGCAAAACACGACAAATTACAGGTGTAGCGGCTGGTAGTGAAGATGCAGACGCAGTGAATCTAAGACAATTGCAAGACTTAGAAGATGTCGTAAGAAAAAATGGTTGGAAACTATCTGTTGACGGTAAAAATGCTAAAACAGTCATTATGGATAGTGGAGTAGATTTTTCTACTGGCAGTACCAATCTTAACATTACAAAAGGCGATAAGGATAATAAGGTAAAATTTGATTTAGCTAAGGATGTTACATTAACGAGCTTAAAGGCAGGCACAACTGCCCTAGATGCAACAGGTCTGGTAATTACTGATGGACCGAAAATA
>NZ_JBHIPC010000051.1:0-2704 GCF_042195765.1 Bartonella sp. AP3QHHD
ATCTTCCTTAACGGTCTTAACCTTGAAACTTGGATCTGTCCACGCTTCACTCTCATACTTGGCACCTCCGCCAAAATATTTCGCTGTATGCTCAGCAACCTTAGTAACATTTTTATTGGTTGTAAAAAGCTGTGAACCATTCACCGCATCCGTTGAGCTTTCTGAGAGTGTTCCAGCACTCACTCCGGTGATTGTCCGTTCCTTACCGTCTTTGTTTAAAACACTGATTTCAGTACCGCCTGCTGCCTTACCTATGGTGATAACACCCGATCCCCCCGCACGAAGACTACGACTTGACGTCACCTCTTCTTCTTGCTTAACAAGGATACTGTCTCTTACATCGACAATCTCATCATTAAGTGTCGTGAAAGCACTGTTAACACCTTCAAAAGCAGCCGCAACATTGTGATAAGTCTTCTCGTCACCTTCTGTACCATCAGCATCAAATTGTGCAACTTTGAAATCAGGTTTCGTCCATTTGCCTTCCTCATACTTAGTTCCGCCACCAAAATATTCCGCAAGGGAACTGTTCGTAGAATGGAGCTGGGATCCATTAACAGCATCGGTTGAGTTAGCAGCAACATCTCCATCCTTAAGAGACGTGATCTTGCTGTTGCCTTTTTTCTCTCCTTCTCCATGCTGCGCACTAAAGGCATTTGCATCTTTGCTCCACGACAACGAATCCTGTGCAACTCCTTGTGAAACTTCCTTAATACGAGCGTTCACATTCTTGATATTCGTGTCAAGACCTGCAAATGCAGTTCCAACACCTTGGAACGAACTCTCTGTTACACTTCCATCTTTAGCAATGTAAGATAATTTATACGTTGGCTGTGTAAGAGCTCCATCTTTAAAGGATGCTTCTCCACCTAAAAACTTAGCTACATCCTCACCGATTTTATTAATCTGACCACCCGTGATTGCATCACGTGACTTGTCAGCAATCTTACCATCAGCAACATTATGAAGACCTACAGCTGCCTTATCTTTACCACCTAAAGTCACACTCGTGTAATTAATGCCGCCATTATCACCATCTTTTTTATCGTAATGAACAACGGCTGAATCATCAGACTGAAGGCTATTCGAAAGATCTTTCAATTCTTTATCAAGCTGACCTTTGTTAACAGCTTCATTGTCATTCGCCGCTTCCTTTACACCGGAAATAACCCGATCAGCACCACTCTTATTTGCAATATTGATTGTAGCACCATCTGTCTCCGTACCAATCTTGATAGTCTTGCTGTCTGTATCCTGTTTAACTAGGCTATCACCTACAACCTTGGTAAGCTCTTTTTTTACATTTGTGATAGAAGTACCTACACCCTCAAAGGCGGAAGCTACATCAGTATAGCTCTTCTCTTCATCCTTGCCATCTTCCTTAACAGTCTTAACCTTGAAAGTGGGAGCGGTCCAGTTTCCACTCTCATACTTGGCACCTCCGCCAAAATACGTAGCAACCTTATCACCTAATGAATAAAGCTGAGAACCATTAACCGCTTCGCTTGAGTCTTTAGAAATGTCTCCATTCGCAAGATACTTAATCTTGCTGTTGCTTTTCACATCTTCTTTTTTTCCATGATGAGCCACAAACGCACCCTCATCATCACTCCACATCAACGCATTCTGACCAATGTTTTNTTTTTTCCATGATGAGCCACAAACGCACCCTCATCATCACTCCACATCAACGCATTCTGACCAATGTTTTCAGTAACTTCTTTCTGTATATCCGTGAGAGAACTATCAACCCCAGCAAAAGCAGAACCAACATCATTATAGTCCTTGCCCTTAACTGTATAAGTTGGCTGTGTTCCCTTCAAAACATCCGCCTTACCGCCTAAATATTTTGATGTATTCTCAGCTACTGTTTTCAAATCATTTGTTACTGTAGTAACATTTTTATTGGTTGTAAAAAGCTGCGAGCCATTCACCGCATCCGTTGAGCTTTCTGAGAGTGTTCCAGCACTCACTCCGGAAAGTTTCCGCGTTGCATTTTCATTGTTGAGAATACTTACTTCCGTACCGCCTGCTGCCTTACCTATAGTGATAACACCCGATCCCCCCGCACGAAGACTACGACTTGACGTCACCTCTTCTTCTTGCTTAACAAGGATACTGTCTCTTACATCCCCAGTCTCTTCATTCAGAGTAGTGAAAGTACTGTTAACACCTTCAAAAGCAGCAGCAACATTGTGATAAGTCTTCTCGTCACCTTCTGTAACATCAGCATCAAATTGTGCAACTTTGAAATCAGGTTTCGTCCATTTGCCTTCCTCATACTTAGTTCCGCCACCAAAATATTCCGCAAGGGAACTGTTCGTAGAATGGAGCTGTGAACCATTCACGGCATCGGTTGATTCCTCTGAAAGTTTACCATTTTCAAGAGAGGTAATTTTGCTATTTTTTTTATCCTCTTTTTCTCCATGCTGCGCACTAAAGGCATTTACATCCTTGCTCCATACCAAAGAATCCTGTGCAACTCCTTCAGAAACCTCTTTAATCCGTGCATTCACATTCTTGATATTTGCATCAAGAGCTGAAAAAGCGGTTCCAACACCTTCATATGATTTATTTGTTACATCACCCTCTTTAGAAACTGTCGATAAGTCATAGCTGGGAGCTGTAAAAGTGCCATCAGCACTAAACGATGCTTTGCCTCCTAAAATTTTTGCTAAACTCGCAGCTATGGTATTAATCTGTC
>NZ_JBHIPC010000052.1:0-5182 GCF_042195765.1 Bartonella sp. AP3QHHD
TAAAACAGCGTAATAATGGCGTTAATTATAAATACAATATGTTTATTTATATAAATATTATCCAGATTTTAATAAGAGTGAGATATGCAAAAATTAACTAGTATTCAATCGAAGAGTAACAATAAAATCCTCGCAATTTCTGCAGCTATAACTGCATTGTTCATGGATAGTTCTGCTTACGCCGCCGCAGGCATTTTAACAAATGCAGAGACCGCTCTAACAGGTTTACAGACAGACTTAAAAGTAATTATCCCTATCGCTGCTGCCGTTATACTGTTGTGCTTAGCAATTGGCTATGCAGGACGCTACATCGGAAAAGACACTTTTGTACGTTGGGCAGTAGGTGTTGTCGTCGCAGGTTCTGCAACCCAACTTGTTACTCTGCTATTTAAGCCATAGTGGCGTTAATTATGACTCATAAAAACAATATGTTTATTTATATAAAAATATTATCTAGATTTTAATAAGAGTGAAATATGCAAAAGTTAATTAGTGTTCAATCGAAAAGTAACAACAAAATCATCGCAATTTCTGCTGCTATGACTGCATTGTTCATGGATAGTTCTGCTTACGCCGCCGCAAGCGTTTTAAAAAACGCAGAGAACGCTCTAACAGGTTTACAGACAGACTTAAAAGTAATTATCCCTATCGCTGCTGCCGTTATACTTTTATGTTTAGCAATTGGTTATGCGGGACGCTACATCGGAAAGGATACGTTTGTACGCTGGGCAATTGGTGTTGTCATTGCAGGTTCTTCAGCCCAACTTGTTACTCTGCTATTTAAAACAGCGTGATAATGGCATCAATTACAAATAATATAACACGATACGTTTATACGATAGACAATCAGTATTATTATCGTACCCTCTACAACCAAAGTTACTGCAATATTATTGAAAGGTAATTCATGAATCAGTATAATACGTAATGTTTTTAATATCCATCGATTATAGGTGTGTACCAGTAATAATGTAGCCATACTGAAAAAAGGAATATTGTTTATAGCAACTTTAATTAAAAGGGGATAAAGGATATGAAACAATCAAATACGTTTCAAGCGAAGACGTGCAACAAGATTAATGTTATTATTATCACTTCAATGATGTTATTAATAACGCAGTCTGCATATGCTCAGACGGAAACTGAGAGCTTGGATGCCTTCGTAGGGATGCAATATGGATTAAGTATACTTATTCCTATCGTCGCCATTATTATTCTTTTATTTCTTTTGCTTATTTATATATTTCGCATCATTGCAAGAGCTACATTTATACGATGGGCATTCAGTGTCATTATTGCTGGTGCAGCCTTTTATATTAGCCACATATTATTTCACCTCCACTGACAAGAGCACCCCATGAAATCACAAGAACAAAAAGAATTCCCCCTATTCAAAGGAGCAACACGTGTTCCAACTATATGGGGGGTCCCCATGATGCCATTTATCGTTATGGTTATGGGGGTCGCTGCTACTGCTATGACAGTAAGTATCTTTTTGTGGATTATAGCACCTCCATTATGGTTCATTATGGTGCAAATTACTAAAAACGATGATAAGGCGTTTCGTATCTGGTGGTTATGGATCGATACTAAATTTCGCAATCGCAATAAAGGTTTTTGGGGCGCATCAAGTTATAGTCCCTCTGATTATAGTAAAAGGAGATAAACATGACAGCTGTTGAAAGCAGCAAACGCCTTGCATCAGAGGCACCTGTAAGCCTGTTTCTGCCTTATTCACATCATATTACAGATACGATTATTTCTACTAAAAATGCGGAATATTTGTCAATTTGGAAAATTGACGGGCGTTCGCATCAAAGCGCTTCAGAAGAAGATATTTTTCAATGGATAAAAGAGCTTAACAATACTCTACGGGGTCTTGCATCAGCCAATTTATCATTTTGGACGCATATTGTGCGCCGCCGTGTTTATGAATATCCTGATTCAACATTTGATCAAATGTTTTGCTATCAACTTGATGAAAAATATCGACAAAGCTTTACTGGTTATAATTTGATGGTCAATGATTTATATCTGACTGTCATTTTTCAACCGATAGCGGATAAAATTATGTCGTTCTTTTCTAAACATGAACGTGAAACGCTTGATCAAAAAAAGATGCGACAAGACACATGTATCAAAGAACTCAATGACATCAATCGTACTTTAGGCCAATCTTTAAACCGTTACGGTGCAGAACTTCTTGGTGCTTATGAAAAAAATGGGCATGTTTATTCTTCTGCACTTGAATTCCTTGGAATGCTTGTCAATGGTGAATATCGCCCTATGCCAATTTGCCATGACCGTTTTGCTGACTATATGTCTGTCAATCGACCTTTTTTCTCAAAATGGGGCGCTCTTGGTGAACTGCGAACAACCAGTGGAATGCGTCGATTTGGAATGCTGGAAATTAAAGAATATGATGCAACAACCAAACCAGGACAATTGAATGTTTTGTTGGAAAGTGACTTCGAGTTCGTATTGACGCAGAGCTTTTCGGTGCTCTCCCGACATGCTGCTAAAGATTATTTACAACGGCATCAGCGTAATCTGATTGATGCACGAGATGTGGCAACGAGCCAAATTGAACAGATTGACGAAGCACTAAACCAGCTTATCAGTGGGCATTTTGTCATGGGAGAACATCACTGCACATTAACGATCTATGGTGATACAATTCAACAAGTTCGCGACCATATGGCCAAAGCAAGTGCAGCATTACTAGACGTTGCGGTACTGCCTAAACCTGTAGACTTAGCAATAGAGGCTGGCTATTGGGCACAACTTCCTGGCAATTGGAAATGGAGACCGCGTCCTGCTCCGATTACATCATTGAACTTTTTATCATTTTCATCTTTTCATAACTTTATGTCAGGAAAACCCACTGGCAACCCATGGGGACCAGCCGTCACAATTCTTAAAACAACCAGTAAAACGCCGCTTTATTTCAATTTTCATGCCTCCAAACTTGAAGAGGACTCGACAGATAAACGTTTACTTGGTAATACCGCGCTTATCGGACAATCTGGTTCGGGTAAAACCGTTTTACTCGGCTTTTTGTTAGCACAAGCACAAAAATTTAAGCCGACAACTGTTGTTTTTGATAAAGATCGTGGTATGGAAATTGCCATTCGGGCGATGGGTGGAAAATATTTAACATTCAAGCCAGGCAGAAAAAGTGGTTTCAATCCTTTCCAACTCCCACCCACACAAGAAAATCTTATTTTTTTGAAACAATTTGTTAAAAAATTGGCAGAAGCTGGTGGTGAAGTCACGCACCACGACGAAGAAGAAATTAACAAAGCAGTTATGTCTGTTATGAGTGCTAACATTGACCGATCACTCCGTCGTTTGTCCTTTCTAGTACAATTTTTACCAAATCCACGTTTAAGTGATTATAATGCTCACCCATCTGTTCATGCTCGCTTACTAAAATGGTGTGAAGGTGGTGATTATGGGTGGTTGTTTGATAATCCCCATGATGCTCTTGATCTCTCAACACATCAAATTTACGGCTTTGATATCACGGAATTTTTAGATAATTTTGAAACTCGCACTCCAGTGATGATGTATTTGCTTTACCGCACAGAAGGCATGATTAGCGGACAGCGATTTATGTATATCTTTGACGAGTTTTGGAAGCCTTTGCAAGATCCGTACTTTGAAGATTTAGCGAAAAATAAACAAAAGACTATCCGTAAACAAAATGGTATTTTTGTTTATGCAACACAAGAACCTAGCGATGCCTTGGAAAGTAATATTGCCAAAACACTCATTCAACAGTGTGCAACTTACATTTTTCTAGCCAATCCCAAAGCAAATTATGAAGATTATACAAAAGGCTTTAAACTAACAGATGCCGAATTTGAACTCGTTAAAGGACTTGGTGAATTTAGTCGCCAATTCCTCATTAAGCAGGGTGATCAATCTGCGCTTGCAGAACTGAATCTTGGTAAATTCCATCTGACACGCGATGGAAAAACCATCGAACACGACTTTAGTGACGAGCTCTTAGTGTTATCAGGAACGCCTGATAACGCAGAGTTAGCTGAAAGCATTATCGCAGAAGTTGGTGATGATCCGGCAATATGGTTACCAATTTTCTTACAGCACGCAAAAAATGACAGGAGGGAAACATGAAAAAAAAGGTCATTTCAATAGTAGTTGTAATAACTTTAGGGATTTCAAACCCAGCGATGGCTTGGGTTTGGGGCGCTGGGGCGGCGGATTTATCGGCATCCGTTCCAACGAAGTGGCCCAATTTTTTTGGAAGTTCATCTTCAAATACATCAAAGTCTAAAAAAACTCCACAGCAAAAGAAAGCGCCACCTGATGCCCAACTTCTCGATATGCTAAAAAAACACCTTGAGGAAGTAAAAAAGATACACGAATCTATAACGGGAAGCCAAAAATTCGATACTAAAAAACTTAAAAATGTACAAACAGATCACAGTAGCTTTTTTCTCAAAAATCCAGAGAATCTCTACAATAGAAATAAAACTTCTGCTCTATCTACATCATTTGAAAATATTTTAAAAGAAGAAGAAATTCCTGTCACTATCCATGAATCTAGCAGTTTTATCAACAAGCGCATCCAATATGCAGCCATCACTGATAAAGCCGTAAGTTTAAAAACTTTTCAAGAAGCAAACAATCGTTTTCAGCAAATTGAAGAACTATTAAACGAAATCACGACAACAAAAGATCTAAAAAGTATTGCCGAGTTACAAGCACATATAATTGGAATGCTTGCTATGCTACAAAATGAAACAGCAAAACTACAAATGGTTACACATTTACGCAACGCTGAACATACACTTATCAAACAACAGAAAGATAAGCATAACATAAAAATTTTGAATAGTAAAAACACGAAAATGCCTACCATAAGATTTATTAGGTAAAGCTTTTATAATAACATTTTGTATATTATTTTCCTGTATGCTCGTAAAAAGAAAAAGTTAATGCGTAATACTCAATTCTCTCTCATAGATCGAAAAGGTCTACGAAGTTTCATTTTATCCTTAAAAAATTCAACGAAAAATGCTTAAAAATCATATAAAAAGTTGAAAATTCGTTAAAGAGGAATGCCATGAACTTCACTATGTTCACGCAACTTTTCGATAAAATTAACCAGGTAACACAAACATATGTCACGGGTATTTCCTCAAAAGCAATTGCT
>NZ_JBHIPC010000053.1:0-1428 GCF_042195765.1 Bartonella sp. AP3QHHD
TCTGTAAACCAAAAGGGAGTCTCTACCTGTGGACTTCCTGCTATTTGGTCAAATTCTTGATTACACTTGTCCAAAGCATCCCCACTCAAACCTACACACTCTTCGTCTATAGCTCTCTTTCGCCTTGTCACGGGCGCTTCAGTAGAAGAAACATCCCGTTTTTTTCGAGAAGAAAGACCTTCTGATGACGCTGGACCTATAAAATGTTCATGCGCTTTTAAAGAACAGGATTGTATACTTGCAAAAGAACGCCAAGGGTCTAAATTGCGTTCATTATCAAGTCCCCGTAAAAATAGCCCCCGAAAATCGGGAACATTAAACGTCGTGGCGCCATCTCCTTCTCCCCACGTCGTTCCTATCGCAGAAAATAAATCCCAATAAACATACCGTGAATAAGCACTTCCATCACATGGCAACCAACCATCCGGCAAGCGCTCCATTGCAAACGGTCCTATCAGACCGGAAGGTAAACGTTTTAAGGAAGAAACTTTGCCCCTTGTCGGGTTGAGAACTTGCCAACCCGTAAGCTCTTCATCATACACAAGCGTATAAAGACAGCCATCTTGTATCTCTCCTCCCGATAAGGCTAATAAACCGGTTTCTGTCGCCTTATAAACGGGCTTACCAGCTAAATTATTTAAAGCAATTGTTGTCGCCCCAACATTCTTGCCCTTCGCTTTAAAACAAACCGATATGCCATTCTTATACTCTAAAAATGCCGATTGACTTAGAAGCCTTATCACGCTCGTCTTTTGGTTATTATCAACCGTCACAATCCCTTCAAGAACACCCCCCGTATCCGATAAATACTCACTTACCCGTTGCATCATCACACGAGCGCTATTATTAACCGTGTTAGGGTGCTGTCCCTCTGACCAATTAATTAAAGCATCAGCACCACCATTCTCAGATGCTGTTAAAGACCAATCATAAATCGTGGACATCTAAACCTCACGTCTTGATTCCAAACACAACACTCATATTAATCGGGCGCGTCTCACTTATACCTGAACTTGCCAATGCAACATCACGCATGTGAAGGTGGGAATGGGGAAAGGCGAGCTTATGGTGCACGCGTATATCCTCTGCTCTCACGCCCAAACGTTCAGCAAGCTTCAATCTTTGCTGGTCATTCAACACATATCCCCAGATGATCGTCATATCACCATGCCAACTCTCTTCCTGATTTTCATCATTCAAAATCGTAAAGGATTGACCCCCATGGTCATGCTTTCTCATTGCGTCATTTTGTAAAGTGCCAAGATAACGAAAGCGGTCTATCTCGCGGTCATCATCAACACCTCGTAAAAAAACACCACGCAAATCGGGAACATTAAACTTCGTCCAACTATCAGCGCCTCCCCACCTGATCCCTATCGCTTCATAAAGAGCAGGATAATCACTACGCAAATAAGCCTTCCCATCACA
>NZ_JBHIPC010000054.1:0-7380 GCF_042195765.1 Bartonella sp. AP3QHHD
ATTTCTCGTGAATCCTAGCTTCGGTAAAATGGTCCGTAAAATGCCCGCATGAATTGCGTCATCAAAGGATTATCATCATCACTCTCTTCTTCTTCCGAAGCCTCTTCTTGTGATGCTAATAATGCCCTTAAAACCTCTAACAAGTTGTCTCTATTTCTAATGCCACCATGCGCTGTAGGACTTGCTCTATGAGGCTGCCCCCCATACATCTGTAATACACGGTTGACAAAATCACTTGCACGCATAGTGTTGTTTCCACCATTCAAGCCAACCGCATTGCTCCCAACAATTTGCGCCGCATTGGCATGGGGATTTTGAAGAAGCCGCGCGGCTCCTCCTGCACCTTGTTGATGTGCTAAATACAATTCCGCTTCACTAGGCGCTCTTCCCAAAAGGCGGCTTAAATGATTGCGATTATCAAGCGTCAACCGCCCCATGGCATCTGCCGCTTGCATGGGATCAAAACGATCCTGCAAACCATATTGTTTGGCGGTGCTGTCTATAAATTGATACAACCCACCCGCAGAAGAACGGGGATTCCTTGCATTCGGATTGCCTCCACTTTCTACTTGCGCAACACGGTACAAATAACTCTCTGGCAAACCATAACGCGCTGCCGTTTGCCGTATCGCTTGATCGACTGAAGGACTATAACGGGTCATAGCCTAATCTCCTCCCTTACTCAAATGCACTCAATAAATTCAACTCCTCCGTTGAGGCTTTTCCCCCACCTCCAAACAAAGCAGCAGAAAGCTTTTTGAACCATTCTTTTGTCGCATATCCCTTATGATGCGCGTTTACCATGCGTTGAATGAGAGCTACAATTTGATCATTCTTAATCTGTGTCCCCCCTGTTAACAATTTGACAACATCCTTTTCAATCCGTTGACGCTCTCTAAACGCCGCCTCTTTGAAAGGAATCCAAGCTGCCTTCCCAGCAGCTTTTGCTAATTGTACAGCTGCATCACGTTTACCCGTTGGCATATTGACGTTATGCCTAAAAGATATCTTTTCATCCGCTACACGACCTGGTATTCTGTTATAAAAATCTGCATAATTAGCTTCTTTATTGACAACATTCTTAACAGCAGAAGCTTTATCGGCTCCATAAATCTTTGCAAATCGTTCATACAGATCATTCGTACCAAAAATCTCCTTTGCCTTGGATACTTCATCTTTTGTTTGCCCCATACCTTGTAAAAGTTCTGCCCTTGAGCCCTTTTTAAAGTATTCTTGTTGTGCCTTTGGTAATTCATCAAAGATTTTACTGAATTCATCCTTATTAACCGACTTGCTAAGGATTTTGGAACCTTCATCCATGGCATCTACATGTGAACTATATTGATGATACAATGCCCGCCCTTTCTTATATTCAGACGAGATATCATCCATAAGCTCTAACAATTTTTTCTTGATACCCACTAAACTGCGAACTTGGCTATTATCTCCTTGTTTCTTTTCCGTTCTTATCATTAAATCGATAACCTCTTTAGTCTTATGAAGAGCCCCCATGTTGGGTTTCTCTCTAAGGAGACTAAATTTTTGAGAAGAAAACGGACTAACGTTGTTGCCATCCGTAATAAACCGCTTTAGTCCTTCATCATAAGCTTGTTTGAAATATGGACGCTTCATTAATTCATTAAGAGCACCATAATATTTTTCTCCTATCGGAGTCTTCTTAGCTATTTCGTAAAGATGTTCTGTATATGCTTCCCTACTCGCGATAAGATCATTTTTTAAACCTGTGACATTTTGACGAGGAACAAAGTATTTATCAGCCGCCTGATGAATACGCTCCCCTCCTCCCAGCGCTCTCTGTTCAGCTCTCTTGGTTAAATCAAGATAAGCCCCTTGGTTTCTTTTTGCGATATCAAAAACAAGGTCTTGTAAAAAAGGACTATGATCAGCTACGTAATCGGTAGAAACTGCTTTTTTAAAAGATTCTCCTAGCTCTTCAGAAGCTTCATTGCCTAAATGTTTACTGATTGCTCTTAACGTATCTTTTGAAACACCTTCTTTCGTATGAGAAGGAGAAAAAAGTCTTCGTATTCCGCTTACCGGATAACCAGCTAAATGAGCTAAAGCACTTCCAGCCAATGCCCCACCCGCTCCTAAACCTGCACCAGATAACGTACTTGTAAGTGTATTCCCAAACCCTTCCCCTTCTCCTGCACCATGTAATGCACCAGATGCTGCCCCTACTTTAAGCAAATGAGGCAATGTTGTTTTGTTCGTGATGCCTAAAAATGGACTTGCAAATCGACTTGGGGGTAACTGACCTGCTTTCAAAAAGGCTTGACCTAATTTTGACCCCGCCACATTCCTTGCAAGTGTAGGCGCTACAAAGCGTGCTCCTGAGGCTAACAATCCTCCCCCTAAAGTCGCAAGTGAAGGGATTGTCGACCCTAAAGCATTTCCAGCAAAAGAAGTCCAATAATGTTGATCACTCATCCTACGATAATAATCACGTATTCTATTGGCTTCTTTCTCATATTTTTCTATGGTTTTCTTATCTCCAGTCCAATAGTTGATAAGCCCCTTCGCAAAAGCCTTTATTGCCAACTCATCATCAGAATCACGTCCTGCCGCTGTGATCCCTGCAATCTCATCATCTAAATTAAAACTCAATCCATGCTTTAAAGAATTCCAAAAGGCTTCACTGCTACTTATTTCGGGATGTTGGGATGATGTTTCGTATTCATCTTTAGGGATACGACGTATAACCCTTATTCCAGGACCAAAATCTGGAAATGGTTCCTCTACCGATGTTTCGTATTCCTCTTTAGGGATACGGCGTATAATTCTTATTCCAGGACCAAAATCTGGAAAATCTTGATGAGTATTATTATGATGAACCATTTATCTATCCCTAATAATGTCATATATATAGTTACCGTCTGGTATGGATACTCTTTCTCCAATAGCAAGTTTTTTAATATCTTCTCTGCTACTTATAGTTGGCAATTTTTCAACACCTCCTTGCGGCATCGACTGATTAGCATATTGAGCAGAATACTTTAGACGCGGTCTTACTTCCATTCCATTTGACAACCTATAAATTTCCTCATCATTCAGTTTTTTAAAAAGATCAAACATATCTTTGATTTTTAAGAGCGTTTTATATAGTTCTTCTGGTTTATCGCTAATGTCCATAGTACCATAAGATGCTACTATGCGCCTGCTTTCTTCATTAGATAACGGTCCAACGCCTAATTTCCCGCCGTCACTTTGCTTTTTGATTGCTTCAATCACTCGAACAAAGACACCACCTTCAAGCGTTTTTAATTTATTTTTTAATGTTTTTGCAGCAGTATCGGGGAAAATCTGAGTAAAAGCACCGACCTTACCAGCAGCCTTTTTGGGATTCTTCTCTATAATTTGAAGAGCATTGTTAACTGTATCCACAATATGATTAATTTCTTTTGCTGCTACAGCAGCAGTGTTTCTCTTACCTATTTCCCACTCTTCTATGTCTCGTTTTTTCTGATTATACTCAAGTTCCTGCATCGACCCCTTAACCGGTCTCGCTCTACGTTCACCTAGTTGTGAATTGGGATCCCATTCATAACCTTTATCTAACTGAGGTTTATCACCACCTGTTAGCATCGCACTAAGCATTTGCGGATTACGTGCCATGATAGCAGCTTCTTCTTCGCTGTAACCTTTAGATTTTAGGTATTCGACGGTTTGATTGACTTGTTCTCTTCGTTTATCACCTTCATTAAGATGCTTCACACCACTTGCAAGCGCATCCCACCCAGAACCGTCTGATGAAGATTCCGCCATACCTGCAAAAAGATCTTTGAGCTTCTGATACGCATCTGATTGAAAAAACTTATAAGTATTGGACTGTAAAAATTTCTCTGCATCTGTCAGTTCAGGAGTCGGTGTTGGGGAAGCGGGTGCTAATGGTTGCGTTTGTTCATTAACATGAGGTTTTAGTTCTTGTGGAGTACTCTCTAGTGCATTTGGCATGGGTGGATGTTGATCAAATCCAAGAGGCATTTCCGCTTTAGGAGCCGTATAGGGCATAAATGGTCCATATGGATTCAGACTATTCTGTAAATAGGGGTTGGATGGGGCTTGTGCTTTCTCTGGTGTCATCATACTTTCAATACCTGACATTCCAGTCATAAATAGAGAGGTTTTGGGGTACTTTGTTATGAAATTCCCCACGGGGTTCTTTGTTATTAATTGTCCCAATCTATTCGCCCCTGTAACCGCTTTAGGAGCAAGATACCTAAAAACATGAGGCGCAGCTCTTGCTGCCATAAAAGCTGCCCCAGCTAATGGAAATAATATTGGAAATGCCATCACACTCTCCTACAAAACTATTCTTTAATTATTCTCCAGAGCTTTCTTTTGATTCATGTAATCTAAAAAAAACTTGGATGCTCCTCCTGCCAACGCTGCTCCCATTGGACCACCTGCCATGTAACCAAAAGCCATCGGTGCTGCTTGAAGTGCTAAAGAACCTATAGCCCCTACATTTTTCCACGGATTATTGCCCTCTATCTTAGAGATTGTATGATTATTCGTCGTCGTGCCGTAATTCCTTGCAAAACCATGACCGGCATTCATAAGCATATTCAACCTATTCCAGCCGCTATTGTCTTGTTCCAGCCAACGTTCACGATTGGCATCAACAAGGCGTTGATTGTAGTCATTAAGAACAGATGACCCCTGCAACATATTCGAATAGGCATTATTATAAGAGGGGAATAAGTTGCCTATCATGCCTAAGCGGTTTTCATTTAGTTGATCAATCATCGAATTGGCTTGCATCATATGCTGTAAATCTCTATCACGCTGGCGATACTTGATACGAGCTAATTCATCATTAAGCCCCCTCTGTAACTCATTGTTATGCGCACTAGAGCCATAAAGACCACTACCTAAAAACTGTCGATTAATACTATTTCTTATTTCACTTAAGCCCTCTTTAAGTTCCTCATCAAATTGAGAATTCGGTCCCATCAAACCACCAGATGCAATCCAGTTAAGGTTTCTCGCAGACGATGTTGGAGTATTCATCAAATGATTCATATAATTCTGATACTGATGAGGAATAGCTCCAAGACCTCCAATTGCTTGATAAGTTGGAGCACTTAAAGGTGCAACACGAGGTCCCCCATATACATTACCACCCATCCCTGTATCATACATGTTATACGCATCTGCACCCCCACGCTTAAAGACATTCTGCATCCAAGTGGGAGGGGCGCTTGTTTGTACCTGCTTCTGTTCTGTCGTTGTTGGTGTCTTGCTCCCCATGTCACAATTCCTTCCTATAATAAAGCATAGCTATGCCATAGCCTTGTTTGTTCAGTGCACGTTTCCAACCTAAACGACCCAAGATCTCCATTTCAGAAGCCCCATTCTCACGCGCCCAATCCTCTACAAATGTCAAATTATCAATTTGATCAAGAACGCCCTTGCCACTACATTCACAAATCAGTGCGCGCTTCTTTCCTAAAACTGTCTGCTGTATCTGGGTCGTGAATGCCGCTAAAAAGCGCTCGTCATCATCCAAAACAAGCCATAACTGTTTCTTGCCGCTGCAAATCGCTTCAATGAGCTCTTGCAACGTGATTTCATGTTTGAAACGCTCTACATACTCTCTAAAGGATGCAATGATGTCTTCAAGATAAGGCGCTATACGCTCCATATCCCAAGACGTGGTCAAAAAGACTTTTGCCATTACCCTCTGCCTAAAGGACGTAAATCCACATTAAACCCTGTGATATGGTTCCAATGAACGCCTTCAGGAATACGCAATTTAAAGCGGTGATAACGATTGCGCGAACGACCATGATAAGCGCCCGTGACATATGAACATGCCCTCTCTTGGTGCCATGTAATCGGCGTCTGATTATTGCGAAGCCGACGCTCTCCTATGCTTAAAAGACCTTCCGTCGTATCAACTTCAGCAAACATCTTCGTGATAAAGTTAAAACTTCCATCTGGTGCTCCCAATTCTTGCGAAACAACCGTTGCCTCCATCGGTGCTCCCGTAAACATAACAAGTCTATTTTCATCATCAAAAGCACCAAGCATTGGGGCGCCACTTTGCCAACGAGGGCTGTCTAAAGAAGCCGGCAATGTCTCAAGATTGATCGAGATCTCATCTAACTGTTCTAAAGTATAACCTGTCGTAAATACNGACAAAGGTCGTTTGCTCGTTATTGCCTCTTTTTATTGACCAGTAAATTCGGTTATCAACGGGGTCTATAACCCCTTGCATCTCATCAAGAGCAAACTTATCAAAGGTTTTAAAAACTGTTCTATCAACCTTCTCAAAGCCTATCGGCAAAAGTTGACCATCAGCACTGATCTGATAAAAGCCACCATCACTCGCAAAAAAAGCATCACTCCCTCGACACGCTATAGAAGCTGAACTGCGCGCTCCACGCTTGTCTTGGATCTTTTGAAAAGCAAACGGGCTTTTGGAACCTAACGTCAAAGAACCAGCATAAATAGCGGAACGAAGAAAAATAAGGGGATTGGTTGTTTCTGTTGCCCCCTGCACATATTCTCCATCTTGGAAATCCATATAACCACTAACATTATATTGAGTCTCCCATACAGTTTCATCGCCTTCTCCAGACCAATGGATGCGATTGGGATTATCTGTCAATTGCATCAAACAAACAAAAGGTCCCCAAACCTTAACCAATCCTGCTTTCGGTGGATTTCCTTCTAAATCTTCAAACCGTTCAGAACTAAGGACCTTGAAAACTTGCGGTTTATCATTTTTATTCACCGCAATAACCATGTTTTTAAAAAGAGCAAACGACCATTTATTCTCTTCATTTGCTTGATAGGTCACACCACTTTGGCTTATGTCTTTCCAACCCTTGGTTTGACTATCATAACTGTAAAGCTTTTGTTTGCCTCCTACAATTATCTTAACACCATTGCCACTTCTAAACGCTATGCACCCCAAAGGCTTTTCTTCCAAAGCATGAGACACAACCATTGCACTAGGCATGGGTATGTAACCGCCATCAGCCGGTAAAACATTCACAAGCGTATCCGTAAAGCTACCGTTGACGACCGAAACATCTGGTCTGTAATCAGCGATTGGAAAATAAACCATCTTAAAAATCCGTTGGTATTATTCTGGTCACGTTATGACGTTGAGACGTCTCTGCACGCAATTCATGCAACTGTTCGTTAAAGTCATTGTAAGCTGCCGTTGCACAATCGGGATCTTTCAAGATATTCTTGTAAAGTTCGTATTTTGCACGCGCCTTAATCAAATCAAACGCGTGCACAAACCATGGATGCTCCTCATCGACACTCTCTATCTCTGATAAACGCAATGGAGAGAGAATGAGTTGAATCTGATAGGCTTTATCCGGTGTGGGATAAAGATGT
>NZ_JBHIPC010000055.1:0-3165 GCF_042195765.1 Bartonella sp. AP3QHHD
GACAACAAGAAACACTCCATTATTATCGCTTGATAAGAAAAATAGCATGACAATCGCTTATTTACTAAAATAAGAAAAAAAACGCGATAATAGTACAGATATAGGTTTAAAAATTGCCTCTCTGCTTACTTACTAAAACCATAACAAAAGATGATCTGTTTTATTATGTTTACGGTCTTTTGCATTCAGAAGATTATCGGCACCCGTTATGCTGATAATTTATGCAAAGAATTGCCTCGTATCCCTTGCGTAAAAACGGCTGATGATTTTTGGAAATTTGTGACAGCAGGGCGTGAACTCGGTCATTTGCACATGAATTATGAAACTGTAAAACCTTATCGCGTAACCTTTAAAAAAGGTAATCCAAAATTAACTGACATCCCTAATCCAGAAAAGTTTTATTATGTGACTGAAATGAAATTTGCTGGGAATAGTAAGGAAAAGGATAAATCAACTGTTATTTATAATAGCAATATCATCATGACAGATATCTCTCTTGAATCGGTTATGGGGCGTCAATGCGTTAAGACAGATAAAAAGAGTGGCATTGTTAATGATGCCAATCGCTATGCTGTTGAAACCGTTGGCAACCCTGCCTACCCTCTAGAGTTATTGCAGAGGGTTATTACCGTAAGTTTAGAAACAATGAAAATTGTTAAGAACTTACCAAAATTGGAAATAAGAGAAACTGAATAACTTATAAAGCATGCTCACATAATGGGTATGCTAAACGCATAAGGGGTATAAGGTCTTATACCTATAGGTTCCTATACCCCCTTTATACATTGCTTACATATAATCTTAATATGCGTTATTCTAAAAAGAAGAAACTTGCACTTTTAGATACTCTACTTTGGGACGATAAGCCCCTCTTTGGCTAGTTTCTCGACAGTTGTTTCTGCAACGCTTACTATGAGATTAGAAAATGATGCAAAAGCATTTCCATTGCTAGAGCCTTTTGCTAGCCATATGGTTTCTTTGTTTTTTGTATTGTGAATAAGGTAAACACTAACGCTTATGCCGGGCTTACTAATATTATGTCCACCGCTCACATAACCTGGTGTCGTTACAGTTCTTATGGTAGTAAAGTGTCCAACTTCCGAAATAGTACTTGTAGAGGTTCCTGGATGATATGTTGGCGGGATATACGTCTGTGATATAGCACGATTATCAACGCTAACTATTAGGAGTGCATCTGCGCCTTTATTTGTTATAATTTTCTCTTTCTCGTTATAGGAATAATTACGAGTTGGAGGGAAAAGTTCTAATCCTCTCAATATCTGTACATTGTATTTAACGAGGGATTTCTCAAAGGTGTCTTCAAGTTCTTTTTGCTCAAAAATAGACATGCCAACACCTCCTATAACCACCTTTTTGGTTTGAAATCGTCCCTTGTAGTTTGGATCAACAATTCCGGTCAAGTGTGTTACTTGATTATCCCAAGGACCACAAGCTGTGAGTATTAACAAACAAAATAAAATAAAAAACTTCATCATCATAAACCTTTGATTAATATCAAAAGTCTAATAATGTATTTATAATTCAAATTAAAGATACGATTTGAACTTTTCAATAATTTTTTTAGATTGTTTTGCAAAATTTAAGAAATCCACTCTTAAATAGAATTAGATTTTTTTACATTGCCTTTAAGAGGTTATACCGTAATCTAAAATGGATAGCTTTATTGTTATCAAAAGCTTTGTTTAAAGTGTGTTATGTATATTCATTTTGCTTATAGGTTTTGAAGGTGTAAAAACCGTCACCCCTCCCTCAAAACGTATATTATTGATTGAATTTAGAGGTTATATTATCAATATGGGTTGTTTTTTTAAGATCTATAAAATATTAACATATTGAAAAATAACATTTTTAATTTTTATCGTTTTTTTATCTAAAAGGGGCAACCCTCAAAACTCAAAAAACCGTCAAAACTCATAACCATAATGATCTTGATAGCATCTCTTATGAGTTACAAGCTATCTTTTGAAAAGCTTTAAAGAATCACATGATTTTCATAAAGCACGTTGTAATCATTCTCTAAATCATAAGGTTATTATTCAAAAGAACTGATTAAAATGCATAAAAGGGATTTTGATAACGTAATCAATTTTTAATTTCATACGCTTTTCATAAGACAC
Organism: Bartonella sp. AP3QHHD; assembly: GCF_042195765.1. NCBI lineage: Bacteria > Pseudomonadati > Pseudomonadota > Alphaproteobacteria > Hyphomicrobiales > Bartonellaceae > Bartonella > Bartonella sp. AP3QHHD. The sequence continues at coordinate 2,139 of NZ_JBHIPC010000055.1, forward strand.
GTGTTAATCACTCACTAAAAATATAATTTTATCTTTTAAAAAGAACTAATCAAAATAACAAAAGCCTATTAAAAAGGATTTTGCTAATCTCTATAATTATCAGTTTCTATTGAGATGTTTTCATAAGTGTTTTCATAACAGACAATAAATCGCAATTATCCTATTTATCATTTCTCTTATGAACATGAAAAATGATGCCATGGCTATAAAGAACATAACAACTATAGAGAAAGCAAAAATGCAAATGAAAGCATTTGTTATAAAGACAGTCCCTATAAAGGCTGTTAAGTCTAAAATGTGTTATTAAAAGAAATTAACAGAAATCTTAAAAGCCATTTAGTGACAAAATTGATAGGTTATAAAGTTTAAAATACGCATTATGAGAGCGTTTCTAAATATTATAAATGTATAGATTCAGAAAATACGCAATCGTTTCATAAAACCTATAATATAGCTTTAAAAGCACATAAATATAAAAGAAGCAATTAATAAGCATAAGATATTATCAATACACAACGTATTTAAAAAATANATAAAACCTATAATATAGCTTTAAAAGCACATAAATATAAAAGAAGCAATTAATAAGCATAAGATATTATCAATACACAACGTATTTAAAAAATACAAAAAAATATCAAAAAAGTTTATAAATTAATTGACAATAAATACGTATTTTGTTATATAAATAACCAAGTGATGAAAACACTTTCGAATAGCGAATAGGTTGCGAAAAAACCTTTTCCATTTCTTTTAAAACACTGACTATCTTTTATGCTTTTGTTAGTATATGAGAATTTTGTCGGGTGTAGTTACACCATACAATACCCATTTATGGGAAAAGTGTAACGACGGACTTACTGCCGTGTTTGTTAGCACCCGGCGCCTCTATAGAGATGCCAATAACAAACATTTAATCAGTAAGGTTTTAATTATGAAAAATATATCAAAAAACACCCCCGTTATCTCTAATATTTCAAATGAAACCACGTCTGTTAATCAACAAGAGCCTGCAAAAAAATATGAA
>NZ_JBHIPC010000056.1:0-6254 GCF_042195765.1 Bartonella sp. AP3QHHD
TTTCATTCACCCCTCATTTAAAGGAGCATAAAGTATGGCAACAGGTTTTCTACACGGTGTTGAAGTTGTCGAGGTTGACGACAGCACCCGCCCCCTTCGCGCAGTACAATCGGCAGTTATCGGGATTGTTGGTACAGCACCCGATGCCGATGAACAAGCATTCCCTCTCAACACACCGGTTTTGGTAGCAGGCTCTCTTTCACAAGCTGCAAAACTCGATAAAACGGGTAAGCGTCAAGGTACCTTACCCAATGCCCTTGATCTTATTTTTAAACAAGTAGGAGCAATTGTCGTTGTCGTGCGCGTGAACGAAGGTGACAACGAAAATGCAACACTCACCAATATTCTGGGTGGTGTAAACGCAAATGGTGCTTATGAAGGTGTTCATGCTTTGATTGGAGCGGGGTCCATTGTAGGACAAACACCACGCATTCTCATCGCTCCAGGCTTTACACATCAACGCCCTTCCAGTGTGAATATTGAAGAGAATGGAACTGGTGCAACTGCCAACCCCGTCGCAGCAGAACTCATTGGCATTGCTGAACGCCTACGCGCCATTGTGGTGCTTGATGCACCCAACACAACAGATGAAGCAGCCCTTAGCGCAGCAAAGGATTTTGATTCAAAGCGCGCTATTATCGTTGATCCGTTTGTAAAGGTAAATCGTGATGGAAAAATTGTAGAACAGCCAGCAAGTGCAGCAGTTGCTGGTGTCATTGCTAAAACTGATTTTACACACGGTTTTTGGCATTCTCCTTCCAATAAAGTGATCAATGGCATTGTTGGTATTGCACGCCCCATTGATTTTTCCATTGGTGATCGATCAAGCCGCGCTAACCTTCTTAACGAACAAAACATCACAACAATTATCCGCGAAAATGGTTATCGTCTTTGGGGTAATCGCACCCTTTCAAGTGATACAAAGTTTGCTTTCTTATCGGTGGTGAGAACCGCAGATATGATCAATGACGCCATTTTGCGCGGGCATCTATGGGCTGTCGATCGTAATATCAAAAAAACCTACATGAATGATGTCAGTGAAAGCGTCAATGCCTATTTGCGTGATTTGAAAGCACAAGGCGCCATTCTTGGTGGGCGCTGTACGCCTGATCTAGAGCTTAACACAGCAAGCGCCATTGAGAGCGGTAGAGTCTATTTCAATGTCGAATTCACCCCCACAACACCCGCAGAACATATCACGTTCCGTTCACGCATTGTGAATGATTATTTAGAGGAGATTTTTTAATGGCTATCCCCGTTTTACCAAGAGTTTTGAAATATTTTAACATTTTTGTCGACGGCATTCCCTATCAAGCAAAATGTGAAAGCGTAACATTACCGAATTTGAACTTGGTTGTTGAAAGTTATCGCGGCGGTGGCATGGATAGCTCCATTGAAGTTGACCTTGGTCTTGAAACCCTCACGCTTAGCATGACCATTTCTGATTGCTCTCCAGAGTTAATGGCACTCTTAGGGCGCACTGATGTCGACATTTCATTACGAAGTTCAATGCAAGCGCAAGGCACACCAGCAGAAGGTGTTGTCATTACCATGAGAGGGCTTTGCAAAGGCTTTGAAATGGCAGAATGGCAACCGGGCAGCAAAGCAACTTCTACGGCTACATTCACATTGCAATATTTCAAATATGTCCAGAAGGACGTTGAAATTGTTGAGATAGACGTCCTCAACTTGGTGAGAAAATTCAATGGCGTCAATCAACTCGCAGACCATAGAGACAATATAGGATTATAAAAATGACAGTCCAAACAAGCATTACACATAAATTATTGATACCTGTTACTTTTGAAGGAAAAGAGCACACCGAAATTACTTTACAGCGCCCCAAAACAAAAGATGTGCAAGCAATCGACAAAAAAGAAGGCATAGAGCAAACAATCGCTATGATCGCACGTCTTTCTGGATGGGCACATGAAGCGGTTGGAGAACTCGATATTAATGACTTGTCGAGCATTGGAGAGATTTTGGAGTCTTTTATCAAGCGGCGGGATACCTCGACTGGGAAACCGCCGCTAAACTCATAGCCGATATTACCATTGTGTTCCATTGGTCCCTTTCAAAGATGATGGAAATGGAACCGCAAGAACTCATATTCTGGCGAAAACAAGCAGCAGAAAGGTATAAGATAAAATGAGTGAAAAAGTTGCTGATGCAAAGGTGAGATTGTCTCTTGAAGACAAACTCACCGCACCTCTCAAACATCTTCAAAAAAAATTCGATACATTGTCAAAAACACTCTCACATAGTTTGGGTATTCCGCGCTTTTCTGCTGCTGTCAAAAACATGACAAAAAGCCTTCATGGTGTTCAAAGTGCTCTTGGAGTGGCGGCAAGCCGTGCTTCAGTCTTTACTGGTGTCTTGGGGCTTGCTGGTGGTGGTCTTGTGGCAAGTGTAGCCGCCCTCACCATGAAAACCATGCATCTGGGCGATAGTCTTTATCACGCATCACACCATTTAAATATGAGTGTTGCATCACTTCAATTATGGGGTGATGCAGCCGATAATTCAGGCACTTCTGCCGAACTTTTTCAACAATCCTTAGCGGTTTTAAATAGGCGTTCAGCACAAGCATATGCCGGACAAAAAAGAGGAATGATGGGCTTTGAAGCGCTTGGCATTTCTGTCAAAAACACTTCTGGAAAACTCAAATCCACTTCTGTCTTGTTAGAAGAAATTACCGACAAGATGAGTAAGATGAAAAGCCAAGCACAAAGACAGCATATTGCCGCTCTGCTGTTTGGGGGCGATGGTAAAGAAATGGCGACCATGCTTGCACAAGGCATGGCACCCATTAAAGAGCTGTTTGCAAAGGCGCGAAAAGGAAAATGGCTGATAGGTGCCGATGTTGCACGCTATGCAGCAGATTTAAGTGACAAGCTTGGTGCCTTTAAGAAAAAAATAGGCGGTATCGCGAGCTTTATTGGCGCGCGTTTCATGCCCGTGATTAATGATATGATTGACGGTTTTTCAAAATTGATTGATGAAAACCGCGACCTCATTCAAACAACCGTTGCGAGCTGGGCAAAAACCTTAAAAAAAGTCCTTAATGATTTGCTTAATCCTACCTCTGATTTAAGAAAAGGCATCAGTGATCTCACAGAGAGGATTAAAGGCTGGTTCCAATGGATGGAGCCGTTGATTGGTGAAATAACCCTCTTTAAGGTAGGACTTGTGGCACTTGGTTCGTTCATTTTTGGTCCACTCATTGCCGCGTTAGCCGCAGCGGGAGCAGCGTTTGTCACACTTGGCTATGCAATCATGACCACACCTATCGGCTGGATACTTGGTGGTATTGCAGCAGTTATTGCACTGTGTAAATACTGGGATGAAATAGATTTCCGGTTGGTTGCATCATTAGCTGTAATTGGTGCAGCGTTTGTTAAGCTTGGTATCATCATGATGTCCTCTCCTATCACTTGGGTAATTGGTGGCATTGTTGCGCTTATTGCTGTTCTATATGTGCTTTACAAATATTGGGACAAAATAAAAAGCTTGTTGGTAGCATCATTAGCTGTAATTGGTACAGCATTCGCCGCGCTTCGCATCGTCATGATGTCTACTCCCATAGGCTGGATAATAGGCGGCATTACAGTGCTTATTGCTACTGGATATCTACTCTACAAAAACTGGAATACCGTAATAAGCTTCTTAGGAAAGCTATGGAATTCTTTTTACAGCTTATGTAGTAACATTTTCAATAACCTCTTTACGCTCTTTAAAAACTTTTCACCACTCTATTGGATAGCAAAAGGAATCAATGAACTCATTAAATGGTTGCTTGGCGTTGATTTAATGGAAGCAGGATCCAATCTGATTAACGGGCTTTGGGACGGCATCAAAAGCCAATGGAATGCTCTATCTGATTGGTTCAGCAACCAGATTAATCAATTAACCAGCTGGATGCCTAATTGGATGAAAGAAAAGCTAGGCTTTAATGTTTCAATCAACAAAACTTCAACCCAGACCATTAAAACCTTTACCGATGAAACCAATGCACGTGCAAAAAAAATGCTGGATACAGCAGTGGTTACAAATACCCCACCTGAAAAACGCAAGAGTGGTTTTAATACAAGTGTCGTTGAAACAGGACAAATGCAGGCTACAAATGCAAAAGTGGGTGCCTTTAAAGCTCCAAAGCCAATTACCGTTCATAAGCCCGTTGAAGTAGACGCCCGTGTGATGATTTCAAATTTAAATATTTCTGTCCCCAATGGTCTTAAAGATGAAATCAGAGACGCAGTCAATCAAGCACTTGAACGCTATGCCAAACAGCAACGCTTGGCTATAGCCTCTAGCCTTTCGGATTAAATACCATGATGTTAGCTTTGGGTGGTTTTATTTTTTCGATTGAAACAGCAGCTTATCAAACACTTGATATGTCTTATGGGGTTCCATGGGTAGAGCAAGGACGATTGGGGCGCAAAGCAGCTCTTCAATTGCCTGCCGTTGCAAATGCGGAATTTTCTTTAACTGGTGTGATTTATCCAGATTTCAAAGGTGGTCACAGACAGCTCGAATATTTACGGCAAATGGCACATGAAGGACCTCACATTCTTGTGACTGGTCAAGGCAAAATCTTAGGTAAGTTTGTCATTCTTTCTGTAGAGGAAAAGCAAAGTGTTTTTCATCATAACGGCACCCCCAAAAAACAAGAATTTACGATAAAGTTGAGAGAATATGGTGAAGACCTATGAGTGACCTTTATATGACCAAAGATGGCGATATGGTTGATGCCATTTGCTGGAGATACTATGCAAAGGGTCAACAAGCCCTTGCTGTTGAACGCGTCTATGCAGCAAACTTTGGTCTTGCAGACTATGGACCCATTTTAAAAGCAGGTATCACGATACTCTTACCAACCCTCCCCTATCCGAAAGCCACACCAGTGATCAGAATTTGGGGTAGCAAATCATGAAACCTTTTTGCATGGTTCTGGCAAATGGAGAAGACATCACAAAAACTCTTATGGATTATGTTTTGTCGATTGAAATTACCGATGAAGCAGAAAACAAAAGTGATCGTATCACTATAGAGCTTGATGACCGCGCACGTGACAGTGATAACGGCTTTCTTGATATTCCTCTTATCGGGACAGTTATTTCCATAACACTTGGCTATGAAGGGGGCAAAAACCGCGATATGGGAGCCTATCTGATAGACGAAATCTCTGTAAGCAGCCCACCACAAAGCTTAAGTGTTACAGGGCGCGCCGCATCAATGAACACATCTTACAGAACCCCCAAAAGCCAATCCTATCACCAACAAACCCTTGGCAGTATTGTTCAAGAGATAGCAGAGCGCAATGGCTATACACCAAAAGTTGATCCTTCTCTTGCTAAAATTGTTGTGCGTCACATTGATCAAACAGCTGAAAGCGATATGGCTTTTGCCGCACGCCTTGCAGGAGGATATGATGCGGTAGCAAAACCCGTTGATGGCAAACTTGTTTTGGCTAGACGGGGGGAAGGCAAAGCCATCACTGGTGAAACACTCCCCGTTATTGTTATTCATGAGAAACATTGTACCTCTTGGGATTTTAAATACAGTGCGCGTGATGAAGCAGGTGCAGCCAATGGCTTAGAAACAGATGTGGGAGACGACCAAAAAGCCGCGGCTGATGCACGAGAACCAGAAGAGATTGATGATGATGAAAACTTTATCCATATGGATGACAATGACAGAGCACCATCATCATCTGAATCAGAAAAAGCAGAAAAAGAATCTGAGAAAGAAGAAGAAGACAAAGAGAAAAAAGGCGGTGTTCTCGCAACCTATCATGATTTACGCAGTGGTGAAAAAAAAGAAGTCAAAGTTGGTAATCCGCCGTTTCATGAACTCAAATACACCTACCACAACCAATCAGAGGCTGTTGCGGCCATTGCTGCTTATCGCAATAAATCATCGCGTGGGAAATCTTCTTTCTCATGTGATATCGGCGGTGATCCCTTTGTGCAAGCAGAAGCAAAGCTTGTTCAAGAGCCCCCTTTCCGCCCTTATATTCCAGCAGAATGGCGCATCAAAAGTGTTAAGCACAAACTTGATAAAACAGGTGGATATACAACAAAAATAGAGTGCGAGCTTTTTGATAAAGCGCAAGAAGACACAGCTGGAAACGTTGCAAACACCACACCAGACAAGGATGATACCCTTGATCCAAACGCCCCACCAAACGCATGCGACGAAGGTGAAGGCGTCATCCATATGGATGAGGAAGATATAAATTAGCAAAAATATCA
>NZ_JBHIPC010000057.1:0-12734 GCF_042195765.1 Bartonella sp. AP3QHHD
ACCGACCAATGTTTTGATCATCATCATAGACAACTAATAAAATTTCATTGGAATTAATAAGAATTGGCTTATCCATAATTTTTCCTCCCTAACGCCTCTTGGCGATTGTTCGTGTTAATGTAATTTAATCTACACCAGATCGGCTTTTGCTTCTTCGTGATATGTTGTTATAGAGGAGTATACCGTAAAGGATTATTATGGTCAAGTCATTTTATGCTAAAATGGTTTTTTATAAATGAACTTTAATATTTATTACGAATCGGTTTGAGTATTGTAGCGTTCAGTGTAGAGGCATGATACTTCCTAGTATCCCGTAAAAAAATAAATCAGTTAGCTGTATTTGAAATTTATATGCAGGAAAAATTGGGGCAGTGTGCAGACAGAGCCAATCGATGGGTAGATAACGCCGTAGTTTTTTTATAAAAACTGCGGACGAACAAAAAAACCCCGCTTCAGCGGGGCATACATAGGTTGTTAGAATATCTTATAAATATTTTTTTGCTGTTTCTCTTATTCTGTCTGCAAAATCATAAATATTATCTAGCGTTTCAATACCGACTTTTTCATCAATATCAGTATCGAAAAGGGCTAGTTGCTTATGTTTTCTGTTAAAGTGCAGTCGAACCAACGGCTTTCTGTTATTATTGTCAATTAAAATGGCGCAGTACGACTTTGCATCTCTGATAACAATACGGTCGGCAGAAATAACTTCACGCGCAATTGCCTTGACAATCATGAAGCCTTCAACTTCCTCTTCGGTCGTTATTATGGCATGTTCATTACCAATAGATGTAGCAATATTATCTTGCTTGTCGGTTTCAGTTGTTGTTTGTAAAGCGCTAGAAAGCCGACTTTTTACCGCATCAGATATTACTTCGCGAAACGCATTTTTAGTAACACCTGTGAGCATTTCTAAGACATTAGCAGTCAGGCGCCCTTCATAAACATCCGCACAAGCAACACGAACAAAACCTTCGGACGGATTTTCTATTTCTTTTTGGATGTTTTGTTTTATTCCAGATACATATTTGAGCTGCTCGGCTGTCACCAATATATTTTCAATATTAAATGCTGAGCGTTCAAACTTTTTAAGCTCTGTAAGTACCACAGTATTGTATTCTATTACATCAAAAGTAAGGAATGGCCTATTATCGAGCTTGTTTGCAGCATCAAGATCTGTGTAAAAATGAAAAAATCGACCATTTGTCAAAATCGCGAATTTAGCATTCGTTACACTAAAGTATCGATATAATTGACTTAAATGCTTTGAACTCAATTCGCAAGATATCGGTTTGCACTCAAAAAGAATACGTATCTCACCGTCTATACGGATAGCATAGTCAACTTTTTCACCTTTTTTACCAACGGCATCAGCAGTAAACTCGGGAATGACTTCAAGTGGATCGAAAATATCATACCCAAGTGCGCGCAGAAATGGTAAAACGACCGCTGTTTTGACCGCTTCTTCAGTTAACATAGTATCTGAATGATTTTTGACTTTATCAGCTATTATTTTTAAGCTCTCGTCTACTGTCCCCATTCCCGCTTCTCCTTTGTTTTCAGGGTTTTCTTAAAATCCAAAGAACTTTCCCAACTACACGAATCTCCTCTCCATCAGTTGCCCCATTTATTTTGATAGGTTCTTGATGATTGGGTTCAGTACTTTCAGGCCATAGTTCAAATCCACTAATAGTTTGACGTATACGTTTAGCTGTACGCTCAATCATTTGACCATTGAATCGGCTGCGTTCAACTATCACGAGATCGTTAGGTTCCACATTAATGCCGGCTTTTATTATGTCTACGCAAATAAGTTGATCACCATCACGAGCAATTTTGTTAAGGCAGTTGCCCTCGATTTTTAAAGCAAATTGAAAGTGAGCTGGGTATTTCGAGGTGCTGGGTACATATTCTATGTCATCAAATCCAAAATCCATATCTTCGACCGACATCCACGAGCTAGCAGCAACTTTTCCTATCACCGGTATCATTCCAATAGCATTAGATATGGGATGTATTTCCTCGTTTTCTGGGAAAAGAAGATTAAACGGCTTTACACCAAGATGTGGTGCTAACTTTTCCGCCCACTCTTTGGTTAATTTTCGCTCACCTTTTTCAAGCCGTTTTATTTGAGGTTGCGTGGTACCAGCTTTTTCAGCCAATTTCACCTGTGTGAGTCCCAAATCTTTCCTCAATTTTTTAATTATATGCATGCTCTAAACCTTACACCAAGACTGCTTATTTAACAAAGTCCATAAAGGTATTTTTTTATTGACTAAAACAGTCTTTTATGGTATTTATTTGAATTATGGAAAAATTGAAATCATATCTCACACGAAATAAACTATCTCAAGCCGAATTTGGGAAGCAAGTTGGCGTAGCACAGAGTACGATTAACAGGTATTTACGCGGCTTGCGGTTTCCTGAGCCTGAAATTGTCTTAAAGATTGAAAAGACAACCAATGGTATTGTTCGTCCCGTTGACTGGTATGTCGATTTATACCCACGCCCCTCTCTTGAAGAGGTGGGCGTGCCACTTACTACAGCTGATAACAAACACCCACAGCAGCCTTCACACTCTTAAGAAGAAAGAAAGTAAAGATGGATTATGGTTTAGCGGCAATTATTATACTTTTTACGACCAATGTAATTACGGTTTTTTGTTTGTGGGCCTATCGTAAAGTTTTTTATTTATATCGTAAAAAAGAGCAAAGCTATGTAAATGTTTTGCAAAAATCATATTATACTTTTTATATTTTGAAAGATTTAATACAGGAAATAGGTTTTCCAGAAGGCTGTACAATCGTTTTTAATAATTCTGATTGGAATTTTTCTTTTGATGAAAACAACCATTTAATAGCCAAAAATTCTTTAGGACCAGAATTGTCCATAAAGATGCATGGCGACACAAAATATTTCAAAGAAAACTCTCAAAAAATTTTTGAAAAACACAATCGGTCCAAACATTAAATGTAACGAGATGAGGCATGCAGTGTATTTTTGAATTGAGTAAGTTCATTTTTTTTAATTTATGACTAAACGCTCTGTCATAGCAAACATATAAATACGTAGAGCCTTAAGGGGGGGATAATCATGGTTTTTAAAGCACATAAGAATGACATTGGTAAACCGCGTGTTGATCTTATTCCACCGTTGACACTGATTGAAATCGGTAGAGTTTTAGAGCTTGGAGAAAACAAATACGGTGCAAGCAATTGGCGTCATGGCATGAATTGGAGCCGTTTGTATGGAGCTTCTTTACGTCATTTATTAGCATGGTTTGGTGGAGAGAATAAGGATGGCGAGAGTAATTTATCACACTTGGCACATGCGGCTTGTTGCATTCTTTTTTTAATGGAATGCGAGGCAAAACGGATTGGCCGAGATGACCGCCCTAAAAGCAAAGAATAGAGATCAGAATGAGTTCGAATGAGATTTTAATAGCGGGCTTGGTAGTTTTGGGAGCTTTGCTTGTATGCGGAGCGATGTTGCGTGTTGTATTTTATTATCGCAACAAAGTCAAAGTTCTTAAAGAGCAGGTCTTGACTTTAAAAAGCAGCATAAAAACTCTTGATGAAGAATACGCGTGGTCAAGAAGTGCATCTTCAAAGGACGTGGCAAAGAGAACTAGTGATCTGAATATTGCAATTAAAGAACGCGATAGAGCGATAAAAGAACTACAACAAAGGACTGAAGAACATGAAAAGGCATTCAGAGATGTAAGTGAAGTAGTGATGGCACTAAAAGCAGATGTTCAATCACGTGACGAGGAAATTGAAAGACTAAGACAAGAGCTTAAGCAGCGTGAAGGTGCAGTAAAAACGCCGCCTCATAAGAAGAAAAGAAAGTGAGGGAAAAAAGATGAGTGTGACAGCGATAGCTTTGGGTATTGCATTTGTGATCTTTGATTTACTTATAATCTCCTTTGTTGTCTCGGAAATATTAGACAAAAAGAACGATAAACTCCGTGAGATCATTTCGAAAAAACATAAAATTTTACACGATTTGAAAATGCATATCTTCAAGAATGGGGTGGGAACATGAATCTAGGTGAATTAGTACTCTACTTATTCATATCAATAAATGCAGTGTTTTTTATTGCAATGATGGTTTTTATACTTTTAGTTGCGCCTATTTACATAGTGTATACTTCTGCTCAACCCGTCATAAAAAAGAAGAAAATTCTTAAGGAATTAGATGCTGAGATTGAGAGTTTAAAGCACAAGATTAATGAGAAGTAGGTACTGGTGATTTAGATGTCTCATACAATTCTTTGCCTTGATCTAGGGACTAAGACAGGCTGGGCGCTTCGTGATGCAGATGGTTTTATCACAAGTGATACAGAACATTTTCAATCACGCCGTTTTGAAGGCGGTGGCATGCGTTACTTGCGCTTTAAGAAATGGCTTACTGAACTAAAGAGGTCTGTTGATGAAATTGATGCAGTATATTTTGAAGAGGTCCGCCGGCATGTGGGTACAGACGCTTCTCATGTTTATGGGGGCTTTCTAGCAACATTAACGGCGTGGTGTGAACATCATCAGATACCGTATGAAGGCATTCCCGTTGGTACCATTAAGAAAGCAATGACAGGCAAAGGGAATGCGTCAAAAGAAGAAATGATTAAGGCAATGCGTGCAAAAGGTCACGCGCCTTGTGATGACAACGAAGCAGATGCTTTGGCAATTTTATATTTAATGAAAGAAGGGGATATACATGTCCGGTAAAATACCATGGACGAGACTGTTTGCCGATAAATGGGCGGTGGTCGTCGATTATTTACCTCCTGTAGAAGGTAATATCTATATGAGATTGCGATTTCGCATGCTTCGTACTGGTGAACCTCTTTTTTGTAATATTAAAGTTTTATCTCATTACACTGGTTATTCAGTAAAGAAATTTGAGACAGCATTGAATGTTTTGCTAGAAGAGGGATACATCATTCGTTTAGAAGATGGTCGTTTATGGAATCTCGATGTTGAAGAAGAATTAAAAAATTGCAATGAGAATCTAAATAAACTTTCAGAAAAAGCTATAAAAGCTGCAAATACTAAGAAAAATAAGCATAAAGATAACTCATCAAAGAACCATGATGATGTCATGATGACGTCATCACGAGGTCATGATGACATCATGATGAAACACATTAACATAGACAATAACATATATAATAAAAAAACTAAAACTATCGTTTTAGAAAAAAAAGAAATTGGTTCTGAAAATTTAGAAACAACCGATTTGGTTGAAGAGCCAATTGAGGTTGATGCTGTTGAGAGCCAATCAGAGCAAAACGCGACATCATCAGAAAACCAACCTCTCATTCACGAGCAAGAAAACGTTCCGGAAAAAGCCAAGCGGTCAAAAGCTAATCGGGGCTGTCGATTACCGGATGATTTCGAACCCGATTACGATTTTGCAATCGAAGCGGGTTTGCCTTCAGAGCGTGTGAAAGTCGAAATTGCAAAGTTTCGAGATTACTGGCGTTCAAAAGCCGGAGCAAATGCAACCAAAATCGATTGGCAAGCAACATGGCGTAACTGGGTACGCAGGGCTATCGAGGGTTTAGAAAAAACGAAAAACACGAACAACAATGGTGGAAACAATGGAAACTTTTCAAAAGATCAAAGAACTCGCGGTGGTACCGGAGAGACAATCCGTAATCTTATCGGTGCAACACAGCTTAGTGACGCCTCTACAAGATACCGTGCAACAGATAGAGCGATGTGTAACTCTGGAATTCCCATGGACCTTGATCAATGGCAGTCAATTGACAAAAACCCTAGAGAAACAAGCTTTAGAAGCTTATCAGACTGTTCAAAACTTACTTACCTTGAAAGCATCTGTTGAAGACATAGCAGAAGCTCTTGATGTGCTTGAAGGTGGTTTGACAATGCAAAAAGTTTCGAATGCAGAAGCGCGTGCAAAGGCTTATATCGCTGCTCTTAACGGCATTTCACTCTGGTCTTTATTGCAAGCCGTTAAAAATCTTATACGTGGTGAGGCAAAAGGCATGTCCACAACATTTGTCCCCTCATGCGCTGATCTGGCGCAGTATTGTCGCGATTTAGAAAGCAGGCTTTATGGTGTTGCTGAGAAGGTTTTTATAGCAGTTGAAAATACGCGTAACCTAGCTTTAGGAGGCAAGCGCATTTCATTCATGAGAATAGGCAAGCCTAGTGAAGAGCAACATAACAGTAGCAATTCTAAAGCGGCTTAAAACAGCAAAATAGTGAAAAGTGCTGATCATTTTACGATTAGATATGCATTTAAATCGACAAAAAGGTACCATAAAAAGCGATTTAAAGATTTTACGATGAAAACCACATCCGCAATATAAAACGCTCTGTACGGTCAAATTTTAGGTAAATAGACCAATTGGTAAAAATAGGAATTAAAACATGGAAATATTAAAACGAAGATTCTTTAAAAAACGTAAACAGCCTATGCAAAAAGAGTTTGTTGCAACAGCTGTTGGTTATGTTCCTTGGGGAGACGGAGCAGAGGAGTATTTTTACAACCTCTACGAATATGAAGACGGCACAAGAGAGTGTGAAAAGTTTGATGGCGGACAGTATTATACCACACCAGAAAATGCAGATTTTAGTACCAAAGCGCAGGTGAAAGCATGGGTTTACGGTGGGAATATTCCGAAAAGCATTCTCAATTACGAACCTCTTATAGATGAGATTAACAGAGAGATCAAAAAATTATCGAAAACCGCAGGAAATAAATATGTTTACAGATAAGCAGCTAAGAGCCTTGTTTGGCATTATAACTTTTATATTTTTATGTTTTTTAGGAATTAAAAAAAATCCCTACTTTATTCAAAGTATTTTGACATTCGCATCTGTTTCTTTGGTAATAGTCACAACTGTTTTTGCAATTTTATGCAATTCCAAGATTCCTTCTGAATTGCAGAGCAACCCAAAATACAAACGCGGCAATACAACAGGTTGGGTGAAACTAACACGTGATTTACAACAGTATATGCACAGACTTTTAAAGCTAATAAGTTTAGCACTTGTCGTTTTAATTTTCCCAAATAGTTATAAGGAAACTGTTTCTTTACCTTTCATTTCTAAGTACGTGGAGTACAAGCTTTCTTTTTCATTGGATAATGTACTTTGGTACTCAGATATTGCTCTTTGGTATTCTTTTTTAGTCTGTGTATTTTTCCTTATGTTACGTACACGCAGTTTAATAAATATATCTATTTACACACTACAGTGCTCAGTTAAAAAGCTATAGTAAAATTTCCGATTTTATAAAACTGTTCAGATTACGTTGTTTCTTCTCAACGTTCATAGATGAGATCAACAAGGAGATAAAAAACTATCGAAAGCAGTTTGATACTCTTTGTAGCAGGAAAGAGATCAACGCATTGAACGAAGCATGGCGTCACGTAAAATTGCGTTAATCCGTGTTTGATATCCTTTCCCTTGACTTTTAAGCCACGCTAGAACGTCTGAATCCACACGTACTGTTGTGACAGTTTTGGTTGGTTTATAGAATGGATTGCGAACGGCGTTTTTCCAAAATGCATCATTGAGTGACGGAATATCACTATGATCAATTGCACTGTCCGGCATTGCAGCCAGCTTATCAACTTCAACTCTCTGTTTATCTGTCAAAGGTGATAAGTTACCTACATCAATTTCATAAAGAACTTTCTTCTTCATAACGTTTCCTTTCTTTCGAGTTAGCTCGCCGCGCTGAAATAATACGGATTACTTCTATACCATCTTTATCGTCATGGACAGTATGCGCCACGAGCAGCAGTAAAAAACCATCCACAAGACCCAAAGTTTGCCAACGATATTCTCCGTTTTCAATACGGTCTTGTTTAACCATGGCGAACGGGTCTGCAAAAACACGAGCAGCAATTTCAAAACTGACACGGTGCTTTCTAAGATTACTTTTCGCTTTAGCTTCATCCCATTCAAATCTTATTTTCATATCTTATGTTAATACATTTATGTATGTATTTCAAGAGTTTTAAATGAACACTGAACTATTTATGTTTTTTTGCATATTAAATATAATTTTATATGTTAAAAAACAATATTATCATTTTGAAATAATTGAAAAAATAAGCAAATCATGCTAAGATTTTCTATGTATTAAAGTACAAGTTTAAGGTAAGAAAAAACATGCTAAATAAAGTGACATTAATCGGGCGTTTAGGTGCTGATCCCGAAAGCAAAACAATGAATTCTGGAGCAGAAATAGTCAATTTTAGTATAGCGACTTCTGAGAGCTATACAGATAAAAAAACCAATCAAAAAGTAGAGAAAACAGAATGGCATTCCGTTGTGATTTTTAATCCACATTTGGCAAAAATTGCACTTCAATATCTAAACAAAGGTTCAAAGGTTTACATAGAAGGAAAATTACAGACACGCAAATGGCAAGATAAAAATGGGCATGACCGTTACACAACAGAGATTGTCTTACCACAATTCAAAGGCGAGTTGTATTTGCTTGATGCCAAAAAAGAGCAATCGGCATTCCCTTCACCCATTACTTCTCAAAATTATGCTATCGCTTCAGGTGCTCAAGATTATAGAACCGCTCTTAACGATAGCGTCCCATTCTGATTGAAAAAAAATATGACAAAAAGAAAAAAACGTGCAAAACGCGGTCGTCCTCGGATTAAAGGATGTATCAGAGAACCAAATGGACGCATCTCACGAGCAAAAACACCGCATGAACCCATGGATAAATTGGCAATTGAAATGCGTGCCAAACGCTTCTGTTTGACCATAGAAGAGGCTAAAAATCCGCTTTCCGGTACCTATATCGGACGGCTTTATCTGCAAGGTGTGATTAATCAAGATCAGTATGATGCTGCACAAAAATATCTTGAAGTGAAAAATGACTATTCGTGTGCAAAAGGTTTGCCAAGTGCTGTTTATGATAAAATGCCCTCATCTTCTGATGAGACAGCAAAAGAAAAATGGATTAAATTTGCAACAGAACAGTTTTCAAACATGCAAGAGGCTATCAAAGAAGCACAACACCTCTATAGACAGTATAATCTTTATGCCGCGATACAACATCTTGTTATAGAAAACCAAACATTACCACATCTTGTTAGTTCTTTGCGTATTGCTCTAAATGCTCTCCAGAAGTATTTTTATCCAAAAAATAAATGGTAAATGCTTTAACGTATAAACGATTTTTGGGAACGGAATATTTGCATCATTTGTTTGTAAAGCAGCATATTTAGGTAAAAAAATAAAAAAAACACAATATATTGATTTTTTTGTTGACAATATGTGAAAAGTCGTATTTAATGACGCTGCTGTACTGGTCGAATTGCGTCCAAAATTCAAAAATATCCTCTAAAAATTTAGTAAAATGTGATCTTGAAACGTGGCTAGAAAGCCCTGTTTTCTGGGTAATTCTGACTAATCTATTTTTCAAATAACAAAAATCAATAATTGACTAATGATGTCATTAATTATGACGCAAAAGGAGCAATGATGAAAGCTGTCATCACTAAGCCAATGTGTGTTGTTGGAGACAATAAAAGCACTGTTCGCTTTGAACCATCAACACCCAATAATCCATTTGTTGAAGTTTCTAATCAAGTCTACGCACGTCTCAAGCGCGCCAATGCTGCAAAACTTTTTGTTGACGTCAAGACAACAGCAAAAACAGATAAGGCAATTGAACAAATTAAGCAGATAAAACAAGAAGCCGTACAAACATCGTCTGAACCAGTGACAGAGGAAATTCCACTCGAACAGCCAAAAGCATCTAAAGCTTCCAAGTCACCTACCCCAAAAAAGGCTTAGAAGTTGAAGTTAATCATCCACCAAAAATGGTATCTTCAACAGGTGAAGGATACCTTCACCAGTCTTCAAGCACCACGCCTTAATTGGGCTCTGCGTAATGCTCTAAACACTGCAGCAAAACAAGTTGAACGCTTTACTGAAAAGCAAGTTGCAGACATCTCATCAGCCCAAATAAAGCGTATAAGAAGAGGTGTTTATATTAAAGAAAAGGCGACAGCAAGGTTTCTTGAGACAGATATCATTGGTTCTGGAACACCAATACCTCTTAAATTTTTTCAAGCAAGAGAAACAAAACGCGGCGTAACTTACACACTGTTTGGAAAGAAAGAAATCTTACCCCATGCTTTTATCAAAGGTGGGAGTTTTCCAAAGCGCGTTGAATTAAAAAAGCTGAATGGGAATGTGTTTCAAAGAGCCGATGGAGATCAATTCCCCATTGCAAAACAAAAAGGACCCTCCATTGCTGGGGTGATGTCCAAGCCAGAGATTGCAAGTACTATTGTAAAAAAAGCCAATGAAAGATTAATTGCCAACATACAGTACCAACTTGCTCGTCAAGAATATGCCGCCAATAAGAAAGCTAAATAATGTTCTTAAGCTATGTCAACACGCTACTCACTTTAATTGTAATTTTTAAAGCAGATTATCATTTGCGCTTTGGTTTTTTCCAGAAAAAATACAATAAAATCAATGCAAAAGGTACTTCCCAGCGGGTTGGGTCTGTTGCGGGGCGGACGAGCGCGAACTATCGCTAGCGACAGAATTTTCAAATCAACTGTACATTGTACACTTAACTCATTGATAAATAACAAATTTAATGTGTCCTCATATACACACTGTACAATAGTGGATTATTTTTTAGAAAAAGTTTTTTATCACTTGACAAGACAGTATCATTATATCTATTGTCGAATCAGGTGCCTAAGAAACACCTTAAAACAACTAGCGGATTGGTTGCCGAAATAACTCGTTTTCCGCAATTTAAAAGCTTTGACTCATTGTATGCTATATGCATATAATAATATTGTCGGGTGTGGTTATGCCATATAATACCCTTTCGGGGAAAGCATAACGACGGGCTAGTTGCCGTGTTTCTTAGCGCCCGGCACTCTTTTAGAGTGTCATTAAGAAACCTCTAACAACTAGGAGTTCATTATGAACACACTTATAGAAATATCAGAACAGGTTATTGATCAGGAAACTGTTCAAACTGTTAATGCGCGTGAATTGCACGCATTTTTGGAAATTACATCAAAGTTTGCAGACTGGATTAAAAATCGCATTAAAGAATGTAATTTTCGAGAAAATATAGACTTTATAGGTTTTTCTAAAAATTTAGAAAAAGGTGGGCGCCCAAGCATAGAATACTACCTCACCTTAGACATGGCTAAACACCTTTCCATGATAGAGCGTAACGATAAAGGACATGAAGCTCGTCAATATTTTATCAAATGTGAACGACTTTTGAAACAAGTAGCAACACCGCAAATAAATCTTGCCAATGCATTGGAAAATCCTCTTACGATCAAACAGCTCCTTTTAGAGAGTATTAATCAATTAGAAGACTTAAGAAATGAGGTGAATACACTCAAGCCTAAAGCAGAGGCTTTGGAAGGCTTAAAACGCTCTGATGGTTTATTCGGTCTTATTGAAGCAGCAAAGATGTTGGAAGTACGACCAAAGGATTTAACTGATTACTTGCGTAAACATGGTTGGGTGTATCGGCGTACTCCAGGGGCGCCTCTGTTACCTTATCAAGATAAAATCAAAAAAGGTTTCATGGACTGTCCTGCTATCACCATTCAAAGACCAGATGGTACAGAAAAAGTGCTCCCTTCAACAAAAATTACATCCAGAGGATTGGCATGTTTGAGAGAGCAAATCTTTGGGGGTGTGCAATGAATAGCAGTGTCGACTTCTTATGCGATTTGTGGATAGCGTTGGCTCAATTTTCCAATCATCAAAGTGTTGGAGATGAGGATTGTAACACGCTGGTGCAGGTCATGGGCGTGGTGGAAAAAGCTTTGATTTTAGAACTTCAAGATGAAGTGCCCAATTTTACAAAGATTCTGGCAGTTCTTACAGATTTCGGAGCTTCAGAGTTTCCCATGGCTATGAATCCTTTTTTGAAAGCTTACGAACCAGATTTAGAAAGCCCCATTAAAAAGGTTGCTTAACTTAAAAACAGAACTCCCCTCCCCGTTCTCAAAAATGGGGAGGTGGTTGGTTTAGCTGCCACTTGCTTTTTTTAAGACTTCACCCATACGTGTTCGCCAATCTTTTCCTTGTTTTTTAAAAGAGGCAATAACATTTGGGTCGAGACGGAGAGTAACCGCTTGTTTAGGAGATTCAACGGGTGGACGCCCACGTTTACGGCGCTCTTCTGTTACATACTTAAAAAAAGAGGCTGGTAAAACGTCTTTAGCTGGCTTTAAGCGTGCAAGTTCTTCATCTGTTAGTGGTGGGGAATCCACAGCGTCCCAGTCTTCTTTTGTATAGCCACATCCTGTTTCAAAGGTTTTTTTGATAGTCATTGAAAACCTCTCTTTCTTTTTTATTCGCTTGACGAAAACTGATAATGGATATCGCTTCATTGCCAAGCTTTGCAAAAACAATAACTGTTGTGCCATCCGCAAAATGTCCAATAGCCTTCATGCGGTTTGAATGGGTTGCATCAATAAGAGCATGTTCCCAGTCAAAGTAAATAACATCAGCAAAATCAAGCTTATGTTTAACAATGTTCAAAGCTCTTTTTGGTTCATCCCACACTATCTTCATATATTTTATGTACACGAAAAATAAAGCCTTGTCAATAATTAAAGTGTACAATAATTCGTATATACCATTCAAAATGGAGCAACTATGAATAAGAAGAATCGTAAGGGTCTATCGGTTCGTGCGTTTGCGAAGAAGATGGGTGTTTCACATAATGCA
>NZ_JBHIPC010000058.1:0-1899 GCF_042195765.1 Bartonella sp. AP3QHHD
GGACGAGGCGCCATATCTTTTCTCCTTACATTGAGATGCAATTCACGTGTGGCGTGAATCACGCATTACTTGAAAGTGTTAGGAAGGGTGGGGGTGCTCGTAGATATGCGGGGAACAAAACACCCCCATAAGGTTAAGCAGCTTTTGTTGAGAGTTGTTGTATCTCTTGTTCTATCTCTGCTAAAAAGGTTTCAACAGCTTGATTGATCTGTTCAATTTGTTGATCATCACGGAAAAAACGGAAGAAGTCACCATCGCATTCCAAAAACCAGAATGCTTTGATTCAATTGAAAATGCGATTTTGTATCATACAACAAGTGTAGCAAATGAGTTGAGGGTAAAAATGTGGGCCGTTTCCTATGAGGAAGTTGAATGTTCAGAAAACATATGTGATTTTCACTTTAAAAATTCTTTGCTCAACAAAGAGGAAACTTATGGTAAGATAACTTTAGAAGATGGGATAGTATACAAGGCATTTACTTGGAATGAAGAGAGTGAAAGTTCGCTTTTTTTTCAAGGGTACCGATGGAATAATTTATCTCACATGATACAGAAAACTGTCACGCAAGAATTTTCGCCTACTCGTCAAGGAATGATACAATCTAGTGGCAATCTCATCATTAACGCTGATACCATTGATAACCATTATAGCACTATAGAAGCGGGGGGAAATGCCGATATCCACGCTGGTGTGCTGACCAATTTGGGGGCAACGGGCAACATTATCACACAATCGGACAAAGAGACCACAATCACTGCTTCTCATCTGCTTTCCGGTCAAGATATCAATGTGAGCGGAGAAAATGTGACGATTGATGGCATGACAGATCATCATAAAAGCCATTCAGAGGAGCATGAAACAGGTTTTGGTGTGGGATCAGGCAAGGGCTTTGTGTCGATATACGGGAGTGAGGGAAAGACAGAAAATGAAGAGAGTTTTGAGCATCAAGGTTCATCTCTCAATGCGGATGGTAATATCACCATCACTGCCAAGAAAAAAGATGTGAAAATTGTTGGCTCTGATCTTGCAGGGGAAAATGTTAATCTTACCGCAGCGCATGATGTGAATGTGCTTGTTGGTCATAATAGCCATAGGGCAAGCTCAAAGGAAGAACGGGAAGGCTTTGGGTTTCAGTTTGAAAAGAGCAACAGCGGTGCTTCCTTGGGGGTTGGAATTGCAAGCGCCAAAGATACCGGCGATCAATGGGAAAATACTTCCACACAATCACACATCACGGCACGCCAAGATGTGCAGATTACTGCTGACAATGATGTAAATATGCAAGCAGCCATTGTTTCGGCGGATCGTGATGTCAACATTGATGCCGGCAATAATATCACCCTATCAGAAAGCTATGATACCTCTAACGCAAAAGAAAAGCATGAAAAGTCTTTTGCTGGTGTGACAGGCTCTGTCAATGTGGGTATTCTTGGTGCCGTAAAAGATGTAAAGGATGCAGTCAAACGTTTTGGTCATGGGGATACAAAACACAAAATCGGTAATGGTCTTATTGCTGGTCTAAAAGGCTATGATCTCTATAGCAAAGGCAAAGGTCTTTATAATGGGATGAAAGGTGGAAACAAACAGTCTATTCGTGATATTGCTGATGTTTCTGCTAGCGTAACCGTGGGCTTTAAGACAGAGAAGGCAGAAGCCTCTGTTCAGACCTCTACTGCGGTAACAGGTACAATAGAAGCAGGACGCGCTGTTAATATGCAAGCCCACAAAGGCAGCATCCATGGTGTTGGAGCCGATATTATTGCTGGTACAAACCCGATGCAAAGCAATGATGAACAGAGCGGGAATATCACCATGGGAGCAGGTAAAGATATCATCTTTGAAAGTGCGCAAAATACGCAAAGCACAGAAAACCACACGCAAAGCGCTTCAATGAATGT
>NZ_JBHIPC010000059.1:0-1217 GCF_042195765.1 Bartonella sp. AP3QHHD
TTTTTTTTGTTGACAGGATATGAAAAATAGTGTTTTATGGCGTTGCTGTACTAGTCGAATTGCGTCTAGAATTACGGTAAAAGTATAACCTTTCTTATAAGTTTATATGATTGTTCAGAGCCCTGCTTTTGCGGGGTTTTTTATTGTCTTGTTTACAAAAAGAAACACACATGAAAACCACTGAAAAACTTGCAAAAAGAACGCCCCCAAAGGCAGGTCAAGGGCGGGTAAAAGGTGTGCCAAATAAAACGACACGTATTTTGAAAGAAGCAGTGCTTAAGGCAGCAGAGCGCGCTGGTAAGAAATATGGTGATGATGGTTTGGTCTCTTATCTAGAAAAACAGGCAATCAAATGCCCCGCTGCTTATTTGGCATTGTTGGGGAAGATTTTGCCTCTTCAAGTGACAGGGGAAGATGGGGGAGCCATTAAGATGATAACGCGTGTGGAAATCGCGCCTTTGGTCAATGACGACACGACAGATTAATATTGTTCCAAAGCTTATACCGATTTTTACAGGTAAGGCTTTGGTGCGTGCTGCTTGGGGAGGAAGAGGGTCTGGAAAGACAAGATCATTTGCCTTGATGGCTGCTTTAAAAGGCTATCAATTTGGTATGGGAGGGATATCAGGCACTATACTTTGTGCACGGCAGTTTCAAAACTCGCTAGCAGAAAGTTCATTGGAGGAAATTAAACGCGCTATTGAAGCGCACGACTTTTTAAAGGACTATTACAAGGTTGGGGAGTCGTCGATTAAATCGATAGATGGTCGTATAGCCTTTCAGTTTTCTGGACTAGACCGTAATATTGCAAGTATCAAGTCTATGGGGCGTATTTTGCTTTGTTGGGTTGATGAAGCAGAGCCGGTTACAGAGACGGCTTGGCAGACGCTTATACCGACTTTGCGAGAAGAGGGAGAGGGGTGGCGAGCAGAGTTATGGGTCACATGGAACCCGTTGCGAGAGAATGCACCCGTTGAGAAGCGGTTTCGCTTTTCAGACAATGAAGCCATTAAGCGTGTAGAGATCAACTGGTCAGACAATCCGAAGTTTCCCAAGATCTTGAATGAAGCACGATTGGATGATCTGAGAAACCGCCCCGAGACCTATAAGCATATCTGGGAAGGGGATTATCTGAAAGCGGTTCAAGGCGCTTATTATCAAAAGGAAATGTTGGCAGCCGAGCAAGAGGGGCGGATAGGGCGCGTTGCGCGTGATCC
>NZ_JBHIPC010000060.1:0-3218 GCF_042195765.1 Bartonella sp. AP3QHHD
AAAGCGTGCGGTTGCTAAACCACTCTGCCATGAGTATATCGCGTTCATGTTTTTTGACCGAACACCACGGAAAATTTGCCATATCCCATGGATAATCAATTTGATCCCAGCTTAACTCTTCATCCCCATCATCTATCCAATTGCCAATAAGCCTGCCTTCTTCTCTTGTGAGCGTGTGATTGATCTCTGTTGTGCGCCCAAAGGAAAACAAAGTGCCCCCAGCTGTTAAGTGAACACCGCTTTCATACTCCAATATGCTGTCATCAAGGCGTGACATATTGCATTCAACAGCTTGCACATCATAACCATAGGTCCCACGGCGAAAATCAGAGCGCAAACTTTTGGAAAGTCCGACAATCGCTTCAATGGCTTCAAGGCTTTTACGTTCAGGCAACTGATCAAAATCAAGTTGAAAGGAATTCCACCATGCTCGCCCTGTCCATGCGGGTTGAAAGCGTGCCGAAATCCCTAGCCATTCAAGCCCCACCTCTATTGCAGCAAGGGAGCCGCGCAAACGCTGCCATTGAAGCCCTTGATCAATCAAATCATAGAGGTTTGGAACATAAGGCGTAAGCTCTCCAAGCCCGTATTCTTCAATGAGCCACGGCAAGAAACGGGGAGGGCGTGTGATCAGTTTTGCGCGTGAAATCCCCAAAACAGAACCATCAATATCTTGATGAAAATCGCAAGCATCGGCAAGGCGCTTTTCAAATTCTGTTGCGTTTGTGGGAAGGAGGGAACCAACCATTAGCGCGCACGCCCTTTGAAGTTTAAGGTGATTTTTCCAATCGATAAAATTTCTTCATCACAAACCATACTGTCTTGTGTTGGGGTAATGGCAATGACTTTTTGGACACCAGAAATCATTAGTTTTGAAATCCACCACGAGAGGCTTAATTCACGACCAATGGCTTGTTCTTGTCTCCATGCTGCTCTTAAATTTGCCTCCATTGTCGTGAGAATTTTCAAAGATGTTTCCGGTAACAGCCAAACATCTGCTTCTAAGTCCAGCACTTTTTTGACAGCAGCGTGAACAATGATTGTATCATTGGTCATGATGATATTTTTTCTGTGAAGAGCTTGTGAAACTGCTTGTATGAGATCTTCAGAGGCTGTTCCTTCTTCATTATTACCAAAAAGAGCAACATAGATGGTTGGGTTTTTGCCTTTACGATAGATAATGGCATCTTTCACTCGACTATCGGCTGTTAAGGCGATAAGCTTGTAATAGGGCTCTGTCCCGCTCCCATTACCTCCACGGGCATGAAGCTGTATGCGTTCACGATATCTCTCGTCACTTTCCTCTTCCATGCGGGCAATACCATGCCAGTTTCCCAAAGCATCAAGAGATTCACCGATTGCAAAATCAAGAATATTATTGCGTGCTGCCTCATTAATACGCTGTCTTAAAAGCAACTCTCGATAGCTAAAAGCCTCAATGACTTTTACAGCCGGATCACTTTCAAGAATGGTATATTCAGGCAAAAGCTCTTTTAAATGGACAAGAGCAGCAGCGCGTATTTCTTCAAAAGAAAGTTCTGTGATGATGTCTGGTTTTGCAAGCACTCCATTCATTTTATCAATAATCCTTCCATGGTAATGGGCTTGCCGGATGGCAAATAAATGCCTTCAAAGGATAAAGAAACGTGTCCATTCTCACCCCTTTTAAAATCAATTTTTTTCAATTTAAAACGCGGTTCCCACTTGTCTAAAGCCTCAGCAACAGCAGCATAAAGAGCAACAGCAAAAGCATTATTAACCGGTGCATCAATGAGTTCCGCAACACGTGAACCATAATCACGCCGCATTACACGCGAACCAATCCGCGTTAACAAAATATCAAGGATTGATTGACGCAAATGATCAATGCCGGTCAATGGCTTTCCTGTTGTACGGTCCATTCCACTGTTCAATTGGGACCTCCTGTCATAGAACCACCAGGGGAAACACCGTCATGAACATGGGTTTCTCCTACATTGGTGCCGTTATGCTTTAGTCCACTTGAATGAATGGAAACATTATTTCCAGAATGAAGAGAGAGACTATCATTCGAATTCAGTGAAATGCCATCACCAGCCTTCAAAGAGATGCCGCCTTTTGCGTTTAAATTTATATCGCTTTCTGAAACAATCTTTATGCCTTCCGGTGCGGTAAGCTCTAGCTTGCCACCATCACCTTTTAGTGACACACCATCAGCGATTGTCAGGATCAACTTTCCGCCGGATTTGATGTGAATTCCATAAGTGTTTTGTTCATCATCATATTCAAGGCTGGTTCCATCAGGGTATATCGTTCGGTGAATGCTGCCCTTATCGGCTGCTTGATTAGCATCTGTATGAATGGAACCCACAATCATCCCTTGTGACAAATCCCCTGATGACGAGATAACAACTACTTGCTCTCCAACATCACGCCCTTCATAAGAACGTGTTTTACCGGCGCGGGCTTGGGTATCTGGAATCCAGTCACTGACAAGATTGCCACTTTTTACCCGATAGCGTGCGTTTTTATGGTCGACATGGCTAATCTTCCCCACCACAACCATATTGGCCACACGTCTCTTTAGATCTGTGATTTCTTTATCGCGTCGCTCTAACATGTCCACCTTCAATTTTATGGTATTTGTCTTCGTTTCCCACACCTGTTTCGGGTTTAAAACCGACAAGGGGTTCAACAACTCTTGCGATTGCCTTTCCTTCATCAGGGCAGGGGATATTGGTGACGTAAGTCACCTCAAAGGTTAAAATTGCACCGTGGAGTGCTAAAGCGCCATTATCACCAAAGGCAAAAGCAATATTTTGCAGGCGGCATGTCTCAACGGTGTTGTTAAGATTGGGGTTGGCATGGAAAATCTCTTCAATTTCCCATGCTAATTGGTCAACAAAACGCGCTCCATCTTCACATGTCGCATAACATTCAACATCTAGCGTTAAAACACGCCGTCTTAAGCCAAAATCATGTCCATCTTCAATTGTTTCACTTTGTGTTGAGATATTAATAGCTGGCATTGCTTCAATAAATAAATTGAAGTCACGCATATTGAAAACATTGTCACCAGCTGCCGTCTTTGCTGCTTTGATCAACGCAACAAATGTTTCTCTTATCGTCTCGCGGGGATGTTTCATTATTTCTGTTCTCGCAAGATAAGCTTATACATACCGGATTCAGAGGCTTGGACATCTGTAACAGTGAAGTGTTCTTGAGAAGAGGGGGCTTTG
>NZ_JBHIPC010000061.1:0-8559 GCF_042195765.1 Bartonella sp. AP3QHHD
GCCCAAAACAATACCAATAAAATATTGAACAAAAAATCCTATTTCAAGACATTATTGGCAACAAGCAATTATAGGAAAAATCTGCCTTCATAAAAATAAAACATGAAAACAGCAAGGAGTTCAAAGAGAGCATGGCGCCTTTAAAGTAAAATATAGCACCCCATTGCAATGCATAAAAATAGGAAGTTGCCTAGGAATGAGTTAATCACAATAACGCTTGTTTTATACTACTTTAATAGAGAAAATTTTCTGCGCAGATACGATTTATAAAGACATTGCTGTATAAAGAGAATCGCATGATCTGTAATTTGTAAAAAGAATCAAATTCCTGTAGAAGCATGCTAAGCTATCTATCTAGCTTTCTTTATTTAATATTGAAAAGTACTCTTATAAATCTATGTGGGATAACGAACAACAAAAAAACGATCCTGGACAAGACCCTGCTCTTGTCGTCAAGCGCTTGCGGCCTGCGCGCCGACAGGTTTCTGCTCGTTGGCTTACGGGAACCATTCTGACAGGAATCACTTCCTGCATTCTTATGGGGATTGCACTTTTTACGGCTCTTGATGAACAACAGCGATTGGTAACACCGCCACAATGGTTTACGCAAGAAAACCTATCAGCATCACAAGACCCTGAGGCCAATGGCTATAAAGGTGATCGTATTTCTCCCACCCATGCAAGGCAAAGCTTTGACAGAAAACGTCAATTTGAACTATCGATTCTACAAAAAAAAGGCGATGAAAAAGTCATTCAAACACAACATTTTGAATGGATTCGTATGGCTTTAGCCGAAAATCGCCCCCAGAAATATAGTTATCCAAAATTTGATTCTTTAAGCATTCTTGCCAGTGATTCTAAAAATCAAAATATCGCACCACAAGAAGATTCTGGGCAGATTTACGGTGCAAAGGTTGAAACAAAACTCACCTTACGCAGCTATGATTTTAAGGTAAATCAATTCGATTTTGATGACAGCGACACATTGACAGATGAAGAGGCACAACAAGAAGTGCAAAAAGCTGGATTTACTTTAGAAAAGAGCTCCGAACTTCTTTCAGTTCTCACATTGATTGATCCTTTAAAATTAGAAGATGTATCCTCCCCTTCCCAAGGCACAGAATCCCCTGAAGTTCGAATCGTTCAAGAAAATGTAACCGTTTCTCCTCAAAGTCACCGTATCGATCTGACGAAAAACTATGTTGAAGATATTATTCCTATTCGTAAAAAACAAACGATAGCCGATGCTTTCAAAAAAACCAGTTATACAAAAAAGCAAATTGACCAGGTTGTAAAAACGCTAGAAAAAATAAGCCTTTCCGATTCCCTTAAAGAGGGAAGCCTTTTACGCATTGGTATCGTGACACAAGCTGGTGAAGAAGATCATCTCGTACGCGCAAGTATCTATCAAGGGATGCATCATATTCTCACCATTGCCCTGAATGATAAAGGCCAATTCATTGAAAGCACAGAGCCTAAAATGTCTAAAGCACTTAAAACGGCTTTTCAAAATGGTATTCCGCATTCTTATATCAATAGTGCGCAATTACCAACGGCTTATGATGCACTCTATAGTGCTTTGCTAAGCCATAATATATCACAATCTCTCTCTCATCGTCTTATTCGTCTGCTAGCCACCAATATTGACATGAAAAGTCTGATAACACCCAATGATCAGATCGAAATATTTTATGCTGTACCACAAAGCGATAAAGAAAACCAAAATGGCAAAAAGAACTTGAAAGCAAAGGAAGCATCCCAAAACACTGATCCAGAAATTCGTTATATTAGCGCAACTTTTGGAAATACAACTTATAAATATTACCGTTATCAATTAAAAGATGGAAGCGTTGATTATTATGATTCTGAAGGGAGGAGTTCAAAGCCTTTCTTGCTGCGCAAACCCACACCAAATGGGATTTTTGGCTCCCCCTTTGGTCCACGCAAACATCCTATTTTAGGCTATGTTCGCATGCATACGGGAGTTGATTGGGTTGCTCCTAAAGGATCACCCATTATTGCTGTAGGAGATGGTATTGTCACAAGAGTAGGTGTAACAGGTGGCTATGGAAATCACACGGAAATTCAACATGCCAATGGATATGTCAGCAGTTATTCACACCAAAGCCGTTATGCACCAGACATCAAACCAGGCGTGAAAGTACGACAAGGACAAATCATTGGGTATGTTGGAACAACAGGAATGGCAACCGGTCCCCATTGTCATTTTGAAATCATTGTCAATGGCGTCAAAGTTGATCCCATGCGCATCCGTATACCGGATAGCAAAGCCTTAACAAATCAAGACCTACAAACATTCCTACAAGAAAAAAACAATATTGATGCCTTGATCAACAGCCCGATAACACCCTCCGAAGAAACTTAAAGCATAAAAGCATCTGCATTTTTACGACTCAAAACATCTAAAAATATGCTTTAGCGCTTATTTTTCTTAAAGAGATTTCCGCACTTTAAATATCTATAAAGAATTTGCCGAAATATGCCACCACCCAAGGTCGCATAACAATGATTAAAAATAAAACGCCCTCCCCTTTTCAGGTTTACGC
Organism: Bartonella sp. AP3QHHD; assembly: GCF_042195765.1. Classification (NCBI taxonomy): domain Bacteria; kingdom Pseudomonadati; phylum Pseudomonadota; class Alphaproteobacteria; order Hyphomicrobiales; family Bartonellaceae; genus Bartonella; species Bartonella sp. AP3QHHD. The sequence goes on from NZ_JBHIPC010000061.1 coordinate 2,568, forward strand.
ACAATAGAAAAGTGTAAAATATGAAACCAAAAAAGGCTAACTCTTTATTGTTTATTTTATCAAAACGATAGCCCGTCCTTATTTGCCATGCAATAAAATCTCAAATCAAAGGTGAGTTTTTCTAAAGAACGAAGATTCTAAAATCCATATCATTCTATAAACAACCCGACTTTTTGTTGAAGAGATTTCACCTGTTGAATGCTTATGCTGTTCATAGCCCTAAAGGACAGTGTTTCATAAACTTTATGAGCAAGTTATCCTTAAGAATATTCGTTACACACTTTTACAAAAACACCACATATTTAAAGTTTTACATGCCTTACAAAAAATAACAAAATTTGAAAAAACAATCTCTTCACAAAGAAATAGAGCTTACTAATATAAGTATTATCGGTTTAAAGGAGCTTTTATTCAAAATAAATTTAAATTTTAACTCAAGTACTTCAAAGCTATAAAGCATACAACAACAGGAGAATTTTGAAAGCCGATAATCGGAGTCAGCAAAGCAAAAAACAAAGAGACCAAAAGATAAAGAAGCAATGTTGCTTCTCTTGAAGACAATTGACAATCTGATATGAATGGTGCTGTGTTCGCGTCATCTAAGTTATATTTTTTCTCATTTTTATTAAAACGAACAAGCAGAGAGTAAAGAATTTATCTCTTAAAAAAATCAGTCAGAGCTTTTTTTTGAACTATTCATGCTAAGTTTTGGCAAAGGAATGATAATCTTTGTGCCTCCTAAAGCAGAAGTTTCAAACAGAGGTTTCTCACCAAATTGCATACAGAGCTGTTCCACGACCACACGACCAAGTCCTGTTTTTTGTTCTAAAGTTTGGCTTTTCATTCCCACGCCATCATCTTCTACAATGAGCATCAATTGTCCATCTTTCTGGGGACCAAAAGAAATATAAATATGACCCGACCGTTGATCAGGAAAGGCATGTTTTAAGGAATTTGTCAGCAGTTCACCAAGGATAATTCCAAGTGTTGTCGCATCTCTTGAAGACAGGCGACAATCTTTAAAGTTTGTGTGAATGGCGATGTTTTCACGCAATTCAAAAGGGACTGCCAATTCGACATCATGCACAACAGAACTGAGAAACTCTGCCAAAAAAGTCGTTTCCATATCATCACTTAAGCGCAAACGACGATGTGCTGTAGAAATTGTCTGAATACGATCACGTGCAGCTCCTAGAACAGCACGGACCTCTTCATTTTTGCTCCGGTTTAACTGGAGCCCCAGCAAAGAAGACACCGTCCCAAGAGAATTGCCAATGCGATGGCTTGCATCCTGCAATAATATTTCAACCCGTTGGCGTTCTTTTTCAGCGTGATTGCGTGCTCTTTCTAATTCTTGTGTTCGTTCTTTCACGCGGGCTTCCAGAGCGATATTTTCGCTATGAAGCAGCAATTGATACAATTTTAAAGAGCGCACATCACGATGAAAACGATTAATAACAAAATAGGCAGAAATAAAAGTACTCACAACGGAAACAATAGCCGCCAATGTCAAAGCAGCCCGCATTAATGCGATACCCTCACGCTGTTTTTGTCGCACCACATCATCCCCATTAATAAAGCTTGTCATCAATTGAGCTAAACGTGCCACAGGAATCTTTGATACTTCAAAAGAGGCAGCATGAGAAGGTTGAGAGGGTTGTTCAGGAATCGCATCAAGAGCATGCATATGGGCATTCATAAAGGCTTTTCGTGCTTCAACCTCTTTTTTAAAAGCCGTAAACCATTCATCCCATTGTGGATGCGCATAAACAATAAGTGCGATATAATCGAGAATATCCCCTAACTCCCGCTCTGCATTTTCAAAACGTATTTTATCTTCCGCCTTGCGCGTTTTTGCATAGCTGCGATCAGCAACAGCCATATCAATCAAGCTAATAAGGACCAAATCAGCCTGTTCACGCAATTCTGAACTTGTATTCAACTGTGCAACTTCTCGATCAACAGCATTTGAAAGCAACATAATAAAAACCGATGCCAAAAGAGCCATAACAAGAGAAACAACAATCGCTACCCACCGCCAGCGTGATATCGTTGCATCAGAAGAAGGCATTTGAGGCATCAAATTTGTTTTTGTTGTCATAGAATGTCCATTGGCGAACTTGAAAGTCGTCATTTTTCAGCACAAAGGAAGGCAACCTTATGGAACATAAAACCTAAAGCCCGTGGGAAAGTTTATACAGGCTTTTCTTGTGTTCCTAAGGATACACGCCAAACACTCTGAATTTCCTCAGATACTGACTTTACTGTAATAGCTATAACGGGAATAAAAAAAACAAGGCTATCGATCATAATTATTATGCTTTTTTAGCCGTTAAATGAACACAATGTACTTCCAGCTGAATAAGAATCAGGACCATAATCAGACTCACCATCTACTTTAAGAAGTTCTTGTAATCGATTACGCGCCCTGCTCACACGGCTTTTAATGGTTCCAACAGCACAACCACAAATAGCCGCAGCATCTTCATAAGAAAATCCCGATGCGCCAATGAGAATAATGGCTTCTCTTTGATCGGCAGAAAGCAAATTTAAGGCTTTTTTGAAATCTTGCAAATCAAGTGATCCATATTGAGCAGGATGAACAGCGACATTTTGAGTAAACACGCCATCGGTATCTTGAACTTCTCTTCCCTTTTTACGCATTTGACTGTAAAATTCATTGCGCAAAATGGTAAAAAGCCAAGCTTTAAGATTGGTTCCCATCTCAAAACTATCTTGCTTAGCCCATGCCTTCATAACAGTATCTTGGACCAAATCTTCGGCTTTATCGTGCTTGCCACTTAAAGAAACAGCAAAAGCTCGTAAAGCCGGCAACACAGAAAGGAGTTCTTGTTTAAAATTTTTCGCGCACTTTGACATAAAGGATTCAAACCTTTTCCACATTGTTTAAGCCAAATTGCTCTGCGCGCTCCAACTTCTCTAAAAGCTCAAGCAAACACCGTGGCAGTGCTTCTTCTTGAATTTCCATGTAAAATTGACGTAACTTCCGTGCTATTTCGCTATTGACCCCGAGAAGATCATCTCCAACTCTAAATTGTGTGGTGAGATTTTTTTCATCACGGTCGTTCATTTTTCATCCCCCTAATCCATATATTACTAATAGCACCGCGAAGAATTTTTCGCCTTATGGTTGTAAATATAGCTGTCGGTAAAAAGTTCCATACAAATCAAGGAACTTTTTTATCTGTTGAGAATTTCAACCAACAAAATGCTTGAAAGGTCAAAGGAGTTATAAATTATGTCATTATCAACGCGCATTGCCCCGCATCTTCCCTATCTTCGGCGTTTTGCCCGCTCTGTCACCGGTAGCCAATCCTCTGGCGATGCTTATGTTTCAGCGATGTTGGAAGCACTCATTGCCGACATCTCCATTTTTCCCAAAGCCTCCACTGACCGAATTGGTACCTATTGGCTTTTTTGCCATCTTTTTGACCAAACCACACCAAACATCCCTGAACCCCTGCCCCAATTTGGTCTTGAACAAAAAACCAGTGCCAAATTATCCTATCTCACGCCCCGTGCACGCCAAGCATTTTTGCTCATTGCCGTTGAAGGATTTCATGAACAAGACGCTAGCGAAATCATGAATCTGGATACGAAAGAATTCCGTAAGCTGCTCAACCAAGCATCCATTGATATTTCTCAACAAATTGCCACTGAAGTAATGATTATTGAAGATGAACCTCTTATTGCGCTTGATATTGAGCAAATGGTAGAAAGCTTAGGTCATCATGTTGTAGGAATAGCGCGCACGCGTGATGAAGCTGTCATTATGTATCATAAGAAAAAACCACGGTTGATTTTGGCTGATATTCAATTAGCCGATAACAGTTCAGGTATTGACGCAGTCAATGAGATTTTGAAAAATGACCGTATACCGGTGATTTTCATCACGGCTTTTCCCGAAAGGCTACTGACCGGCGAGCGTCCAGAACCAACTTTTTTAGTGACCAAACCTTTTAACCCTGATATGGTGAAAGCGCTTATTTCCCAAGCTTTATTTTTTCAAGAGAATGCTTCTAAAGCGGCTTAGAACAGAGTAACATCTTAAAATTATGATCGTTACGCCTCTTTCAAAGCCTCCCATGGATAGATCTCATATGAGTGCGCTCATGCAAGCGATTCGTGGTGCTGATATTTGTGTTCTCTATCAGGCAACAAATCTGGTTTATTTATGGGCTGAAAACTTGCCACACCATTTGCACCATAAATGGCGGGTTGGGTGTCGTGACAGCGACTTTTTTTCGCTTGACCTTGCAGACAATATGGAAACCATCAAACTGCAAGTTTTAGCCAGTGGCAAAATGCAAACTGTTGAAGCACGTTTTGAAGATACAAATAAACAAGAGATTTGGTACAAATTTTCTATTGATTGCCATCGTAATGATAACGGAGACATTATTGGGATTATCACCACCGGTGTTAATATTTCCGGTTTACGCCGCCGTGAACAAGTGCTTAAAATCCTTCTTCGCGAGGTCAGTCACCGTTCTAAAAATCTTCTAGCGATCATTCAAAGTATTGCCAGCCAAACCGCCCGCTATACTGAATCTCTTCAGGTTTTCTTACGCAAATTTCAAGGTCGTCTTCATTCTCTTTCTCATTCTCAAGATCTGATCACTGATTCTGATTGGCGTGGTGCTCAATTTCGCGAATTGGTCCAAACGCAGGCTTTAGGCTATTTTATGAAAGAAACAGAACGTTTTTCACTTGAAGGCGTAGATCCTTATCTTTTTCCCAATGCCGCTTTGCATATTGGTTTGGCTTTTCATGAACTGATTGTCAATTCTCTTTCTTTTGGAGCTCTTTCCCAAGAAAAAGGGAGCATCTGTGTACGCTGTGAAATCAAAACAAAACTGAATGGCAAAACACAACTTATCATCACTTGGCATGAAAATTTTGAATCCGGCATCCCTCCCACAAACAATAAAAAAGCCTGTTTTGGTAGTGCCGTTCTCGAAAAAATCGTTCCCATTTCCGTGAATGGTTCAGCTTCCCTCAAATTGACACAAGAAGGAATTGTCTATTGCCTCTCTGTTCCTGATACTTATTTTGATATTTTTTCTTAAAAGAGCATTTTAAACAATGAACAAGAGAAGTTTCCCCTTTTTTAGCAAAATGTCTCATCTGTTTATTAAGCACAAAGATATTTTCCAACCTCTTTAAACCAACCTCTATTGTCCCCCAATAGTTCCCCAAAACCTTAACGATGAGAACTGAAGGCCACATAAAATCCATTCCCGCTTTCAATCAACTTCCATCCCTCATATAACCGGCATATTTTAAAACAGAAACCAAAACGATATAGAGCAAACCGTTTCAGCTTTTATATGCAAAATAAAAGCGAGCCTATTACCCATCTCTTTTGTGTAATTTTTGCAATGCGTATATAATTTTATTTTGGCAGAATATGAAATTTCAAGGAGTAAAGCTAACATCCATCATCACTCTCCAGCTTTACGGGACTAAAGCATCCACGACAACAACAATTAACTGATGAAATTACACATTTTATGCTTTTATTTATCGCATTCTTTAATGGAGATATCCTCTTCAGGTACAATAGGACATCCTAAAACAGAATACACTTGTGTCCCTCCATTCACGCACTTTTTAATATTTCCCAGTGTATCCACGCTCATTTCAAAACAGTATCTGTAAATAAGATATAATAGCCCCCGTAAAGTGAACCATCAAAACCGCCCCTTGTTACCCCACATCCTTCTTTACCTTCATACCTCTTTTCACTTCATAAAAGTAGTAGCTGAGCATCATCATACTATTTGTCTCTCATGTTACAACAGCCATTGACCTTTGAGAGCCTCCATAAGAGGCATTTCAGTCTTTTTTCAAATATTACTCACCAACATAAAGCCCACACACAGCCTTTTATGACGTGCAAGCCAATGACATTGATTAATTCACTATAGAATAAAATCTCAAAGGGGAACTAGCATCTCAAAGGGGAACC
>NZ_JBHIPC010000062.1:0-1442 GCF_042195765.1 Bartonella sp. AP3QHHD
CCGGAATTTGATCTGATCATTTGTGATGAAGCACACCGTACCACTGGAGCTGTGTTAGGAACAGACAAGAGTGAATCTGAGTTTATCAAGGTTCATAATAATAGCCTTATTCGGGGAAAGAAACGTCTGTATATGACAGCAACACCTCGTATCTTTAGTGATAATGCCAAAAAACAAGCTAATGAGATTGATGCCGTTCTGGCTTCTATGGATGATGAAGAGCTTTATGGCAAAATCCTTTATTCTTATAGTTTCTCCCATGCTGTAAAAAATGGACTTTTAACGCCTTACAAGATTATCGTTTTAGGTGTTGATGAAGGAGAAGTGAGTAAATCTATCCAGCATCTGATGACAGATGAGAATTATGAACTTATTCTTGATGATAGAACAAAGATCATGGGTTGTTATCAAGCTCTTACCAAAATGGATCTGAAAATTGATCTTGGAGATGATACAAGACCCATGCATCGGGCTTTGGCTTTTTGTAGAGATATTGATACTTCTGAACGCATATGTAGAACATTCAACGATGAAGAAGTTAAGAAAGATTTACGTAATCTTCATGAAAACCATAAAAATATTCCCCCTCTTAACTGTCAAGTAGATCATATTAATGGAAAATCTGGTGCCAAAAACCGTACGATAAAACTTGATTGGTTGAAAGAAGATGCGGGTGAGAATGTCTGCCGTATATTAACCAATGTACGCTGCCTTTCAGAAGGTGTTGATGTTCCTTCCCTTGATGCGGTTATGTTTTTACACCCGCGTAAAAGCCAAGTGGATGTGATACAAGCAGTGGGACGTGTGATGCGTCGTGCAAAAGGCAAAAAGATGGGTTATATCATTTTGCCGGTTGGTGTTCCTGCTGGTGTTTCACCAGAAGAGGCATTAAAAAACAATAAGAGATACAGTGTTGTCTGGCAAGTTCTCAATGCTTTGCTTGCCCATGATGAGAATTTTAGTAAAACCCTTAACCAGATGGTCTTAGGACAAGACGTAAGCTCTATCATCGACATTGTTACAGTTTCTAAAAAGACCGAATTAGAGAATGTCACCACGGTTATTGACGAAATCCCGCTCCACGAAAAATCAGAAAAATCCGGACTTTGTATTGGGACACAAGCTCATGAACCGCACCAAACATATGAAGGACAAGGAAGATTGCCCTTTTTTGTTGAGTTTCCCAATGCTCTCAAAACACTGATTGTTAAAAAATCTACTATGAGTGATTATTGGGGCATTTGGGCTGGCAATGTTGCTGAGATTGCACAAAACCATATCACACGCCTTCAAACTATGCTTTCTGATCAAACAAGCGAAGCTTATCATGCCTTTGATGCGTTTTATAAAGAATTAAAAAACAACTTAAACAGTGAGATAAAGCAAGAAGAAGCGATTGAGATGTTAGCGCAACATCTTGTGACGCGTCCCGTGTTTGAAGC
>NZ_JBHIPC010000063.1:0-3201 GCF_042195765.1 Bartonella sp. AP3QHHD
TGTGATCCTTTAAAGCCTTTCAAAAGAAAGGGATTATAATCATAATAAATGCTATCAAGACCATTATGGTTATGAGTTTTGGAGGTGCTTTTTACGCCCCCCTTTACATATTTTTCAATAAAAAATAAAAGTCATTATATTTCAATATGTTATTTTTTATCAATTTTTCAAAAAACAACCTATATCAATAGTACAACCTATAAATTCAACTAATGCTCTATGTTTTGTAAGGTTTTTGGGGGGGTAGAAACATTCAAAACCTATAAGTAATATAAGAAAATGAATATACATAACCCTCTTTAAATAAAGCTTCTGATAACAATAAAGCTATCATTTTAGATTACGGTTTAATCTTTTAAAGGCAATGTAAATAAGAGTATCTAAAAGTGCAAGTTTCTTCTTTTTAAATAACGCATGATAAATTATCCTTTTAAAGATTGTATGTCAGCAATTTATAAAAGGGATATAAGAACCTATAGGTATAAAACCTTATACCCCTTATGAGTTTATCATACCCATTATGTGAGCATGCTTTAATAAGCTTATTCAGTTTCTCTTATTTCTAATTTTGGTAAGTTCTTAACAATCTTCATTGTTTTTAAACTTACGGTAATAACCCTTTGAAACAACTCTAATGGATAAGCAGGGTTACCAATGGTTTCAACAGCATAACGATTGGCATCATTCACAATACCACTCTTTTTATCAGTCTTTACACATTGACGCCCCATAACCCATTCAAGAGCGGGTCTACCATTGACGATATACTCATAAGCGTCAAGTGGGATATCTGTCATGATGATATTGCTATTATAAATAACAGTGGTTTTATCCTTTTCTTTACTATCCTTAATTTTTGCGAATTTCATTTCAGTTACATAATAGAATTTTTCGGGATTAGAGATTTCTGTCAGTTTTGGATTACCCTTTTTAAAGGTTACTGGATAAGGCTCTACATCTTCATAATTCACATGCAAATGACCCAGTTCACGTCCTGCTGTTACAAACTTCCAAAAATCACCAGCACTCTTTACACAAGGGATACGAGGCAGTTCTTTAGAGAGGTTATCAGCATAACGAGCACAATAATCTTCCGAATGTAAAAGACCGTAAACATAATAGAATAGATCATCTTTCGTGATAGTTTCATTAGGATAAGCGGCTTTAAAATGGTCTAGACCTTCATCAGTAATGGCATCACACCTTTGTAAATCAGCTGTTTTGTTTTCTTCTATAGAGTTTGTAAATAAAAGGGATTGTTTCTCACTTTTATTGTTACTTTTTAAAGATTCAATATCCTCATAAATATACCTTGGAAAGCATTGACCAGTATCTATTGCATGAAAATTAGGTAGAGTCCTGGTCATTAAGACAGAAAAGCCCACCATTGCTCCTATACCTGTAACTTGTATTACCCTATTTTCATTCATTTGTTCCATAGAGAATACACACGGCATTTTGGAAACTCTATCGTTGAAGGTGCGATTATAATAGAGCCACTGTTTCATAAAAGGGCGATAAAGGCTTTGAATAAAGCACGCTTCTTCAAATTCGAAAATTTTTCCTTTTACCAGTTCCTGCTTAACATTATGGCTCCAACTTATCTTTTTCTCATCTGTATTAACAAAATTATCTACAACCTTTGTACGTGTTTTATGGTCAGTATGTGGATAGGTGTTGTTAAAACGTTCCACTTCACTGTTATAGAAGGCAATCATATTACGCATATTTTTTGCTAAAGCTTCACGGCTAGAGTTGTATGTCCAAGCATCACGATTGGTTTTTAGACCACAAGAATAAATCTCAAAAAGTTTTTTACCATGACTTTTTTTATCACCTTTATCACCTATAGCTAAAAATGCTTTGAAACTGTCATCCCGTTGACCAAGCCAATCCCCATGTTTATCTGGTGTGATTATTTGCCACCCTTGTTTACTCCGTGTAACACCATCAATGCTCCCAAGAGACTCTATTATTGTAAGCTTTTTTTCTCTTGTGAGTGAATTTCCAATGTCATGATAGTAAATTTTACACTCTTCAGAAGCATTGGGGTTTTTGATAAATAGTGTCACAGCAATACCGGTCATACTACCATTGCCAAAAATATTTTCTCCTTCTTGAGCGTTGTTTTTATTCCTCATATTTTTACGAATATCCCCCCGTAAATTAAGCACATAAATACTGCTAAATTCTTTAGCTAAAGATTTTCGTAAACCATCCATAGAATATCCACTGATAAAATTTCCATTTGTGACAAAGCCGATTATTCCAGCATCAGCAATACGGTCACTAGCCCAGCGAATGGCACGAATATAACTATCATAAAGCGCTTGCCTAAGATTTGCTTTAGATTGAGCAGCATACGTGTCACTGATGCGTTTATTTAATATGGGATAGGGAGTATTCTTTGCATTATCATTTTCACTCTTTTGACCTACCGAATAAGGAGGATTGCCAAAGATCACTTCAATATTCAAATTTTTTTGATGCTCTAAATATTCACTGTTTTCCTCTAATAAACCTTTCATCAAATCTTGTTTTTCCAGCATCCGAAACGTATCAGTTAAACCAATATGCTTGAAAGGGATGTAATCTCCTTTCTTCAAACTATGGTAAGTCGATTCAATATTGATCGCTGCTATGTAATAAGCCAGTAAAACAATCTCATTGGCATGGATATCATGACGGAATTTATATTCCATATCCTCTGGTTTTATGAGCTTTGATTGTAAAAGCCTTGTGATAAAGGTACCCGTTCCAGTGAAAGGGTCAAGAATAGAAACACCACGTGACCCCAAGCTTTTTCCAAATTCATTGCGTAAAACATCATCAACAGAATGAATGATAAAATCCACGACCTCAACGGGGGTATAAACAATGCCAAGCCTATCCGTTGTCTTCTTAAAAGCTTTGGTAAAAAAATCTTCGTAAAGTTTGATAATAAGATTTTGTCTTGCCTGTGGTTCGGTAATGCCAGAGGCACGAAACTTTACGCTGTCATAAAACTCTTGTAATTCTTTGGATTCTTCCTCAATATTGGTTTTATCGAGTTCTGTTAAGATTTTTTCCATTGCTTGCGAAATGGCATTATTTTGTACAAATTCATTGCCTTCAAACAAGGCTTCAAACACGGGACGCGTCACAAGATGTTGCGCTAACATCTCAATCGCTTCTTCTTGCTTTATCTCACTGTTTAAGTTG
>NZ_JBHIPC010000064.1:0-3119 GCF_042195765.1 Bartonella sp. AP3QHHD
TTTATAAGAAAAATTTTTTGTTATGTACAATTGCTGGAACTTTGATTTTTTCTCATTTCGGTTCAACTTATGCAAATACATTGGCTCCTGAAACTCCTGGAATTTTGGGAAAGATTGAATTAAATAAGGGAGAAGAAAAGACTTTAAATAATGTTCTTGTCCGCGATAAAGGACCTGGAATATTAGCGCATGATAAAGCAGCTATCACAATTGTAAAATCAACAATACACACGGAAATGTCTGCACTTTCTGTATCAGCAGGTGGACGCATTCATGCTAAAGAAATTAAAGCAAATACAGTGTACAAAGGTTTAGAAACAAAGAATGGTATAATCAACGTTGAAGATTCAACCATAACCGTCCAACGAGGAGGTGCCGGTGGTATCGTTTTTTATGAAACAAAAGATTCTTCACTGAAAAGTGGAGAAAAAGTTGTCAATAAGGTTGTTCTTAGCAATACAAAACTTCTTGTGAAAAACGGTACCGGTATTCTTGGTCCCTACTGCTCAAGAGCCGTTGCTGAAGTTCAACTTAAAGACTCAGAAATTCGATCTGACGTATTATTGAGAAATAAAACGAAACGTAAATATTATGACAACGATACTCTTCCTGTAACTTTAGCATTAACCGCTGATAATTCAACAATAGAGGGACGAGCAAGAACTTTAAAAGTCAATACAACGGTTTTGACTCTGAATAACAAGAGCAAATGGTACTTAAAGACCTCTCAAGAGGAAGTCGATACTGACTTTAATGTGTTTAACTATGAGCTCAGTGATATTAAACAACGAGCCCTTTCTACCGTTTCAGTACTGAATCTTAATAATAGTTCTATCATATTTAAGACACCACAAGGGCGGGAAAAAGATCATTATCATACCTTGTATGTAGGGCGAACAGCTGAGGTTCGTAGACCTGAGGGAAGTACAATCCCCGATATAGAAAGCACTTATAATACAGTTTACAATGCCACAGGCGATGCAAAAATTTATTTTAATATTGAATGGAGTGATGGTCTAGTAAAAGAACAGCAAAAAGCTGACCGCCTCCTTATACATGGTGATGTATCAGGCAGCACAACAGTCCATATCAAGAACCTTGCGAAAGGTGAGATATTGAAAGCTGAAGATTCTGTTTCCTCAAATATGCGTGGTCTTTCACTCATTCAAGTTTCTGGAAATGCAAATGAAGGTTCCTTCAAACTTGCACACGGCTACACCACAATGGGGGGATTGCCCTATAAATATATACTCAAAGCCTATGGTCCAACATCCAGCCATGGGACAGCCGATAGCACACAAAGTCATTTTAGCGGAATATCACAAGAATCAAAAGAAAATACCCTCAAAGACTACACAATCTACACGATATCAGCATTAGGAACAATGATTGAAGGTGTTTCACCAAAAGAGAAAGAAGCGCAAAATACCGGTTCATCATCCCTTGGACAAGCAAACAACGCACAAAACATCTTGGAAAAAAATCAGAATTTCTGGGATTTTCGCTTGCAAAATGCGACTCTCGATAATGAAGGAAAGATCAGAGCTCTCGTTCCTCAAGTGGCAAGCTATTTGTCCATGCCTAACGCACTATTCTCAGCTGGACTGGCTGATATAAACAATCAAAACACTTTACTCAACTCGATGCAGGAAAACACCTTTGAGACAAAAGATCATAAAAACAAAGGAGTCTTCTTCTCGACTTATGGAAATAAGATGACATTATCCTCTCACCGTACGCCATTACAATATGGCTATGGTGCCGATATTCACTATGCAGCTTTACAGGCAGGCATTACATTAGCAACTCTAGAAGACCAAAACATGACCACTAATTTTGGTCTTTTAGGAACATATGGGAAATTAGCTTTCACCCCTAAAGACATGGAAGGTGCTGACAAGAGTACACTCAATAAATGGTCAATTACTGCATATAGTGGGCTGCGCCATAATAATGGGATATACATCCATGCACTCTTCTCCTATGGAATGCTCAAGGGAGATATCACCACAGCTCTCATAGGAAAGACTGCAGAGTTGAAAAATGCTGATACATTCAGTGCATCAGCAACCATTGGACAAAAGTTCGAAACCAGTAGGAAAGGATTGGTCTTTGAACCACAAGCACAACTTGTTTATCAACGCCTCATGCTTGGCACACTCTCAGATGTCGATGGCTTTGATGTGGATATGGGAAATCCTTATCAATACTTAGTACGTGTTGGTGGACGCTTAACGCAAACGAAGCTTTCTATTGAAAACGGCGGTACTCTTTCTTTCTATGGTAAATTGAATATTGTTAAAGCTTTTTCTAACAATGGTACGATACAGATTGGTGAACCATTCCACCTTGATTCTATGGGAGCTGCCCTTGAAGGTGGATTTGGTGTAAATGCACAATTATCACAAAATGTCGCCCTTCATGCTGATGTTAACTATCAATATAAGCTTCAAAAAACTGGTATATCCGGAGCAAGCTTTTCAGGCGGAATACGCTATCAGTTTTAAGAAAACGCAAAAAACAATTTATATTCTATTCATTTTAATAAAAGGCAGTACAAATATGCTGCCTTTTTACAATCTATCGGAAAGAAGCGTCAATAACGATTCTTTCTACCACCTTTCTTGAGCCAATTAATCTCACTCAAACCAAATGTAACAAAATCTGTTATCTCTGAATGAATACTGAATTCTCAAAAGAGCTGCCTTTTTGATTTATAAAAATCAAATGCTTTTAATAAATTTTTTTGTATTTTAAAAAACGTAATAAATAATTCTCTGTGTAAGAAAATCAATTAAAAGCTTTTTGTAAGCACACAACAACAGCTTCTCCAAAAACTTTGTAGAGTTTCCATAACAACAGCCTTAAGCAACAAACATCCTTGCAAAATATTTTGTTTCTTAACACTTTTAAACGGAAGACTTATTAAATTAGCTTTTCTGCAATTCATAGTTGCTAACTGCAATCTCTATTTTAAAAACTCTTCTAAAATCATTTTTTAAACGATAAAGAACAGGACACAATGTTTCGTTTTGTTGTTTACAATAAAAACATAATGATATAGAAACTGTCTGGGTACTTGCGCCATCAGGGGAATGAAGTAAGCATCAAAGCATACC
>NZ_JBHIPC010000065.1:0-142368 GCF_042195765.1 Bartonella sp. AP3QHHD
GATCCTTTAAAACTCTTTGAGAAAAAATAAATTGGTACAAAACCTAGTGTCAAAATATACAAAACCTGCTGGCAAGCTACACAAGCTACACCCGCTGACAAGCTACAGGCAAGCTACAGCTACAAGCTACAACAAACAAGTAATGGTAGCGGAGGAGGGATTTGAACCCCCGACACAAGGATTATGATTCCTCTGCTCTAACCTACTGAGCTACTCCGCCAAAATAAGCAATCATAATTGTCAATAATTACATCTTTTGCGGATATAAGGGGTAGAATAGTAAGATGTCAAGCATCGTTTTTAAGCTTTTCTCTTGTCATTCTATTTTATCCTCGATATGTAAAAGTGTAATTTTCATATGATAAAGTAAGGTAAGGCATGAAAATGGTGCCACGTGTAGCGGTTTTAGGATGCGGTCATTGGGGTGAAAATCATATACGGACACTCCACTCTCTCGGGGCTTTAGCAGCAGTTTCTGATATTGATAATGATCGTGCTGCTAGTTTTGCAACACTGTATGGTGTAGAGGTTGTTACACCAGATGATCTTTTTACGCATCGAGATATTGATGCGCTGGTATTAGCGTTGCCGCCACAATTGCATACGCAAAATGTGCTCCGTGCTGTTAAAAATGGTAAAGATGTTTTGGTGGAAAAACCAATAGCCTTGAATGTTTCTGATGCTAAACGCCAAGTTCAGGAGGCTGAGGCCTATGAGCGAGTTTTTATGGTGGGCCATATTTTGCGTTTTCATCCAGCTTTTGAAAAAATGTGTGAATTGGTGAAAAACGGAGATGTGGGAGATGTGCGATATATTTATTCTCATAGATTAGGCTTTGGAAAATTTCACACACACAGTGATGCTTTATGGGATCTTGCCCCTCATGATCTCTCAATGATTTTGGCGTTGACAGGATGTGAACCTTCCGAAATTCGCGGTGAGGGGGCTGCTGTCGTTGATCAGATTTCTGATTTTTCTCATATTCATATGATTTTTCCAAATGGCGTGCGTAGTCATCTTTTTACTTCACGCTTGAGTTCTTATCGTGAGAGGCGTTTAATTGTTGTTGGAACAAAGGCTATACTCGTTTTTGATGATATGGAACCGTGGAGTCGTAAATTGGCAATGCACTATTTTGCCGTTTGGAAAGAAAATCAAGAGTGGGCTTTTAGCATGGATGAGCTGAATTACATTGATGTTTGTGAAGATTTGCCGCTTACTTGCGAATTACGGCATTTCCTCCATTGTATTGAAACGCGTCAATCACCTCGTACAAATGGTGATGATGCTATTGCGGTTTTACGGATTTTAACAGCTGCTGATGTCAATTATGATAGATAAAAGAGATAGGTAGCGCTTTTGCATTCTTGTGATGATCAATGGAGTTAATATGCAATTCATCGACCTTGGGGCGCAGCGTGCGCGTATTGAAGATAAAATTAATTTTGCAATTGCGCATGTAGTCGCTAGTGGTAAGTATATTTTGGGACCAAAAGTAACAGAATTTGAAGAGAAATTGGCAGAATATCTTGGCGTTAAACATGTGATTGCATGTGCTAATGGAACAGATGCTTTGAAGATGCCTCTTATGGCTAAAAATATTGGTCCAGGGGATGCTGTTTTTTGTCCTAGTTTTACATTTTCAGCAACGGCTGAAGTGGTTGCTTTGGTGGGGGCTAAACCTGTTTTTGTTGATGTTTTACCTGATACATTCAATATTGATGTTGAAAAACTTTCTCACGCTATCGAAATGGTAAAAAAAGAGGGACGTCTAAAGCCAAAAGCTATTATTGCCGTTGATTTATTTGGGCTTTCTGCTGACTATGTGCAAATTGCTCAAGTGGCTGCAAAGGAAAATCTTTTTATAATTGAAGATGCTGCTCAATCTATGGGGGGGAGAAGCGGTAATACTATGTGTGGTGCTTTTGGTGATGTGGCTGCTACAAGTTTTTATCCTGCAAAACCATTAGGATGTTATGGCGATGGAGGCGCTATGATGACCAATGATGATCATTTTGCAGAACTTTTACGCTCTATTTTGTTTCATGGTAAAGGTGAAACGCAATATGACAATGTACGTATTGGTATGAATTCGCGTCTAGATAGCATTCAGGCTGCAATTTTACTAGAAAAGTTTGCGATTTTTGAAGATGAAATGGAAAAGCGTGTGGAAATTGCTCAACGCTATTCCAATGGCTTAAGAGATATTGTTACAGTTCCAGAAATAGGAGAAAATATTCGTTCTGCTTATGCACAATATACGATTAAGGTAAAAGAACGGGATAAATTAAAAGATTTTTTACAAAAAAATTCTATCCCTACAATGATTTATTATAAAACTCCTTTACATCAACAGCCAGCTTATAAACACTTCCCTTATGTAAAAGATTCCCTTTCTGTTTCAGAGTCTTTAGGAGGGTGTGTTTTAAGTTTACCAATGCATCCTTACTTGACACAAACGGATCAGGATATGATTATCAAAAAAATAAGAGATTTTTATCACTCTTGAGAGCGTGTTTTTATCCTTAAAATTATGGTCAAAGCTTTATTGGTGATCCATCTTAGAAGGTATTTTTTGTTAGAGTGTGTGGCCAATGTTTTGGTATTATTTCCTTTCTAGGACCTATGAAATGTTGTCCTTTAGAGCGGTGATATGATTAGAAAGTGAAGCTTCTAGACAAGAAGATATTTTTTAACAGAACGGTATGGGCTAAGAAACTTTGTCCTTTAGCTTAGCAAAAAAGTCACGTTTAATAAAAAGGATTTAGGTTATGAAAGTTACAATGAACCTTTGTTGATTTTACTCTTCATTTAAGGTGTTTTAAAAGATAACTTATTTAACGGGGCTTTTGGAGAGAAAAGTTATTTTTTGGCGAATACGTGATGCTAGGTCATTTTTGCTTTTGGATTTTTGAATCAATGTGTTGATGGGTGATGTATTCCCCTCTTGTAGCGCTATTTGAGCTGCTAATGTTGCTGCAAGTTCTTTTGTTTCTTCTCGGAGTTCTTCTAGCAATTGGTGGTTAGCGGTCGTGTCCAGCTCATGAGTTTGAATTTTTCGTAAGCGTTGCTGATAGTGTGCGAATTTTTCACGCATCATTTGTCTTTCCTTTGGAAGTGTGTAGTGTGGCGATATTTTGTTTGATTGCTATCGGCTTCTTTGGTGAGAGTATCTTTTGTGGGGAGGCATAGCCGATAAAACTGTTCTGTTACTTGGCTCAGTTGTATTTTTTGTTGGACATATTTTTTTTGCAAAAATTCGTACTTTTGTTGGTTGTTTGCTAATTCTACAGCATGTTGTGCACGAAGAAAATCGTGATTTGCTTCTATTTCCGCGAGTGATAATGGCATTTTCGCACAAACATCTTTATACGCAAAATGAACGGCTTTACGCCAAATAAAAGGAGATAAAAGCACCAGTAACCAGGAAGTGAAAGCAACTCCAAGTATAAAAAAAAGAAATGATTGAATAAGCATAATACCCCTTTTCAAATAAGAATACGTTTAAAACGGATTCCATGTCGGTCTATGTGTTAATTTTAAATATCCTATATTGATACCAAGGCGTGCGCCGACTCCTGTACGTATTGGGATTAACAGGGTATTATGGTATTTTAGGACATGAAAACCAACACCTGCAATTAAATAGGCCGAACCTGAAATACCACCATAGCGTCTCCATAAATTATTTATGCCATTAAGATTGTAAACTAAGATCATTAAACGGGAGCCTTGGCCGCCAAAATCCCATCCTACTGAGGGACCTTGCCAAAAAACTTTATGTTGACCATAGCTTTTGGTAAAAACTATTCCTTCGCCATAGGTTAATCCAGCAAAAAAGGCACCAGAAGCTTCTTCTCCTAAAATATAGGCATTGGGATAACCGTATTTTGAAAAAATATTTTGAATTGCAACAGCCAGACCACTAGCTGTTTTTCCAAAAAAAATATGACCAGAATCAATAATTTCTTGGAGTGAATAATGAGGTTCGTTTTGCTCTATTGGTTTTAGTCGAGCTTGTGTAGTGTTTATGGTGATGAATAAAAGGAAGATTAAAGATATAATATTTTTGTACCAGTATTTGAGCAGAGAGAGAGCCATGGAGTTTTCTCCTTTTATTAGTGATAAACAAAAAGATAATATTAGAATTTTCATTCTATTCAAATAAAAAATAAGATATAAGGTTATTTAAATTCTTGAATTTATTTCTGAATTTTTTAGCATGATTGTTAATGTTTCCTATTATGCATCAGATGTTAAGAGTTTTTCTTTAAAATAAAGTTTGTTTTTTTGAATCTAGGAGTTTTCAATCATTATGACGTTAGATATTTCTTTGAAGCCTATGGATCTTGCTGCTTTGCTTTGTAGTCGTATTTGCCATGATTTGATTTCACCTGTGGGGGCTATTCAAAATGCAATGGAGCTTTATGATGAAGGAGGAGCTGAAGAAGATGCTTTACAATTGGTGCGTTTATCCGTTGCGAGTGCTGCTGCACGTCTACAATTTGCGCGATTGGCTTTTGGTTTTGCTGGTGCAAGCGGAGGACAAATAGATACACGGACTGCAGAGCAGGTTGCTCAACAATATATGAAAGAAGAAAAAGCAACTTTAAAATGGCAAGCTTCTTCTTTATTGTTAGAAAAAGATGAAGTTAAACTTTTGCTTAATTTATTATTGATTGCAAACGCAACAGTTTCTCGTGGTGGTGAAATTGTTGTTATGATTTTGCAAGAAGAAAATAAACGTTCTTTTCGATTTGAGGTTTTCGGTAGAACTCTCCGTATCCCCCCTCATTTTCTTGCGTTATTTCGTGGAGAAGTTCAAGAAGAGCTTATTGATGCACATGTCATCCAATTTTATTACACAATGTTACTTGCTCAGATGACAGAGATGAAAATAAATATTGATGAAAGTGATGGTTGTATTGTTTTAGAAAGTGTAAAAAAGCTTTGAATAAGAGAGAAGCGCTTAAACTGTGTTGGGAAAAGTGGCTTCGATTGAACTTATGAGCGATAAGGTTATATGTGTAAATTGGGTGTGGTTACTTCTTAAGCTTTAAGCGCTTTCTATATGAGATTTTTAGTGTGCGAGTTCTCTACTTTTAATAGAGAAAAGATCTCGGGGAAAAAATCTCGGCCCGCTACACTCCGAGATTTTACAATGTGCATATTCACTGCTTAAGCGGTTTTTCGTACGTTCTCTTCAACTGGATCACGTAATACATAACCACGTCCCCAAACTGTATCAATGTAATTTACACTGGAAGAGACTGCTTCCAATTTTTTCCGCAATTTACAGATAAAAACATCGATAATCTTTAGTTCTGGTTCATCCATTCCACCATAGAGATGATTGAGAAACATTTCCTTGGTAAGGGTGGTGCCTTTGCGTAAAGAGAGAAGCTCTAACATTTGGTATTCTTTACCGGTTAAATGAACAGGGCGCCCTGCAACTTCGACAGTTTTTGTGTCAAGGTTAACGGTGAGATCTCCGGTAACAATAACCGATTGTGCATGTCCTTTTGAACGACGAACAACTGCATGGATACGTGCAATGAGCTCATCCTTATGAAAAGGCTTCGTCATATAGTCGTCTGCTCCAAAGCCAAAACCACGAACCTTATCTTCAATGGCATTCATACCAGAAAGGATTAGGACAGGAGTTTTTATTTTTGCCAACCTTAGAGTCCGCAAGACATCATACCCTGACATGTCAGGCAAATTCAGATCAAGCAAAATGATATCATAATCATAGAGTTTTCCTAAATCGATACCTTCTTCACCCAGATCAGTGATATAAACATTAAAGTTAGCCGACTTTAACATCAACTCAATGCTTTGAGTAACTGCTCTATCATCTTCAATTAATAATACGCGCATTTTAGATCCCTCACTTTGCTCCTTCACGAATCATAAGGAGCATTTCTATTTTATATCAGTTAGCAAAACCACTGTTATAAAAACAATTCATTAAATCAAACACTTATAACAAAGCGTTTATGAACATTTCAGTAGTACGCGTAACAATCACTACTAAATTCCCCACTATCCATGATAGTGGTTAACAAAATATTGTTATTTTTGAAAGAGGCTACAAAATTATTTTAGAAAAATCCTATATTTTTTAACATAATAAAAAAGGAGGGCTTTTTCTATAAACTTTAACTTAAAAAAATTTGTAAAAGAGCTTTATAAATTACTTTTTTACAATTTCAGTGTTTATTTACTGAGCTTTAAACCTCTTCAGTTTATAATAGGGGAAAAGTTAAAGAAATAGTTATTGCTCTATTAAAGCAGATTGTATTTTCAGATGCTTTAATGAAAGGCAAAAATTATTATAATTTCAAGTTAATAGACTGTTTTTGTCGGATAGATATATAACTAAAAGATATTTATTGGGTGTGAATGCGAGTTTTGAGTTGGCGCAATCAAGGAGTAGTGAGTATGAAGCCACGAGAAAATATGGTGCGATTAAGGATGTTTCAAGTGCGTGGAAAGCGCCGTGAAATTGCACAGCTTGAGATGATGATCGCAGAATTTGAACGAATGGTGTTAGAGTTGGAAGCACAGATTACTCATGAAGAACGTAAATCTGGAAACAATGATGTTCACCATTTTGCTTATTCTGCTTTTGCGCGTGCAGCGCGGCAAAGACGTGATAATCTGATCAATTCAATTCGTGATTTAGAACTTCAAAAAACAAATGCTGAAATTGCTCTCCATGAAGCTAATACAGAGCTGCAACGTGCACAGCTTTTGGAAGCACGAGAAAAGAAGATTGCTGCGGATGATAAGGATATTTTGATTCAATCTAATTCAATGGTTGGCTAATTTAATGGCTGGATGATAAAAGCAATTATTGAAAAATCCATTCTTTCAGGTTTATCTTTTGGATATAGTATAAAACAGCCAAACTTTTATCAAGTTTGGCTGTTTTATAGATTGCTTTATGTTTTATTAATCAATGGCAACTTAATGCCTGTAGTGTTGAATCTTGGTCGTTCGTAATCCCGCTAAACCGTGTTCATCGATTAAACTTTGCCATGAAAGAAATTCTTCTACAGTCAAAGTATAACGGTGGCACGCTTCGTCAAGACTTAACAATCCACCTCTGACAGCCGCAACAACTTCAGCTTTGCGACGAATCACCCAGCGCCGTGTTGTTTGCGGCGGTAGGTCGGCAATTGTAAGCGGACTTCCATCTGGCCCAATAACATATTTCATTTGTGTTTTTATCAAGTTGCTCATTCGTATCCTCTACCTTTAGTCAAGGACTTGATTCGTTTATAGAGCATGAAATTTAAAAAAGAGCTAAAAGCGCTGAAAGAAAAAATTAATAAAGTGATTGGGTATGTAAAAAGAAGCTCAAGTTGAAGTGTGTAGAAGAGATTCTTGCAATATTTTACTGGATTTTTCAAAAGAGAAAAAAGGATTTCTCCTAAACGATTACCATTATGCCTTATTTCCATCATTCTTTTTTTGTTTGCAGCAGCTCTTAAGAAAGTAATGCCTATGGTTGTGGAAAGGATAAAAAAATAATATAAAGACAATCAATCATGTAAAAGTGCTAAAGAGCGTGCATCAGAATGTCAACATATGGGTAGCCATTAAACAGAGCATTAAATAGAGAATGAATACATGTTTTTAAACAGTCTTGATTTACCAGGGCAACCTGAGGATTCTCGCATTGTTGTTGCAATGTCGGGAGGGGTTGATTCATCGGTTGTTGCAGGTCTTTTGAAAAAGGAAGGGTATAATGTTATTGGCATTACGTTGCAGCTTTATGATCATGGGGAAGCAACGCATCGGGTGGGGGCGTGTTGTGCAGGACAAGATATTGAGGATGCACGCCGCGTTGCAGAAACACTAGGAATACCGCATTATGTTCTTGATTATGAAAAGCGCTTTCGCGAAGCTGTTATTGATCCTTTTGCAGAAAGTTATGCTCATGGAGAGACCCCAGTACCATGTATTGCATGTAATCAAACGGTTAAGTTTGCTGATTTATTAGCAACGGCACGCGAATTGGGGGCAGATGCTTTGGCTACGGGACATTATATTCGTTCGCGTTCCCACGGAGCGCATCGAGCACTCTTTCGTCCTCTCGATAATGATCGTGATCAGAGTTATTTTCTCTTTGCAACGACACAAGAACAGATTGATTATTTGCGTTTTCCACTTGGTAACCTTCCAAAAGCCCGCGTTCGTGAAATGGCAGCAGAAATGGGCTTTGTGGTTGCCAATAAGCATGATAGTCAGGATATTTGTTTTGTTCCACAAGGAAAATATTCAGATGTTATCGCAAAACTGCGTCCAGAAGCAGCTAATCCTGGCGTTATTGTCCATATTGATGGAAAGATTTTAGGTAAACATTCGGGAATTGTTAATTATACGGTTGGTCAACGTCGTGGTATTGGGGTGTCAACGGGTGAAGCGCTTTATGTGGTTTATCTCGATGTGGAAAATGCACGTGTTATTGTTGGACCGCGTGAAATGTTAGAAACGCATAAGCTTTTTTTACGTGATGTGAATTGGCTTGGTGATGAGTCGTTAGATAATTTCCCTTCTCAAGGTATTGAGGTGGCTGTAAAGGTGCGTTCAACGCGTCCTCCTCATCTTGCGCGCTTACATTATAAAGAAGGTATTTTTTCCGTTGATTTATTGGAATGTGAAAATGGTGTGGCACCAGGGCAAGCTTGCGTTCTTTATGATGGAAATGGTCATGAGGCGCGTATTCTTGGGGGAGGATTTGTAACACATTCAGAACGTGCAGCCGATACTGAAATGATGTTGAAGCGCGTTTTATGCAATCTCGAAACAAAAGATTCTGTTTCCTCAGAACTAAAAACAACAGCTTTATAAAGCATAGTAAATTGATTTAATGATATCTTTAACCTTAAACTTGAATGAGAGACTTCCGGAAGATTTTCTCATTGAAAGTTTGTTTTATGATTGAATCCATCAACATTATATCTTCTGCACGTCATAAGTGGGGTTAGGGTGTGGAAAGTGATGAAAAAAATGTAAAAATGTTTTTTATCAATGCTTTCAAAGGCTAGGGAACGGCAATATTATTGGAGACTGGTAGATAACACACAACATTAGGTATGTTCTATAACTTGAAGTGTTATCATCTTTAGTGGTCAAAGTTGGTAAAATGAGCAAGTGCAATACCTGAGGCTGTGGCAACATTAAGGCTGTCAAAACCGTCAGTCATGGGAATACGTAAGGTGTTTGATTGTTGTAGTATATGGGGTGGTAAGCCATCGCCTTCTGTTCCAAAAATAAGTGCCATTCTTTTGGTTTTGTTGGCTTGTTTGAGAGTGTGTGAGGCAGAAGGGGAGAGTGCATAAAGATGAAAGTTTTCATCGTTTAGAGCAGCTATAATGTCATCTATATCAGCGTTTTGTGTATAGGGTACTTTTAAAGCAGCACCGGCAGAAACTCTTATTGATTTGCGATAAAGTGGATCGCATGAGGTTTTGTCGACAATAATGCCATTACTGGCAAAGGCTGCTGCATTACGAAAAATTGATCCCATATTATCGTGATTCGAGATACCACATAAAACAAGAATCAAAGCTTTTTCTGGAAGATATTGTAAAAAACTTTGTAAAGATGGCAGTATTTTGCGTTTACCAATACCCAGAACACCACGATGAACATGGAAACCGGTGATATTATCCATAACTTTTTGTGGAACGCAATAAATGGGACATAGGGGCTGTGTTTTTTCTAAAAGCGGTAGAAGTCCAGAGAGACGGTTTGCTAAGATAAGCAGTGAGATGGCAGAAAACTCTTTTGAGTGCAGTAATGCGGACAAAGTTACTTTGCTTTCAGCAATAAATTGATGTTGCCGTCCAACAAGATCTTTTTCACGGATATTATGATAGGCTTTTAGGCGTGGATCATCTGTTTCATTGATTGTTGTGATATTCAAATGCATGCGAGATTTTTAGTGCTTTTTTCTTATGATTTCCAGATGTTAGAATTTTTTTATTTTAAAAGAAGAGATAAAAAAATACTTTTTTAAAACTTATGGTAGAATTTATGTTGACAATATACAACCATAGGTATAATGTGAAAATACTGATACGGAATCATATATTTTTCTCGTATCGGGTGCAGTGTCTTGGGTCCCCGCTATTTCCCAAGTTCTGTATGCCCTTAATTTCTAAGGGAAAAGAATCTGGGTCCCCAATGCCCAGATTCTTTTTTTTGAGGGTAATCATTGTTCTTCATTTCTATATCTAAATTTTTTAGTAAATCATATTTTAAAATCCAGTTGACCTGTAAGGTTACAGTAGAGTGCTAAGATATTTTTTCTAAGGTGCAAAGATGGCTTATAGATGGGTTATAATGCACATCATAAGACTAAAAAAATGCATGATTATGATAGATTTGAGCAAAAACAAGTTTTTCGTTTATGAGAAGTGAGATGGCTTTAAGTTATTCAGAAAACGATTAATAATGAAGGTTATGTGTTTGATTGCTCTTGGGAAAGCTCTTCTTTCTATTATTTTCTCTCTTCTTTATTTATTGGTGCTGTTCGTGTAACTGAGCAGTTTTTACGATAATAATGGTGAGCTGAAGCGTTTATTGTATGATGAAGCTTCTGTAATATTGAGGAAAGATCGTCGTTATGCCAAAAGTATAATGATATGGTTGAAAATATTAATTCCCTATTTCGTGAAGAAAAGGATGAGGTTCATGGATGTAAAAATCAATATACAAAGCTTAACTTTATACTCTATTTTTATTGCGTGTATTGTTTTTGCTTTGAAATATTGGGCATATCACATCACAGGTTCGGTTGCACTTTATTCTGATGCATTGGAATCAATCGTTAATATCCTTGCATCATTGGCAGCATGGTGGGCTGTTAAAGTGAGTATGAAGCCAGCAGATCATGATCATCCCTTTGGGCATCATAAAGCGGAATATTTTTCCGCAATTCTTGAAGGGGTACTCATTATTATTGCGGCAATTGTTATTTTAAGAGAAGCATGGATAGCTCTTTCTACCGTTAAATTGTTGCAGAAACCTGGAATATGGCTTGCTATTCATCTTATTGCAACTGTCATAAACTGTATGTGGGGAATGGTTCTTATTGGGCAGGGAAAACTCCATCGCTCACCGGCTCTTAAAGCTGATGGAGTACATTTTATAACTGATGTTTTTACGTCTCTTGCAATTTTAATTGGTTTGATTGCTGGTTTTGTCGGAGGATGGGGAGCTTTAGATCCAATTTTAGCGATAATCGTTGCTGTTAATATTCTCTTACAGGGCTGGAAGGTGATTAGAAATGCTGTTCAGGGATTAATGGATGTTGGCGTTGAATTGAATGAAAGCATGCGGATTCGGGAGCTGATTTCTGCAAATGCATCGGGTGCGCTTGAGGTCCATGATTTGCGGACGCGTGTTGCTGGGAGGGTTACTTTTATAGAGTTTCATTTGGTTGTGCCTGCTATAATGCAGGTAGGAGAAGCACATAAAATTTGTGATAAAATCGAAGCTGTTCTTCAAAAAGAATTTGATAATGTGCGTATTTCTATTCATGTCGAGCCTGAAGATGAGGCAAAATTGCCTCCTGGTACAACGGTGATCCCTTTTATATAAAAAGATTTTTTCAATTGGGTTGTCATGTTACGAACATTAATTTTTTACGGTGTGGCAACTCATATCTCTTGAAAATACGATGATGCTCTTTTGTTGATTGTATTTTTGCATCAATAAAGGGGAAGATTAAACAAAGTCTCTTAAGGCAAGATTTATTCTGTTATCGTACACTGTCATTTAAGGTGTGGTGAGATAAGACCTATAAAATTTGATCTCTTAAGCATTTTTTGAGTGCGCGGTCAATGCCGAGAAGTAAGGCTTGCTGGTGGCATTTAATTGAATTACATGAAATGGTTATCCGCTGAAATTGGCTTAAGAAGATGTATTGTTTACGGGGCTGTCAAGAATAGATCTCTTGTTTTTGAGAGCGAGAGGAAATAGAGCTTAATTATAAATTTTATATAAAATACTTTGTGAGACAATAATCATAACATACCTTATTTTACTTATGCTTGCAAAAAATATTTTTTATATTCATAAAGATTAGAATGGCGGTGGTCTATAGATAATTCTTAGCTCGAGCATATGAAAAGAAAGTATGATACAAGAAATAACAGAGTTTTGCTTGCCTTCAGCTTTCAGTCAGTAAAGGTAATTATAACCGCCATTCTTCAAATATGATTTTATCCGTGTAGATTATACAAAGTTAGACGTTTATCTGAATAGCTTCAGTATATCTATTAAGAATAGAAAAGCTATTTCATATCGCTATGATGTTATTCAAGGGCTCTTAAAACGACGATTCCTGGTGTTTTTGCAACATAATCCATAAAAGGGGTATCGACGACTTTTTCATTTTCTTTGTGTGAAGGAGCATGTCGTAACATCGGCCCTTTATCTGTCATGATAAAGAAACTCACATGTGTTACATCCAATCCAGCAAGTTTTGCATAAATGCCAATGAAATCCCCTGATTTTAAACGGCTTATAACCTCTTCATTAATAAAGTTACTTGGAATATACGTTATTGTGCGTTTCACAACTGGAAGTCCAGGAAGATAGCTTTCACCATCAGCTTTTTTGTTTAGATATTTTTCTATTTTTACCGCATGGGGACTTATTTCAGCGGTAATATCAGTGGCGAGTTTATATTCTCTATAAGCCCAATCCGTAAAAAAATGTTTCCGATTTAAAAAATCAACATTACCGTTAATATAACGCGTTTTTATGACGTTATTTATGAATTCTGTTTGGGATGTTGATTTGCGCAATGCTTCAACATAATCCATACAAGTGAAGTTATCTAAGCTTCTAAAATCAATAATCAGTTTTTCTGGTGTATTTTCTGAGCCATGTAACATATTAGCTTTGTAAGGTGTTCCTAAAAAAGCTTCAGAAAGAAAGTCAATCATGGCTCCTTTTTCGTGATCATTTATTTCTGAACGTTTTTTGAGAAGAGCATTTAATTTATTTAAAGTATAGGGATCTAGCTCTACGCTGGTTGTTTGTTGTGTTTCTATTTTATTTTCTATCCCCCCCTCTTGTGAATAAGAATTTTGGACATCACGTCCTATCACTAACATTAAAGTGAGAATTAATAGGGATATTTTTTGCATTTTATACACCATTTTTAAATTTAACAGTTCACGAACAACACGTACTAAAAGAACTGTTTTCTCATGCTTATTAGATTTGAATGTAATAATAACATATAATATTGATTGATTCAATAAATATAATCAGTTTTTACAGTATTAATATATTTTTATGATGATTATTAAATATTTAAATTATTATATGTTATTGATTTATCTAATAGAGTTGATGTTTTAAAAATTAGCAGTATGATAAGTGGTAATAATGTATTATAAAATTAATCATAATATCTATAAAATTATTTTGATATTCTATGTCTTACGAGGAATTGTTAATGATTTATTCTCATAAGTATTTTTTCATTTAATATAAAATATATTTTTTATAATTTGATAATTATATATCAAGTAAAAATAATTTTATATTTTTATCTTGACTCTTTTTGTAATTTTTAATTTGTTATTATTTTGTATGTGAAAAGTATAGGTTATAGAATACTTTTAAAAGGAAACGGGAGTTAAAAGAGAGCGGGGGAGTCATTGTATGCGTAAAATAGTGTGTATGTTATGCAAGACCAAATGCTCAATCCGAAATTTGTTCAGCGTGGGCTCATTTTAGTGTTCATCACTTTATTGTTAGATATTCTTTGTATTGCGATCATTTGTCCTGTTTTGCCTGAATATTTTTCTCAATTAACTGGAAAAGAGGTCAGTACATCTTTTGTAGAAAGAGGAAAATTACTTGCAGCTTATTCAGTGATGCAGTTTTTGTTTGCTCCTGTTATTGGCAATCTCTCTGATCGTTATGGTCGTCGTCCTATTTTGCTTCTCTCTATTATCTGCTTTGCTCTTGATAATCTCATATGTGCTATAGCATGGAGCTATTCTATGTTATTTATCGGACGTCTTTTGTCAGGGATAAGTGGCGCTAGTTTTGCAACTTGTACAGCTTATCTTGCGGATATATCCGATGATAAAACCCGTACACGCAATTTTGGTTTGTTAGGCATTGCATCCGCATTGGGGTTTATTTTAGGATCGTTTATTGGTGGTTTTTTAGGTCAGTTTGGTCCGCGTATTCCGTTTTATTTTGCTGCTGGTTTTTCTCTCATTAATTTTATTTTTTCTTGGGTTATGCTTCCAGAAACCCTTTCTTTATGGAATAGGCGCTTTTTTGATATTAAGCGGGCAAATCCCTTAGGTGCTTTTTGGCATCTGAAACAATACCCGATGGTTCTTTGGGTGTTATTGGTCTTTTTTCTTTATTGGTTTGCGGAATCTGTATGGTTAAGCATTTGGGCTTTCATTGCAAAAGAACGCTATGATTGGAGTTCTTTTTCTATTGGACTCTCCTATAGTGTTTTTGGGATAGGCCAATTTATTGTAGTCGCTCTCATTTTGCCTTATTTTTCTAAACGATGGAGTGATTGGCATATTGTTATAGTGGGGCTTTTGTTTGCCTCTGTTGCTATGCTGGGCTATACATTCGCGACGCAGGGGTGGATGGTATATATGGTTTGTGTGTGTACTATGCTTGAGTATCTTGTTCATGCACCTATACGTGCTATTGCTTCAGCGCAGGTACCGACAAATGTACAAGGAGAACTGCAAGGAGCGATGACATCTGTTATTTCGTTGAGTTTAACATTTGGTTCTGTTTTTTATGTGTTTCTTTTTGAATGTTTTACAGATAAAAATGCACTGTTTTATTTTTCTGGTGCTCCTTTTGTTGGAGGCTTTTTTCTTCTTGTTGTTGCGACAGTTATTTTTGTCTTGCGGGTACGTTAATTTATTGAGAGGGGCTGGTACGTACTATTTTGCTAGAGAATGCACAAGATAAACAAAATGTATCATTTTATAGGCAGAAAGTTTTTTGTGATATTTATTTCACAAAGTGTTGTATAGAATATCGATATATCCTTCTCATTTAGTGAAAATAATTTTTTTATTTTGTGATATTGTTTGTATAGGGGAGTCCGTATTTTTTCTATTGCTTGCAAATTAATATCCAATGCTAATGCAGCAGCATATTGAAAACAAAGATTAAAACGTATCTGAGTTAGATTTATCAGTATTGTATGAACAATTCCAAATTTTATATGGAAAATTGGAAGTAAAATATTGCTTATATTTGTTGGCATAACTTCTGGAATCAAAAGAAAACCTCATTTTGGAAGAATATAAAGTTGTAAAATTGAAAAGATGTTTTCTGTTTTGCGATTACTTTTTTATTCGACTTTACAGTTTTCAAAACCATCTACGGCAATATCTTTTAAAAAGTAGAGATTTGTTGCATTGTCTCACACTTTAATTTTTTTATTCTTTAGGAGGGATTATGTTTCTCATGCACAATAGAATGCTTAAAATTGTACTGTGAATCAAATACTTATTTGAAGGTTAGGCACTTTACTCTTTTTAAAAATGGTTTTTATCGACCCACTTATCTTGCTTGGGGGGAGAAGCCAATGATTTTGATGGATACGACCTTAAGAGGAGAGGAATGAGAAAAATTTAAGCTATTCAGAGCGCTCTTTTTAGTTTCAGAATGATAAATAAGAATATTTATTCAATAAGTTGTAGGTATAAAAATAATATAATTGTGCGTAGGAAGATGATATAATTTGAAGGAGAGAAGCTAAAAGGTGAGGCTTTTTATTTTAAGATATTTTTTTATAATTCATAATGAGATCACTAAAATGCTGAAAGAGGTAGTGGCTATCTTGTGGTCCCGGAGAAGCTTCAGGGTGATATTGAACAGAAAAAATAGGTTTTCCAATGATTCGAATACCACAGTTTGAGCCATCAAAGAGAGAAATATGTGTTTCTTGAACATGTTGTGGTAAAGAGGCAGAATCTACGGCAAAACCGTGATTCATCGATACAATCTCAACTTTTCCAGTGTTAAGGTCTTTAACTGGGTGGTTGGCACCATGATGTCCTTGGTGCATTTTCACGGTCATTGCACCAACCGTAAGAGCGAGAAGTTGATGACCAAGACATATTCCAAAAATTGGTAAATTATGATCAATTAATGTTTTGATTGTTGGAATGGCATATTGAGCCGTAGCTGCGGGGTCTCCTGGTCCATTAGAAAGAAAAACGCCATCAGGGTTCATTGCCAGAATTTCTTTTGCAGTTGTGTGGGCAGGCACAACAGTAATGCGGGCTTTTTGTGTTGCCATAAGGCGAAGAATATTACGTTTAATACCGTAGTCAATTGCAATGATATGAAGATTGTGCACATTGTTTGTACCGTATCCTTTATTCCAACTCCATGGTTTTTCATCCCATTGCATTGAAGATTGAGATGTCACATCTTTCGTAAGGTCAAGATTGACGAGACCGTGCCATTTTTGCGCACGTTTCTTTAAAGAAGGAATATCAAAATTTCCATTAGCATCATGTGCAATGACAGCATTTTGTGCACCTTTTTCACGAATAAGAATTGTGAGTGCACGTGTATCAATACCACAAAGTGCAATAATTTTACGCATTTTAAGCCATTGATGAAGATTTTCATTGGCACGATAATTTGAAGGATTTGTAATATCTGCCTTGAAAATAGCGCCAACAGCACCATGACAATTGAGAGGAGAGAGATCTTCAATATCTTCGCTATTTGCCCCTACATTTCCTATATGAGGAAAAGTAAAATTAACGATTTGTTGTGTGTATGACGGGTCTGTGAGGATTTCTTCATAGCCTGTGATGGCGGTGTTAAAACACACTTCAGCTTCAGCGATACCTGTAGCACCTGCTCCTTTGCCTTCAATAACGGTTCCATCTGCTAAGACTAAGAGGGCTGTAGGTTTTTTGATACTCCAAGGGTGGCTGGGTGAAGTCGCTTGTATCATAGTATGTATCCACAATTTATTCTCTGAAAGGTATAATGATCAACTTTACACAAAAATCATACCTTTAGCAGATGCTGTGTATATTATTCTGGTAACGTTTTGCTTGAATTAGGCAGTATAAGTACATTCCATGAAGAGGTAAAGTCTTGTTTTAGCTTTTCGAAGATCGAGTCCTTAATTATTTTTCTTATCCTCCATTGCAAGATGGATAAAGATTGGTTAAAAGGCATCTTCTTCTTGAACAAAATTGGATAAATTTATGTTGCGTAACCAGATTGATGGGGCTCTTAGGGCTGCTTTGAAAGCGCAAGATAGTGCGCGTCTTGCTACACTTCGTTTAATGAATGCTGCAGTTAGGGATCGTGATATTCTTTATTATGATGAGGGGAAGCTAGAAGTGGATGATCAGCAGATACAGTCTGTTTTCACTAAAATGCTTCAACAGCGTGAAGAATTGATGCGAGCCTATAAAGAGTCTGGTTGTTTGGAATTGGCAGAGAGAGGACAAGCAGAAATAGAAGTTATTCGTGAATTTCTTCCCTATCAACTTAAGGAGATGGAAGTAGAACAGGTTCTTTGTGAAGCTTTGGCACAAACAAAGGCTGAAAAATTACGCGATATCGGTAAGGTGATGGCATGGCTTAAGGAACGGTATGCGGGGCAAATGAATTTTTCTAAAGTGTGCAATAGTCTTCGTAAGAAATTGCAATAGATCTTGTTAATTCAAGGGGATTGGAAAATATTTTTTATTGTGCGTCGCCTTTGTAAGTCAGTAGAATGTTGATAAATTTCATTTATTTGTACACACATACTATTATAAAAAAAATAACTTTTTGATATCAATGAAACTTTTTGGGCTCTCATAGAGCAATGAAACATCTTTTATGTATTATATTTTCTGTTTTTCAAAGCTGTTAGACCATTAAAAAACAAAAGTATTATAGAGTTTTTACTTTTTTAAAAAGATCTATTGTCAGCACTGTTAAAAATTTTAAAATAGGATGATTAAGGTAATTGATACAGATTTCCAATTTTGGGGAGTGTATTATTGTCTTTTTTGCTGTTTCAAAGTATTTTTTTGATAAAAAGTTTCCGTATTTTAGAGTGGTGATTATTCAGCAAGAAATTTAAATATAGATGGTTTTATCAATATGTTGTGTATCTTTTTAATTCAAGTGCTGGTTTTAATGATAATAAAATCAAAACTTTAAAACGTTTTTTCTAGGGAAGAGATTTTTAAGTTGAGTTTATGAAATAAAAAGATCTTTTGAAAAGAAGTCTCTGTTTGTAATGTGTTCTTGAGATAATTTTGAAATTCTTTTCTCTGATTAAATCCCTTATAAGCTATATAAAATCTATAAATTATGCAGAATAAAATGAGTAACCTCTATTTGTGGGGATACAGTGGTGAATCTGTTAAAAATAGTTCAGTTAGCAATAATGGCTTACCCGTTAACCACAAACGGGAACGGCGTGCCCATAGTGCACCTTGTTGACCAATATGAATGTAATCGCGGGTTAATTTGTCATTGTTAAATAAATAATGTCCTAGAGGTACAGTTCCCAAATGCATTAAGGCTTGATTGTGTAGGAGGGTTTCTTGTGGAATTACAGTGCGTCCAAGGAGCCAAGGTTTATTATCTCCCATTAATATGACTTCACGTAGCCAATAACGCGCACTTTCGGGGAGATGCTCTGCTTCTTCTGTTAATTTATCTCGCGTAATAAAACATTCGCGTTGTGGTTGAACTTGGAGGCAGGTACAATATTTCTTTAATCGAAGCGTCATTGAGCCCGATTCCATGAGCCAATCGCGAACGTTTTCTGGTATTGGAGGACTTTGATCAGAAAACCACTTTAGAGGTGGTAAGATGGAATCTTCAAGATCAGACATCGTTTTACTCCACAGCTAAAGTCTTATTCCATATGTTATGTTGGGTTAAATAGATAGCTCTATTGTAATACAAGGAGTATAAAAGCAGCAAGATTTTAACAGGAAGATATCAAAGGGAAAATCGAAAGCAAAGGTCTTTAAAAGAAGATATGCAGGAAGTATATATTATAGGATTATTTTCATTTAAAAAAGCAAAATAAAGTATTATGTTTTGTTCAAGGCGCTTTCACAATGCGTTACGGAAATTTCTTTATCGCATGAGAGCAATGGGAAAAATGTTTCGTACTTTAAAATTCGTTTGTAACGCATATAAAGAAGAGCTAAAAATTCATCTATGCAAGATGATATAAAGAGGAAGTTTTAAGAGGAACAAAACTTTATTTTATACTTTAGAAAGTGAAGAGATATTCAAAACTTTTGAATTGAGATGTAAAGGAGATCGTATTCTTTATAATCAAGAAGTTTATATTAATGAATATACTTTTTAAAACGTTTAAATATATTATATTATTAAAATTGTGAAGTATTACTTTATATTACAGGGTGTTTAGTAATTTTATAATAAAGTTTGCATTAATATTATTTCATATTTATTTTATATACTATTTTATTTCACATATTAGGGAAAAATTATTTATCATTTTGTGCTTACCTTCTCTTTCTTATTTCTTAAGAATGTAAAAAAGCGCTTCGAGTTTTTCGGTAAAAAGGGTATTGTTGATAGAGTGTATAGGTGTTAAGCATTATACGGTAAAATCTTTAATCATCGTTAGTGATTTTTGTAACCTTATGGGTTGTTATTACAGTGAGATAAGCTGGATTTGCGCACGTGGTACAAAAATAATTCGTATTTTGTTAAAGTAACGCAACATATCTCTCCTGCTATGCGTAAGTTTATATAGGTATGAAATGGTGCGTTATAAAGTTCTTTACTGCATTTGGTTTTATAATACGGTGATGGTGTATGCCTAAAATCGCAGCTTAAGCATCTCACCATCATATCAAAATTGGTAACAACAAGTTACAGGGGAATATTTCAAACTCTGCTAGTTGTTTCCTAGTTTTGTATTGAATCCCAAAAGGTGTAAAAAATAAATACTCTATGATCGAATTTTTTGTCCTATCCATATAAGAATACAGGCTCCTATAAAACCTGAAATAAGATAGCCAAGCCAACCAGCAAAACTTACACCTAAAAGACTAAAAAGAAAGCTTGCTAGCGCAGCGCCAATAATCCCTAAGATAATATTTAACAATATTCCTGTTTGGCTTTTCATAATATACTGTGCAGCCCAACCGGCAATCCCGCCGATAATAATAGCTGCAATCCAGCCGATGTTTGCATTTTCCATGATACCCTCCTTTGCCTGAATTTAAATTGTAACTAGAGTAAACTTTGTAAAAATCAAGGTTTATTCCTTTTTTACCCAGTGGAAAGGATATTTCTGTTAGAGATTTTACTTGTTACTTTCCTTTATATTAAAATAATACTCACATTTATATTATATATAATACTTAATAAGTATAAATTATATAATACATTTTAATTTATAAATAAATAAATTAATTGATAAATATTGAATAAAAGAAGAAAATATTAGTAGAAATGTTCTAAGAACTCATAAAGTGTATTTATAAGCTTTTTAAGCTCTCTCTTAAATTAAAAAAACAATTGTGATTAAAGTAATAAGTAAAATGGATATTTAAAAGTTTGGAGCTTGCCAATTGATATCAATGATGTTTGAAATGAAAACTGTTTCGTTGACACGTTATAGCATGGCTGTATAGGTTGAACCTCTACCAATCTTGATATAAACGTTGCATTTTTGTGGGGTTTTGTATTCCTTATAGAGTATTTCTGTTTCGCTGCTACTGTGAAGCGGTTCCCTTTTTAAAAGGCGGGTTTAAGTTAGAACTATCATACTCTTGACCTATTCTTTATGTGTTTAACAGTTTTGGCTTTGATATGGTTAGGCATTTTTACGTCTTTCTTCAAGAGTTCTATTCTACATGCTGCTTTGTTTGTAATGTGCAAGCAAATGACTTTGAGCAATTCATCATGAATAGATTTTAAATGAAAGAAACTTACGATGAAGAAAGCTCATTTAAATTGTCGAATAATAAGATATTTTGATTAAATCAATATTTTGACCATATTCAAAATTGAATAATCGATGTGATGTGTGTTTTATTCAAGTTATTTGAAAAGTTTAAGTTTTTTCTGCTTGTTCTTCAGCAGGGTTGCGTAGACGAGAACTTTGAAGAAGTCCCTGTTCTTCTAAAATGGGGTAGATCATTGAGGTCAAAAGAGAGTTGATTTGTTTGAGGTCGCGCACAGTGTCGAGATGAAGACTGGATGATTCTACATTTTTGAGATCCCCTTCACGCAGACGTTTAAAATGTTTTAAACTCATCTCTTTTTCTAAGTTTCGTAGTTGATCTTTTTTTTGTACCAATAGGTGTGCAGTGTGTGTATCACGTGAGACGAGAACGTTAAATGCTATATGCGCGTTGGCTAGTACAATGGCGTGGAAACGAAGGAGGTCACTCCAGCCCTCGCTGCTGAACTGTAAACCTTTTTGTTGTTTCTTTTTAACCAGCATCAACATATTATGAATAATGATATCGCCTGCTTGGTCTAATTTTATACAGGCGCCTAGAAGTTCTTGCGTTTGAAGAGCTTCTTCGTCAGATAATTTTTGTCCCGCTAATCGGGCCAGATAAAGTTTGATGGCGATATGTTTTTTGTCCAATATGGTGTTGAGTTGGTTGAGTTCACGAATAATATTGGGATCAGGCTTTTCATAAAGTCCCATAATTTTTTCTAGCATGATGTCTACAAGATCACAAATATGAATGACTTCACGCATGACATTCGAGAGGGCGAGAGTTGGGCGATCAAGAACACTGTCATCAAGAGCTGTTTGATCAGATAAATTGAGCCTTTTGTCGGCTTGCATTTTTTTTGCACTTATATTCACGATCTGAGTGGTTAATTTTAAAACCCATTTTGAAAGCGGTATTCCAGCAAGGAGAATGAAAACATTAAAAATGATATGGGCGTTGATCACTTGAGTAGGGGCGTTATTGCCAAGCCATGTGATGGGAGGGTGAAAGGAGAGAAATAAGATAAGTATAAGGATTGACCCTGCCCCACGCATGAGTAAATTTCCTAAGGGAACGAGGCGGGTATTAGGAGAGGCGTTGCGCGTTAAAAGTGGTGCTATAAGAGAAGAGCCAAAGTTGACACCAAGAACCATGACAACACAGAGTTGCGTATGGATAAGATCGTAGTTGGCAAAATTGACCAGCAAAATGATTCCTGCAATGGACGAATGTAAGAGGTAGGTTAAGCCAGCAGCCAACAAAAAAGTGGAAATAGGATCGGTTGAAAGATAACGAATGATGCTAGGCAAAATTTCGCTTTCACGTAAAGGTTCTGTCGCGGTACTTATCATCTCTAAAGATAAAATCAAAAGACCAATACCGATGACAATACGTCCTATTTGACGCCATTCACGTTTTTCTGTTGTCATGAAGATACAAGTGCCAATTAAAAGACACAAGGGTACAACAAGAGTGAGGTCATAGGTGAGAATTTTTACAACGATTGCTGATCCTAATTCTCCTCCACGTACAGCCATAAGTCCTGCTACCCCAGAGACAAAACCAGATTCAACGAAAGAGCCAACGAGGAGTGTTATTGCTGTAGAGCTTTGTAAAATCATTGCTGTAAAAAGCCCAAAACTTACGGCAAACAATGGTTTTGAAACGACGTGGCACATTTTATATTTAAGTCTGTCACCATAGGCGCGTTCAACTCCTGTGCGCACCATGCGTGTGGCCCAGAGAAGTAAAGAAATAGCGCCGGCAAGATGAAGGAGTACCAATGAACCATTCATGATACTTTATTCTTTCTTTGTTGTTGTGAATGTGGTTGCCTCAAATTAATAAATTGAAGTTTATTGTTTTTATTTCACTTTTGCTTTTAATACTTGATTAAAATCATAACCGCTTGGATTTTGAAAAACTTTTAGACCGAAACAGGGTAGAATGGAATAGAGGTGATCAAAGATATCGCCTTGAATTTGTTCATAGTCGATCCAAACGGTGGTGTTCGTAAAGCAATAGATTTCTAAGGGTAAACCATTTTCTGTAGGAGGTAATTGTCGTGCCATATAGGTCATATTAGGGTTGATGTTTAGATGCTGTTGTAGATAAGCAAAAACATAAGCACGAAAAGTTCCAATGTTGGTTAAACGGCGCGTATTGGCTAAGATATCATGATTTTTATCTAATTGAGCATTCCATTGATCAATTTCTGCTACTTTTTGCGTGAAATAATTTTCTAATAAATTAAATCGGGAAAGATATTTTTGTTCTTCTTTTGTGAGAAAATGGATACTTGATTGATCAATAAAAAGAGAGCGTTTGATGCGTCTTCCACCCGATTCTTGCATTCCACGCCAATTTTTAAAAGGGTCGGTCACAAGTTTGCGGATAGGAACTGAGGTGATGGTGTTGTCGAAATTTTGAACTTTAACAGTATGCAAGGCAATTTCAATAACATCACCATCGGCACCGAGATTGGGGATTTCAATCCAATCCCCAACACGAACCATATCAGTGGATGAAATTTGAATACCGGCAACGAGAGAAAGAAGCGTATCTTGAAAAATTAACATGAGAACCGCGGCCATTGCACCAAGACCGGAGAAGAGAATAAGAGGGGAGCGGTCAATCAATGTAGCGACCATTAAAATTGTTGCCACAGCAAAAAGTGCAATTTTAGCAATTTGAATATAACCTTTTATTGGTTTTAGTCGTGCTGTTGGTCGTTGTTCGTAAAGGATGTTAATGACATTGAGACAGGAAGAAATTGTCAGGACGACAAAGAAGATAATGAAGGCGTTGGCAACATTACCAATGACAGTGCTAAATGCATCGGGCAATGTTGAGATAAAATTAACACCAATTGAAAGAATAAAAGCTGAAATGATATCCGCTATGTATTGAATAGCATTATTAATATCGATCGTTGTATTTTTTGGGAGAAAAGAAGAGAGTTTTTTTGCTCCGTGAATAAGTAATTTTCGTCCTAGAAAGTTCACTAAAAGGGCAGCTATAGTAAGAATAACAAGCCAAGAAATAGCCTCTAACCACGGATATTGAGCAATAAATTCGATCACTTTTTATTCTCCATTTCTAAAAATATATGCAGTTGAGGGGTTAAAATTTTACAACTGCTTAAGAGGAAGTATTGGAATTATGCTCTAAAGTCGTTAAATATGCAAAAAAGAATTTTCAAACTCTGTGAGAGATAATGCGTTTTCCGCCCGATTTCCTTAATGAACTGCGTACGAGACTCCCAATTTCAACAGTGATTGGTCAACGGGTGGATTTTGATCCTCGAAAAAGTAAGCCTTCACGGGGAGACTTTTGGTGTTGTTGTCCATTTCATGGTGAAAAAACGCCAAGTTTTCATTGTGATGATCATAAAGGGCGCTATTATTGTTTTGGTTGTGGTGTAAGTGGAGATATTTTTACCTTTTTGTGTGAGCTTGATGGACTGCACTTTTCAGAAAGTGTAGAGCGTTTGGCTGATTTTGCGGGAATGAAACTCCCTATTTTGGATTCACAAAGTCATAAACGTCAACTGGAAAAAGCTGACCTTTATGATGTGATGAAAATTGCCACAGATTTTTTTCAATATAATTTACGCGATAAAGGAGGTATGCAAGCACGTCGTTATCTGGATGCACGTGGTGTTACACCAGAGCTTGTAGAGCGTTTCCGCATTGGTTTTGCACCGGTAAGGCGTACAGCTTTGAAAGAAGCTTTGAGTGCACGGGGCATTTCAATAAAGCAAATGGAAGAATGTGGGCTTCTCTCAGTGCATGAGGAGAGCGCGGATTCTTATGACCGATTTAGAAATCGCATTATGTTTCCTATCGAAGATTTGCGCGGACGTGTGGTGGCTTTCGGAGGGCGTGCATTAGAGAAAGAGACACGAGCAAAATATCTCAATAGCCCTGAAACAGTGCTGTTTCATAAAGGAAATATACTTTATAACGCGGCAGCAGCTCGCAAAAATAGTCGCTTTGTTGGCGATGAAAAAATTTGTTCACTCCTTGTTGTTGAGGGGTATATGGATGTCATTGCATTGACTAAAGCTGGTTTTGAAGGAGTTGTAGCACCCTTAGGGACAGCATTAACGGAAGCGCAAATTGAGCTTTTATGGCAGATGGGGAAGGAACCTATTTTGTGTTTTGATGGTGATGATGCTGGTTTAAAAGCTGCCTTTCGTGTTGCTGATCGTGTGTTGCCTCTTTTAAAGGCTGGGGTTTGTGTACGCTTTGTTTTATTGCCACAAGGGAAAGATCCTGATGAAATTGTTTGTGCTGGTGGAGCACAGCTTTTTTCTTCTTTTTTGCAAAAAGCTATTCCTTTGAGTGAGCTTTTATGGTGGCGTGCTACCTATGGAAAGCATTTTGAAATTCCAGAGGCACGAGCAGCGCTAGAAAAACAACTAAAACAACAAATTTTTACGATTAAGGATGAAGATGTCCGTCGTTATTATTTGCAAGATGTAAAAAAACGCCTTTTTGATTTTTTTCGTTCCTCTTTTTCAAAACAAAAGGGGGAAGGGCGATATGGTCAATCTTCACCAAATAGGACCTTTAAAGATCAAACCTTTTCTCTGTTAGCAAATTCTGAAATAGTACGAAATTCTTCGCAATCTATCCCTTTGCGTGAAGCAGTGATTTTACTCACTTTAGCTTACTATCCTGAGTTGTGGTATGAAAATTTTGAAATTCTTTCTGAATTAGAATTAAAAAATACTCAATTGATAATTTTTCATCAAGCTATGTTGGAAATTCTTGGGGACCAACAGCTTCATGATAAAGAGACGATGGTTGCGTTCTTAGAAAAAAGAGGGCAAAAGGCTCTGTTAGAGCGTATGAAACATCTTGTGCAAAATATTGGTATGCGTATTATTCCTGGTGGAGCCCCTATAGAAGATGCGCGTGCTATATTAAAACAAGCTGTCTACTTGCATCTTCAAGAACACCACCTACATAAGAGGTTACAGGATATTGAAGAGCAACTTGTAGAAAATCCTAAGAGTGAGGTTTTTGATCTGCTTCGTGAGGTAAAAAATGAGCTGGAGCAGATGCAGGCAACAGAAGCGTTAATTGAAGGATTTGGAAGTTGGTTGGATGAAAAAATAGACGGGAATACACAAGATACGATAAAATGATTCGCTTTTTTAATGCGAATCAGTCACTTAAATTTTAGATGAGGAAGTTTATGTGGAGTGACATTTTTATAAAGATGACAATTAAATTTTAGGAAAAGCGGGTAAATTTTAGGAAAAGCGGGAAATTGGTTCTTACGATAGGGTGCAGAGATTATCTCAGAAGGGCTGAGAGGTGTCGGGGAAACTTCTGGAGTTTTCCCGCGTTTTTGTCTGGATGTCAAGTTTGTCTGGATGTCAGGGCGTATACAAAATGTATTCTTTCCAATGGTAATCTCTTAACAGGAAGTATATATGAGTAACTATTGGTAGATTTTAGTGAGAACAAAAAAACTGGTCACATGGAAACTGTGAAGTGATCGAGTGGAGTTATGGTATGGCAACAAAGGTTAAACAGAAAGATAATGCAGAAGTAACAAACCAAGCGAGTTTGGATAGTCCTCTTCTTGATTTTTCTGATGATGCCATCAAGAAAATGATTAAACTTGCCAAAAAAAATGGTTACGTAACAATGGATGAACTCAATGCAGTTCTTCCTTCTGACGAGGTTACATCCGAACAAATTGAAGATATCTTGGCGATGTTCTCTGAGATGGGGGTTAATGTTGTGGATGATGAGGATGAAGTTGAGTCTGAAAATTATGAAGAAGAAGTTACGGTAGAGGGGGGTGATTTAGTAGAAGCCTCTAGCCACGCAATTGCAACGACAACGAATAAACGCGAAGTAACAGATCGTACGGATGATCCGGTGCGTATGTATTTGCGTGAGATGGGAGCTGTTGAGCTTCTTTCGCGGGAAGGCGAAATTGCCATTGCTAAGCGTATTGAAGCAGGGCGTGAGACAATGATTGCGGGACTTTGTGAGAGTCCTTTGACTTTTCAGGCTCTTATTATCTGGCGTGACGAGTTAAAAGAGCAGCGTATTCTTCTTCGTGAAATTATTGATCTTGAAACGACTTATGCTGGTCCAGAAGCAAAGCAGGCTCCTGTTATTGAGCGAAGTGAAGTTGATAAGACCGTAGAAGAAAAAATGTCTTCTGGTATACGTAATATGGGGGAGAGCGCAGGAGAGAGAAACATTGAAGACGATGATGAAGAGGACGAGGACGATGTTAACTTATCGCTTGCTGCAATGGAAAATGAACTTTGTCCTCAAGTTATGGAAACATTGGATTTTATTGCTCAAACCTATGTAAAATTACGAAAATTACAAGATCAGCATGTTGAAAGCAGTTTGGCAGAGCGTAAAGAGGGGGCCCTTACATCTTCTCAGAAGAAGAAATATATTCAATTAAAGGGTGAGTTGATTCAAGCAGTAAAATCTCTTTCTTTAAACCAAAATCGTATCGAAGCTTTGGTTGAACAGCTTTATGACATCAATAAGAGATTGATTCATAATGAAGGTAAGCTGAAACGGATTGCCAATAGCTATGGCATTGGCCATGAGGACTTTTTAAAAGAATACCAAGGGCGTGAATTGGACGCAGATTGGATGAATTATATTGCTGCTTTGCCTACACCTGGTTGGAAAGAGTTTTCGGTGCGTGAAGCAAAAGAAATCCAAAAGCTGCGAAGTGAGATACAAAATCTTGCGCAAGAAACGGCTATTTCGATTGGTGAATTTCGTCGGATTGTTATGCAGGTGCAGAAAGGTGAACGCGAATCAACAATTGCAAAAAAAGAGATGGTAGAATCTAATTTGCGTCTTGTCATTTCAATTGCAAAAAAATACACCAATCGTGGTTTGCAGTTTCTTGATCTTATTCAAGAGGGCAATATCGGTTTGATGAAGGCTGTGGATAAGTTTGAATATCGGCGCGGCTACAAATTTTCAACTTATGCAACATGGTGGATTCGTCAAGCTATTACACGTTCAATTGCTGATCAGGCACGTACAATTCGTATTCCTGTTCATATGATTGAAACAATTAATAAAATTGTTCGTACCTCACGTCAGATTCTCCATGAAATTGGACGAGAACCAACACCAGAAGAATTATCTAGCAAGCTTTCTATGCCGTTAGAAAAAGTACGAAAAGTTCTTAAAATTGCAAAAGAACCTATTTCTCTCGAAACGCCTGTTGGTGATGAAGATGATTCCCATTTGGGTGATTTTATTGAGGATAGGAATGCGTTATTACCAATTGATGCTGCTATCCAAGCTAATCTGCGAGATACGACAACACGCGTTCTTGCTTCATTAACACCGCGAGAAGAACGTGTTTTGCGGATGCGTTTTGGAATAGGGATGAATACAGATCACACGTTGGAAGAAGTAGGACAACAATTTTCAGTTACAAGAGAGCGTATTCGTCAGATTGAAGCAAAGGCACTTCGTAAATTGAAACATCCTAGCCGTTCACGAAAATTGCGCAGTTTTCTCGATTCTTAAATAAAGGAATTCGTGTGCATTTTAATAACTTCCTCCTTCTTCTTAATGAAGGGGGGAGGTGCTTCATGTTGTACTTGGATACTTTCTTGAGAAAAACATAGGAAGAATTTGAACAATCTAGAAAGTTTACGATGTTTAATGTTTTTCTTAGCTTTGAGGCTTTATACTTCTCTGTCTCAAAAGAATAGATATAGGGCAAAGGGTGGTTATGGAGTAGAGAGTAGGGGGCTTTCAAGAAATGAACGATAAAAACATTACCTTGCGTATAGCGCGGCTCGTTTTTAAGAAATGAGATCTATTAGGAATAAACTTATATTGCAACATACGGACTTTTTGATGAAAAATGTATATTCTTTGCGGAATTTTTCTATCATTTTAGGTGACGCATTTTATTCTTCGTTAAGTTTACAAAGAGATGTTTCAATAGGTTATGTTCATTTATATGCGCTATTTTTGAATATTCTCTTTTTATTCAGATAGCTTTTAAGAACATGGTTTAAAGTATACATTGAGTTGAATCTTTTTAAGAGACAGAAATAGATGAAATTATAGAAATTAAACGTTTCATTTTTTATAGATCGTCTTAATTAAAAAAGGTGTGTCTGAGTTTATGAGTGGAGAACTTCCCTTTTGGAAAGTAAAAAAATTAGAAGAGATTTCCATTTCTGAGTGGGAGAGCCTTTGTGATGGCTGTGGCCGTTGTTGTCTCCATAAAGTTGAGGACGATGATACGGGTGACCTTTATGCAACCAGTATTGCTTGTCGTCTTTTAGATGGGCAAACTTGCAGGTGTCGAGATTATGCTCATCGTAAATCAATTGTACCAGATTGTATATCGCTAGATATTACGATAGTTAAAACAGCGCGTTGGCTTCCAGAAAGTTGTGCTTATAGATTAATTTATGAGGGAAAAGATCTTCATTGGTGGCATCCATTGGTATCAGGGGATTGTCAGACGATACATACAGCGCATATTTCTGCACGCGGACAAATAGAGATTTACGAAGACGAATTATTATCTGAGGAAGATTATCTTTATCATATTACTGGTCTTCTACGTGAAGGCCAGTAATATGATTTTTTATACAACTTGTTTGTGACTTAATCGATCGCAAAGACTATAGTGACGCTCACGTTATAATTTAATTCACCACCTGCAAAATTTGTATTTGCGTAGCTTACATCTGCTGCTCTACTCATGAGCCGTGGTGTTGGGTGATAGTAATCATCCTTTTCAT
Source organism: Bartonella sp. AP3QHHD (assembly GCF_042195765.1). Classification (NCBI taxonomy): domain Bacteria; kingdom Pseudomonadati; phylum Pseudomonadota; class Alphaproteobacteria; order Hyphomicrobiales; family Bartonellaceae; genus Bartonella; species Bartonella sp. AP3QHHD. Next base: position 29,791 of record NZ_JBHIPC010000065.1, read on the forward strand.
TGATTTCAATAATTTTTCCTAATTTTAAACCGGCTGCTTGCGCTATCGTTTGCGCTTTTTCAATGGCTTCAGTAATGGCTTTTTTACGTGCTTCTTGATAAAATGGCTTTGTATCTGCGTTGGTAAAAGTAATGCCGTTAACTGAATTAACACCTAGTGTCATCGCTTGATCAAAGATTTTACCAGCATTGGTAAGATCACGAATGCGCACGGTTAAAGAATTTGAAACATGATAGAGTTTTTCATTATTCTTTTTTTCGTGGTGTTTATCAGAGGTCGACTGATAAATGGATAAGCCTGATGTTTGCAAATCATTTTCTTGGATGCCATTGTTTTTAAAAGCGTTTATAATATCATTGATGGATTGATTATTGGAAGCTAATGCCTTTTGGGCAGTTTTGTCATAGGTAACAACGGCTAGATTAATAATGGCCATATCCGGTGCTGCTTGACTTTCTCCGATTGCTGTCACTGTAATCGTTGCATTTTTCATTTTATTTTCTTCAGCATAAGCACGTACAGTCAACGATGTGGCTAAGAGTGTAAATGCTAATATAACTGTTTTAACCAGAGAACCCTTCAGTGGTTGAATTTTCTTTTCTATCATATCTATACCTTTATATTTGTCAGTTAATTATTCTCTCATTTTTAAGAGTTTTTGTAAAGAAATTAGAGCACTGAAAAAAAAACCAATAGAAAAGAGAAAAAGATGGGTTATAATCTTTGTCAGCTCTTGTATCATAGGGCATTTTAGTTTAGAGAGAAACAACCTATGTGGGGCCTGTAGCTCAATTGGTTAGAGCCAGCGGCTCATAACCGCTTGGTTGGGGGTTCGAGTCCCTCCGGGCCCACCAATAGGGAAATGTCCAATAGAAAAATGGATCGCTTATATAAAAGTTTTGAGATTCTACCTTTTTTGTTTTTTATTTATTTTCCTGTTTGTTTTAGAAGCTTTTGGTCGTTGTTTGTTGCAGTTTTTTCTCTCAGTCGCTTTAATATGATGGTATGTTTTCTTAGTCTCATCAAAGGAGTTCCCTCATTTGCAACCTTTTAGCATTTGGATTAACTGATATGGGGCGCTATTTACTTTCTTAATTCATATACTGTTTTGTACTTTTTCTGTGTGGTGTTCTTCATAAAATAGAAGGCTAAAAGCTTCATTGGATAAGTTTATTTATACTTGTTCTGCAAATAAATAGACCTCAATAAAACCAATTTTAAAGATTGGACCTGTTCAGAACAAATGGCTCAAAAAACATTTAGTGTAAATTTGCTTTTTTCTTAAGTGATGCTAAGGTCTTTTAGACGTTCGAATAGCATCATCGTGATGAAAGGTTAGTGTATAAGAGAATGTGATCTATGGGCATTCATATGTATCATGGGGCAACGATGATAATAACATTTGTTGATATTTTTTTTCCAAGAAAGGAATTCTATTTGATATTTTGAGAAATATTGTTCATAGTGACGGTGACGTGTTCTCTGAAAAGAATTTTATTAATTGTTCTTTGAAAAGTCAATTGAGTGATTATTTCTATCGCTTTGCATCATCCAGATTCTATTGTAATAAGCATTTTATTATTCTGTAAGAAATATTTTCTATGATATTAGAAAATTCATTAAAATGCCATTTTCTGTTTTTGTGTATTTTTTGCTTAAAGTTTAAATTATAGAGTTTTCATGTGATCCGAATTATTATTGAAGAACAGACGTCTTTTTTGATTTTACTCTCATAAGGAATTGGCAATATTGCGGTAACCCTAGCACTTTTTTGTATTGCTAACATTTTTCTCGTATTGATCGTATAGAGAGTTTTATCTTTATTATGAGTTTTTTCTCTTATGAAAAATTATTGGCAGGGAGGGTGTTTTTTTGGAAAAGTATACTTTTTCTTCAAAGTCATACTTTGAAAATATAATTCTTCATAATTTGCATAAGGGAATTTCTCTCTTGTTGTAAATCTGTATAAAATTTACGTACAAATATTGTGCGTGGTGATTCGTTTTATTTTTTAATAGTATCATTTTTGCTTATGATAGAGACTTATATTAGTATTTACAAGGGGCGTTTAGAGGGGAGGTTACCTGTAAACGTGTTACAGAGTTTTAGGTAATGTGGCTCTGTTTATAAGAATTTATTCCTATAACATTGTTATATTCTTGCTTTGCAATATTGTTAAAAAAATATAGATGGTGCTATGTAGAATAAATTGTGATGTATTTTTTTCAAAAAGCTTTTTCGTGTTCTCTTATATAGAGTTCAGGAGTGTCTTCAGGGATATTTTCACATTAGTTTTTATTGGTCCGAATCGCAAGATCTGCGTAACATTATTCGCGTTTTTGATAGATTATACCAATTTTCATAAGAAGGTCTGGATCGTGTGATGCTTTCTGTTTCACCATGGTGCATGACTAATAGAACTTCATCTGATTTTGTAAAATAAGTTTGTACACAATTGCTTCCATACTGCCTATTGCAAATATTTTTTTCTAAGGTATGAGATATATTTTAAACGCTTTAGCGTTATATAGTGTGACTACATGGAGTATGACTATGAAGAATGATAAAAAATTTGAAACAACTTTATCTGATATTATTGTGAAATGGGAGTCTTTATCGACGTCTCAAAAGCAAGCGATATTGGATAAAGTAGAAAATTCTACAGATTCTACAGATTCTGCTCATTCAACAGAACATTTAAGGCTTCAATCTTCTTTTTATCTCCAGACGAAATCAAAGTTATGAGTTTTAAGTCTTCATCGGAGATGTTGAAACCAGTTATTACATATATGGCACTAGCATTTCCCAGTGTATTCAAAATAGCCATGAGTTTGTCTACAGAAGGCCTCTTGCCTCCATTTATCATTTGTTGGACGTAATTTTGTCCACAGCCTGCAGCTCTGCTTATTTCAATCATTGTTCGTCCGTCACTTTTTATTAATTCAACTAAGCGTTGGAACCAATCTTTTTCAGTCTTTGTCATTTTTAGACCTTTACATATTTACGCTATAGCGTTAATATTACGTTGCGAATCCAGAATATATGATACAAGGAGCGTGAAAATATCCATGTGTAGCTCTTCGCTAAGGAAGCATATAGAGTTGTTTTTAACTAATAACAAAATGTCCCCATACACTTTCAGATTCGAATCAATAAAAATGGTTGCTTAGTTCCACGGTTGTGAAAAAGTAAATGTGTATACCAGAAAGGGCGATACACACTCGTATGTTTATGAGATTTCACTATGATAGTATACGTAGCAGCATTATAAATCAAGATATACCCCAACATCAGAATTTGTAAAAAAAATTCTGCGTTGAGGTAGTGTGTGAATATAACGAAGCTTTAGAGCCTTAAGAGATAGGATAATGGCTGTAGAAAAAATGTAAATTGCATAGACAAAGAATACTGATTTCTTCTTTATTGTAATAAATTAGATCACTATCAGATGGTATATCGTATATATGCGTAAAAAAATGGGAAATATCAAAAAAGTGATCTTGGATATTTTATTAAACAGGAAGGTAATCTGATCCACAAAGGTGGTTGTTTGGTAGAATTGTACATTCGATCAATGCCCTTATGGCGATGAATGTGTTTTTATGATGCTGCGGTTTATAATGAAGTCTGTGTTTATAATGATATTGTTATTGATAACAATGCATTAACATATGGTTGTTTAGTTGTTCGTAAGAGTTCGCATGTTTATGAAAAATAAGAACTTTATCGTTATTTGAATATGAGTGGAGATGCATATGTTTATGCTAATGCGGTCTTTTTTGATCAAGTTTTGAATGCTCAATGTATTGAATTTTGTGGTGATACTCGTGATTTTAGAAAGGCTCGAGTTTATAATGATGCTTTAGTTTGTGGTGATGTAAAGATTTGTGGGAAGGAAAAATTTTACAGAAATGCTGTGCTTTGTGACACTGAAGATTTTTGTAATAATGAAAAACTTTCATATATAGCCGCATTCCTCATGGCGTAAAAAAGGAAGATAGGAACGATTTGGGCAAGGCTTGTATGATTGGATTGCGTCGTTAGTTTTATTTGACGTTCCTTATTTTTTGTATTTTGTGTCAATAAACGTGTCGCAAATAATTGGTGTGAGTGTAGATTTAGCCGCTTTCAGAGATTTGTTTGCGTCATTTATCAATGCTTTAATGGAGAAAATAAGAACGCCGAGAGTGACTGTTCACACTTGGAACATGCAATTTATTGCATTCTTTTTTTGATTGAGGATGAAACAAATTGGTCAAGATGATCACTTGAGCGACAATTAAGGGAGATCCAAATGAGTGTAAACGAAATTTTATTGGGAGCAATGATTGTTGTTTTGTTGTGCAGTGGGGTTATATTTCGGTTTTCTTTATATTATCGCAGTCAAGTGAAAATTTTAAAAGAGGAATCTAGAAGAATAAAGCATGAGTTTTTAAGAGATTCTATGAAGATGACTGAAGAACGAGATAGGGCTATTAGAGAGCAAAGTATGGTGATTAAAAGACGTGACCAAGCAATTGAAAAACTGAAAAAACAAATTAAGCAATATGAAAAAAATGAAAAGAAATATAAAAAAATGCTTAAATCTGAAGATGATAAAGAGTGATTGTATTCATATTTTGCATTAAAGGGTTTGGAAATGTGTTAGGAAGATTGGAATGACGAGAGAGATAAACTTTAATGAAGCCAATTATGGTGCTGATGGAGAGATTGTATTGGAAGAGAATATTCAAGTTTACTCTGATTTTATGACAACATTTAAGTTTATAAGACAGAGCGTCGTTGATCATAAAATAAGAGTTTATGATGATAAACCAGTTTATAGGTAGGCTGGTTATTAAAAAGCGCGTCTATACAATCCAGCAATTTTATATTATTACTGAAAACAATTTTGCACGTTCTTTTTAGATGTAAGGTATAAATGCTACGATAGTTTCAGCTAATAGGTATAAAAAATTGCATGATAATAGAAAGAAAGAGATATTTGCTTTTTATGAAGATGAAATGGGTAAGTCAGTTATGATTATCAGATACAGAAGAGGAATATGAACGTAAAAGATATTAATATCTTGTAGAGTAAATATATTTCTCATTGATGATTTATCTTCTCTTCATGTGCGTTTATTTTTTATGAAAAATACAAAACTTAAAAGATTTTCTTTTTGATAAAGGCTATAGAGATTTGAGTATGATTGAAAATAAACATATAATCTGTAAGAATATGACTGTCATTTGTGAGTGTCAGAAATAATACAGAACTTCCTCTCATTGAGGGGAAATCAATCACTTTTCATTTATCACAAAAGTGACTACCATACCATTATACAAAATAGACGCTTGTTTTAATGGTAAAGAACGTTAGGACTGTAGTTCTCTAATAAGAGCCTTATGTGTAATTTCTTTTATTTGCTCAATATTGATTAGGATATCTTGTTTTGTTGGATAACCTTTACTAGAAAAAGCAATTTTTTGTGCATCTCCTGAGATTAAACGCCAGTACCATTGATTGTGAACTCCTTGAAACACCTCAAAATACATGCTTCCCACCTCATAAAATAGCTGATAATTTTCAGGATAAATATTTAACTAATCCGCTTGTAAACATTAATGTATGTCTCTCTAGGAAGTCGTCAATATATTCCCCTTAAATTTTCTGACCTTAAAAAATAATTTCTATGAGAGCTATTATTCTTTTAACAAGAAAAAATTTATTGTCAATAAGATATGAATGAGAATTTTATACTATAAAATTATTTTTTTTAATTTAAAGACACTATACTTTCATTTACAACGCAAATATTTTTCTGTCGTTACAGAAAAAAGTTTATAAATTATATAAAATTTCACCAGCAAGGATAAAGTAAAAAATACTTTTTTCCATACTGGTAGAGTTTAATCATTTCTTGTTTTTTCTTTTTAAATAGACGTTTATTGATTAGCTATAACCTCTTTTTGGGATACGCTTCGAATGAGTAAATCAATGAATAAGCTAAGGGTATAAGAATTGGCCATTTTAGCTTTCATATCGATAAGAGAGGTTGTAGTTTTAGGGTTAAAACCATTTGATAAACCTTGTCTTGACAAATATTGCTGCAATTTTTCATAAGAACTGTCGATTTTTTCTTGATTTAGTTTTTCGTTACGATCACTATCGGCAAGAGTTTCTTCCAGCCCCTCGATTTTTTTAATAAAATAATTCCAGTCAAAATCACCTTTTGTATATTCGGTGTCAAACATTTTTCCTTGTCCAGTTAAAAGCCAATTAATATTGACACCATATAACGTGCGGTATGTTTGTAAGACACTAAGATTGGGTTCTCTCTCTCCACGCTCATAAAAAGCAATGGAATTTTTTGTCATGCTAAAACTTTTAGCTAAGGTTTCACGTGATGGATCGCCTAAAGCAAGACGTACATAACGTAAACGTTTTCCAAATATGGTTTTTGATTCAGTTTCAGGACGTGCCACGAATTATCTCCCTCGGTAAATCATCATGGTATAAATCATTAAATAATAAAAGCACACTATGTATTAATATTCTATGATATAATGTCAATATTATAGCTTTAATTTCTTGTTGTTTTTTTATTTGTGTAGCTAGAAAGCAATCTTGCACTTATTGTATTGACAATTGATATTCACTTCAAAACAAAATTCCTTGTTGCTACATTTGTCTCTTGCTTTTTTTGAGAGAATTTTCATGTAACTTTACCATATATATTCTATACACCTCTGCATTAATAGATGCAACTTTAAAGAGATGCAAACTTTGGATTGGTACTGGGTGTGCTTAGATGAAGTAGAAAATAAACTTTGAGGAATGATCATGGCCCTATTACGCTATTTTGGGTTTGCTTTTTTTTTCACGATTATTGGTGTCTTTTTAGGAGGGGTTATTGGTTGGTTTGAAACGGAAAGTATTACTGGTTTTCTTAAATATTTTTTTATTTGCTTTGTTTTAGGAGTTTTGGAAATTTCTTTATCTTTTGATAATTCTATTATCAATGCGCGTGTTCTTAGTAGAATGAGTCCATTGTGGCGTCGTCGTTTTCTTATGTGGGGCATTTTGATAGCTGTATTTGGGATGAGAATTGTTTTTCCATTATTGGTGGTTGTCGTTGCTGTTGGGATTAATCCAATTGCGGCAGTCAAATTAGCGATATGGGAACCACATCGATATGCTGAAGTTTTAACCGATGCGCATATGGGGATTGCTGCTTTTGGAGGAACTTTCCTTATGATGGTTGGCTTAAAATATTTTTTTGATTCTGAAAAAGAAGTGCATTGGCTTAATGTTATAGAGAAACCTGCTCAAAAGTTTGGGGCGCTTGTTGGAATTGATATTGCAATTGTTTTGATTTTGATCTTATTGGTTTCAGGTCAGATTGACGCAGAAAATAAAATAACTTTTTTATTGGCAGCACTTTATGGACTTTTGACCTTTATCGGTGTTGAAGTTGTCGGTCATCTTTTGGATACTCCTCAAAAGACTTTAACAACAGTAGCTCACGGGGGAGTAGGGGCGTTTCTTTATTTAGAAGTTCTTGATGCTAGTTTTTCTTTCGATGGCGTGGTTGGTGCTTTTGCCTTTTCACACAACCTTTTTATTATTGCGATAGGTCTTGGTATCGGAGCATTTTACGTTCGTTCTATGACAATTATGTTGGTTGAATCAGGAACATTATTGCATTATCGTTATTTAGAGCATGGTGCTTTTTATGCAATTCTAGTTCTTGCAGTGATTATGTATCTGCAAACGATTATATCGGTTCCTGAAGTTTTAACAGGACTTGTGGGAGTCTGTATTATTGGAATGGCATTATATTCTTCGATTCGTTTTAAGCATCGTCAATTGGATAAACATGTTGTATCTAAGTAATGGAGATCTCTTCCTTTTTCAAACTTTTGTTTATCGCATATCTTTGAATAGAAAGAGGTCTTTTATGCAAAATAAAATACTATTTTATTGCTTATTTGCGTTTTTTTAAGTTGAGTTTATTGCATAATACTACCCATGAAGGGAATAATATACAATCTCTAGGATACTTTTTGACCTAAATATAAGACAGAAAGCTGATGCTATACTTTTTACCAGCTTTCAATATTATGACAAGCTTTTGCATTAATGGTTCATAAGAGGCCTTTTTGCTGTTTTTTTGAATGATTTCTATTCATACATTGGATTCTCTTTGTAACGTGTAAGAGAATGGTTTTGAAACAGGTTTGAAATGAGAGAATTTACGATATTCTGAACTCTTACTTAAATATGTGCAAAATAATTTATCCTTTATAAATCAGTGTATTATAATGGTAGATTAGAGAAGGATATTTTAAGAGACCATTAAAAGTTCTATACCGGCTTCGTTCATTGTTTTAAGCATAGTGTTTAGTGATCCGTTTACATCAATACCAGCACAGGCATTTAATGAAACACTGACTTTAAAACCGCATTGCATAGCGTGAAGAGCAGAAAATCCGACACAAAAATCAGTTGCTAAGCCACACATAATGAGCTTAGTAAAACCATGTTCTTTAAGATAAACTTGTAAACCTGTTGGTGTTTTTTGATCATTTTCAAGAAAAGCAGAATAGCTATCCATTTTTTGATTATAGCCTTTTCTAAGGATAAGTTGTGCCTTTTCCACTCTAAGAGATGGATGAAATTCTGCTCCTTGTGTTCCTCGTATGCAATGATCAGGCCAAAGTATTTGAGGACCATAGTCAAGAGTGACTGTATCATAGGGCTTTTTTTCAGGATAGCAGGAAGCAAAGCTGCAATGGTTTTTGGGATGCCAGTCTTGGGTTAAGATAATGTGATCAAAATGATTTATGAGATTATTGACGGCGGGTAAAATAGCATCACCTTGTGGTACGGCAAGTGCTCCACCTAGTAAGAAGTCATTTTGAACATCAATGACGATTAAGGCTTTTTTTTCCATAAATATATTCCTATACGAGATGAGCTTTTATCGTATTTTTAAAAAGCTATATGTCGTCTTGAAGTTTTGAAATGATATGCTGGATATTGATATTATTTTTATAATTATCAAGCCAAAAGAGGGGAATGGATAAGTTTTTACAATTGGTTTTATAGTTTTTTACGAATTGTAACCACGTACCAATGGGAAGTGCACTGTATTCATTTGTTGCTACGTGTTGATGCAAAGCTTTCATGATCATTGGGCTTGGAACGTCAGATCCCATAAGGCGGCGGTCGTTTTGTAAACGTAATTTAAGCCATATCAAGGCAAGGGGTGAAGTCCATTGCTTTCCGTAGCAAAAAATCGATGAAAAAAGAGAAGGATTTTTTACTGCGTAATATAAAGCCCATAAAGCGAGAAAAGAAGGCGCATAGAGAATTGCTTTTCTTTGTGGTACCATATTACATTGATAAGTCGGTTTAATACGATAAAAATACAATGTTATATCTGGTATGGAAAAGAGAGGCAATGTTTGATAACAGGTTTCAGGTACAGCTAAAAAGATTTGCTTTTTGCTCTTTAGGGGGATGTTTTTTTGCATTCAGGACCATACTGGGGCTTGTGAGATTAGAAAAAATGTACCAATATAGAGCGAAAGCTTTTGATACGACGTAAGTGCTATTTACTGTACAGTTTCAAAAAGCAAAAGCAGTTTTTTCAAAATCCTAATCTTTAATATCGCATAATATAAAGAGAAATTTATGGCACGTCAATTTATCTATCATATGGCTGGGCTTAACAAGTCTTACGGCAATAAAAAAGTTCTAGAAAATATTCATTTGTCTTTTTATCCAGATGCGAAGATCGGTATTTTAGGGCCGAATGGTGCAGGGAAGTCAACTATTTTACGTATTATGGCTGGGCTAGATAAGGAATATACGGGAGAAGCATGGATTTCTGAAGGAGCTCGCTGTGGTTATCTACCACAAGAACCTTTGCTTGATGCGAGCAAAGATGTGCGTGGTAATGTGATGGAAGGTGTTGCAGATAAACAGGAAGTTCTTGAGCGTTATAACGAATTGATGATGAATTATAGCGAGGAAACGGCTGATGAAAGTGCACAGCTTCAGGACATTATTGACAGTCAGAATCTTTGGGATTTAGAAAGTCAAGTGGAAATGGCTATGGCTGCTCTTGGCTGTCCGCCAGCCGATGGGGATGTAACAAAACTTTCGGGTGGTGAGAAGCGGCGTGTTGCACTTTGTAAATTGCTTTTGTCAAAACCTGATTTATTACTTTTGGATGAACCGACAAACCATTTAGATGCTGAAACGACGGCTTGGCTTGAGAGGCATCTACGTGAATATCCTGGGGCTGTGCTTTTGATAACCCATGATCGTTATTTTCTCGACAATGTAACGGGTTGGATTTTAGAATTAGATCGCGGTAGAGGTATTCCTTATGAGGGGAACTATTCTGCTTATTTGGGGGCTAAAGCCAAGCGTTTGGCTCAGGAAGGCCGTGAAGAGGCAGCGCGTCAACGTGCTTTATCACGTGAGCAAGAATGGATCGCTTCTAGTCCAAAAGGGCGACAAGCAAAGTCAAAAGCTCGGATTAAGGCTTATGATGAGTTGGTTCAAGCAGCACGTGAGCGCCGTCCTGGAGAGGCGCAAATCATTATTCCTATTGGAGAAAGATTAGGACAGGTTGTTATTGAGGTTGATAATCTCTCTAAAGCTTATGGTGAACGTGTATTGATTGATTCTCTTTCTTTTAAACTTCCTGCTGGTGGCATTGTCGGCGTTATTGGGGCCAATGGTATGGGAAAGTCGACCTTGTTTAAAATGTTGACGGGACAGGAAAAGCCCGATTCAGGTCAGATACGTATCGGTGAAACAGTTCACATGAGTTATGTGGATCAGAGTCGCGATTCCTTGGTGGGGGATAAAACTGTTTGGGGGGAAATTTCTGGTGGAAATGACATTATTAAATTAGGCAAATATGAGATGAATAGCCGCGCTTATTGCGGGGCTTTTAATTTCAAGGGGGCAGATCAGCAGCAGAAGGTGGCAAATTTATCAGGAGGGCAGCGCAATCGCGTACATTTGGCGAAACTTCTAAAAGAGGGGGGGAATGTGCTTCTTCTTGATGAACCGACAAATGATCTTGATACTGAAACATTGGGTGCATTGGAAGATGCATTGGAAAATTTCGCTGGTTGTGCAGTTATCATATCGCATGATCGTATGTTTCTTGATCGATTGGCAACACATATTTTAGCCTTTGAAGGTGATGGTCATGTAGAATGGTTTGAAGGTAATTTTGCTGAATATGAGGCTGATAAAGTTCGTCGTCTTGGGGCGGAATCTCTTAATCCTAAGCATGCAAATTATAAACCTCTTACACGCTAGAATTTTTTATCTTATCTCAACTTTGTTGGAATAATAGTGTATTTTATTGCGTTTGTTATTTCATAAATAAAGAGTGTGTGTACTCTGTGGGAGTTTTTATTCATTGAAAAGAGTAAGAGACACTTTATGAAATTATAGCCTAAATAGGGTTGTTCTAATCATGATATATAACCGGTTATTTCTTGTAAAATTGCAATGAAAAGGAGGAGATGAAGAGTATAGCACTACTTCTACAAATGCTCTGGTCATTGAGCATTACCATCTTTACTTAATAAAAATGCAAGCTGGCATCATCATGTTATTTATTTTTTCTCAATGGTATACAGTTTTTGTTTTGAGGTGGGCATAAAAGATATTTTTATCTATATGTCCTCTCTGTTTATGAGCTGTAAGAGAATGATTTGGATTGATTTATCATGAATATTATAATGAGAAGCAGATGGATAAGATCTGTTCGTTTTTTACATTAGCCTATTTTTTTCATAGTATGATAAAATAGAGAGCACAAAATAGATGAGAATATGCGTTGTATACTTGAATTTTTTTCCTATAAACAAATGTTTATAGGAATGTTGAGGGGATAATTATGAAAAAAAGTGCAAGTTTAGATGCAATGGTTGAGCTGCTGAAAGCGGTCGCAGAAGTAAGCCATTTACGTGTTCTTAGGCTCTTACATCATGAAGATTTAACAATCCCTGATTTTATTTTTATTCTTGATCAGTCGCAAGCATGTATATCACGATATTTACGTTTATTGTACGAAGCACGATTGATTGAGCGTTATCAGAAGGGGGATAGCCTTTATTTTAAGCTTTGTCATGATTTTTGGGGTGAAGACATTGTGATGGGTGTTCTTTCGGCTTTGCCAAAGAATGATGTGTTGTTAGCGCATGATTTAGAACGTTTGAAGGATGTTAAAAAGCAGCGTCAAAAAACGAGGAAGAAGTATTTCTTACAAAATGCGTTGCAACGGGATGTATTACGGTCATCTTATATGGCAGATCATGGTGTAGAAAACGCTTTACTTGAAATCATTGGCGATAAACCATTTCAGACGATGCTGAATATTGGAAGAGGTGAAGACTCTATCTTAAAATTGTTTTCTAATCTTTATACGCATGCGGTTCAAGTCGTGCTTGATAGCAATGTTTTTCACTTGTCTGTTGGAGATACAACTTTTGATTTAGTTATTCTTCATTGGGTTTTACATTTTTTTGAAAACCCTGAAATATTCCTTCATGAGATATCAAGTGTTTTGCGTCCTCATGGACGTTTATTGATTGTGGATTTTGGTTATCATGAAATTGAGTCTTCATATTCTGATCAAGCACATACGCGTTTTGGATTTTCGGCTTTACAAATAGAACAATGGCTTAAAAATACGAGACTTGTTCTAGAACAAACGGTTTGTCTTACTCCTATACAAAATGAAAACAGTGAGAAAGGTATGGTTACGCTTTGGCTTGCTCGTGATCCGCGTTTATTAGTTGACGATATCAAAGATAAACAAGTCAATTTTGCATAAATCGCGTTTGTTGACCTGCTTTATTCTCTGATTTTTCTTAAGGAATAGCGTAGAGATAAAACTTTATTCAATCATTGATAATCTATTGTTTTTTACATTTGTATTATGTTTTTATATGAGAGTATTGGTGTTTTACAGGGGCTTGGTGGCTGTGTACTGTGTAATGAAAGCATCTTCTATAGAGTTAAGCCTATGAGGATCGTTATTTAAGGTGTCTTGATATCATATTTGTTTTATTAGCCAATATATTGATTTTTTAGATTTCAATGAGAGGCTCGAATATAGGAATATTTTTTCATTTCAAATTTCCTGTTGCAGAATCCAAAAGAGTCTGTTTGTTTGTTACAAGAGAAGATATTTATCTAAATAATACCGTTTGTAAAAGGAAATACATATTTCTAAATATGAGAGCGGCGGCGATATGATGTAATAGCGCACAATATAATATAGTGATGGCTCATACCTTCATAAATGTCAAAAATGGTGGTACCCAATAGATCTTACGATGTTTCTTTAAACAGGTGCTTAGATAAGAAGTACCTTGGAATTTTTAGTGAGGGGTGCAAAAAGATGCTCTAAAAAGACGAAGGGGTAAAAGGGTAAGACAATGCATGATTTTCATTATTTAAAACACAGCGTTATGAGCGTGTTTGAAAGTCGTAAAGGCAAATGAAAGGGATGGTAAAGATGGCAATAGTTTTTTATCTTTGGGCTTTTATGTTTCGTTCAAAATAAATGATGGCTTTTTTAAGATTACTCAAACAGACGTAAATATTTTTACTCTAATTGGGCATATAAAAGCTGGGACTGTTTACATGGTTCTCATTTGCTCTAGTCTTTATCTCAAGCATATTGCCATGTTAGGAGCAGGTGTTGATTTACAAGTAATAGAAAACGTAAAAGCTTGGTAGATGACGCCATAAAATTACTCATAAATTAGTAATGGATTGGAGTGATATTCTGAATTTTAAAAACATTTTGTACAACAATGGTTATAATAGCGTATCTGACTTTACGTTTATTTCTTCTTACAAGCATTCATATATGGCGTTTGTCTATGTGTTTTTCATTATATTCATAAAAATAAGATTGACGATAATCTATGGATAGTCCGTGGATGAAAGTAGAAAAGAAAAGCGTGATATTACACTAAAGTTTCGTATCTCTTTATTATGAGAAGTATGAAGGTTATTAAAAAGGTTATTAAATAAGTCCATTTTTCTTGCCAAAAGTGATTTTTTCTTTTTATGCTTACTGCTCATTTTATGATGCAGCCCGTTAGTATAGCGTAAAATTGATAGGGCATCATCGTTTTATGTTTTTTATCCATATGCTTTTTCTTGTTTGTGATGTGCCGTAGTATGGCTATTCATTGATTCAATAGACGAAGGTTTAAAATAAGGGAATCTCACGTTCTTGAGATCTCTCATGTAAGTTGTAAAATGATGAGTTATGATTGTAAATCAATGCATTATTTACGTTAGAAGAACAGACTATAACAATTTTTGAGCATAGAAACTACTGTGTGTATTATTTTACGGGATCATTTAAATGATAGAGATTAAGAGAAACGGTCTGCATTGATCTCGGTTTGTTATGTTAAAATGCGTTAGAGCCTGTTGGTTATTGTAAAATAGTTTATCGTTATTTGGAATGATTATAGGACGTGATTCGAAACAAATACCTTCAGAGTTCTCATTTTTTCATAAAATTAAGCTGTTTAAATTCTTCATTGATTGTTACATGAGAGATGCGACAATATTTTAATAATCATTTACAGAATTTTTTATGAAGATAGATAAGATTTTAAAAATCTACATTTTTATTTTTGTGGTGATTGCTGTTGGAAAAGTGATTCTACTTTTATATAGTTTGATTTTTATAGGGTGGATACGTAGAAATTACGGTTTTTTTTGATTATGATTATCAGAGTTATGAAAGAAACTATTTAAAAGTTATAATGATCGTAGATTCCAATTGATGCTTCTTGAAATAAAATTGCTTCAAATTGGGTCATTTTAAACTTTTTTTGCCTAAATTTAAACATTTTTAAACAATTTATAACTCTTTTATGTTTTTTTGCGTAGAAGATGATAAGAATTTCTTGTTGTTTAAAGAATTTTATTCCATAGCAAGAATATTGCATCGGCTATCTTAGTGGTTGATGTGAGAGGACGATCGGGGAACCTCCTCCCCCCCCCCGCGTGGATCCCCTAGATTGTCTGGCCTGACTGAGGATTTCCTCAGTCAGGCTTTTTATAATTGTTTTGGGGGATGTTGTAGCGTGTTATTAGGGGGAAGTGTAAGATCTGTTATTGTTTCGCCTATACTACCTAAATACATAGAGGGGCAGTTTTTGTTGGGCGGATAGTGTTAGCGTATTCATTTTCAATAATTTGATTTTTCTTTATTGAAGCATCGTTGAATGCTATAAGGAGAATCATAAAAGGAATCTATGTTTGTGTTCTATGATCTTTAGGTAAGAGATAATGGAATCTTTTTCGCGTCGTATTGTTTTTATTTTATTTGTATTTTTTATTTTTGGCGCTGTCTTTTTTGCTTCTCAAAGTAGTGCTGTTTATCAGTTTTTTTCCGGTCGCTCTTCTTTTTCTTCTCAGAAGCTTGATGTAACAGAGGAGGAGTTGTTAGAGAGATTGTCTGTATCTTTTCCAGATATTATCAAGCATCTTTCTAAGATGAGTCCTCAACAGCAAGAGGTGTTTATTGCGCAGCTGCGTCGTGATGTAATTGCGCTTGCTTTTAAAAGTGGTCAGAGTCGTGAGCAGGCTCACAAATCTGGTGAAACTGTTGCTATGGCTCTTTCAAAAGCGATTTCTCGTCCTTCCATTGCTAATGCTTATTTTTAGCTATTTTTTTAATCGCGCTTTTGGGTTTTATTTTAAGGAGCAAGAGCTTTTCGTGAAGTCTTGAAAAGTGCGAGGAGATAATTAATTTGTAAGGTATTAACAAAATTTATCTCTCAAAAGGTAAGCAATTGGAGTATAAGGGTAATGTTGCAATCATTACAGGAGTGATAGAAAGTCTATCAAGGGTATTGGTCCAAGTTAATTGCATTATCAATCGCTACAATGACAAAAGCAGTATTGACTATAAAAAAACACGTTAACCGTGTTTTATATGCCGGTTATTTTTTTATTTGATATGAGAAAATAAAAATTTTTTAAAGGATTTAAGCTTTCTTTGTTCTACGGATTTTAGGATATTTATCCACTTGTATGATTTCTGAAAATGAGGTGCAAGGCTGATAAGATGGTAGTCTGTGACAAAGAAAAAATATTTGAATGAAGATGAGGGTTTATTTTTATTTAAAAGGCTTTGGGGGTATTGAGTTTCCTAACATTTTTCAAAAAAACAGACAAAAGTAATTGTTAAGCTTTGTTGTAGAGATAAAGACGGATATAGCTTTTTTAGCATATTGTTTTATAATGATAATTTGTCATTTTCATATTAAGTGAGAATCTTAAGAATTGCAAAATTCTCTCGTTTTAAATTTATTCATGGTGAAAAAATCAAAATCACTTTCTTGTGCACTACAAGTGAGAGGCTTGTGTGGATAAAAGCTCTTTCAAAAAAAGAAGTAAAAAGCTTCTTTGAGGCATCTTGAGAGCTAAAAGTCTGTTGCAATATTTTGAATTGGTAAAGAGTATGATGGTTTTAGTATATTTATGAATTTTTTATGCGCAATGATGGGAGCGGGGATTTGTTTTATGATTTGTTGGGGTTTTATCGGACATAAAGAGTGCTGTGGGTGTTTATTAACCAGAGAGAAGTGTTGATAACAGTTTATATTTTTTGTGAAACTTTTTTGATATTGAGGATCTTCGGTAAAAAGATGTTCTTGTCTCTCTTTAAGATGCTATTTTTTTAATATAAAAATTGAGTGATACAATAGTGATAGCAGAAATTTACAAATTATATCATTTTATTTAATACGATATAAGATTAATTATAGTATCTTTATTTTTTTTACTTTATGATATAGATAAATCTATAATTTGTGCATAAAGAGATTTTCTTTTGTTGCAGAATTTTATCTTGAAATTGTCTTACTCTTTCCTTTTTCAAGCCGTTCTTTTGCTTTCTTTTTTTGTACAATACGTTTGCAAATTATTTGCAGCTAGAATTTGAGAATGTTTGAGTAAAGAGAAAGAAAATGCAATTTTTGAAAATCTTGTTAAATACAGCGTGTGCTGTATTTTTTGTATTTGATGTAAGTTGGACTCATAGTGTCTTAAATGTTGCGGAATCAGGAGAATCCTCAGTGATTGTTGCTTCTAAGATTCCTGATCGTCCTTATGAGTTTCTTATTCAGAAACTTGCGAATAAATATAATGTTCCCGTTAATTTAGCACATGCTGTTGTAAAAGTTGAAAGTAATTATAAGGCAGGTATAAAGGGGGCTGCTGGCGAAATAGGTTTGATGCAAATTAAACCCTCTACGGCACGAGGGTTGGGCTTTAGTGGTTCTGTACAGGATTTGTATGATCCTGCGACCAATCTTGAATATGGTATGCGTTATTTGGCACGGGCCTATAAACTCAGTGGTGGAAGTACATGTGGTACAATCCTTAAATATAATGCAGGCCATGCTGCAAAAAAAATGAATTCTATTTCAGCGAAATATTGCGCAAAAGTAAAGACTTATCTGGCTTCATTAAAATAAAAACATCTGTTGAGAGAGGTTTGTCATAAAATATTTTAAGATGCTATTTTCACGGAGCAGAAAATGTTTTATAAATTAGTATGTCAGTCGGCTGGGCAGCCGCGCTTGTCTGATACTAAAATACGGCAGGTGAGGAAAGTCCGGGCTCCATGGAAAGACGGTGCCGGGTAACACCCGGCAGGGGTGACCCTAGGGAAAGTGCCACAGAAAGTAAACCGCCTATTTTTATAGGTAAGGGTGAAAGGGTGGAGTAAGAGCCCACCGCGCATTCAGTAATGAATGTGGCAAGGTAAACCCCACCGGGAGCAAGACCAAATAGAAATGACGTGCAAAATTTAATTTGCAGCCGATTTCCGGGCGAGTCATTCGGGTAGGTTGCACGAGGCGGATGGTAACATCCGTCCCAGATGAATGGTTGCCATGTAAAGTGTAAGCTTTACTCTACAGAACCCGGCTTATAGGCCGACTGATATTTCATGATGATACGCGATATTTTATAAGATCAATTATATATGGTCTTTTATGGAGTCTATGTGTTTGAAATGGACACTTGAGCAAAGAGTGTTTTAAAAAATTATAACATTTCTTTAAGTATAATGCGTTAGGATCTGTTTTGGGATAACTTTAGTTTTTTCGTTCATTGTGATTAATGTGAAAGTTGAAGGCCAGGTTATTCTAAGATCAGTTGTCATGAGAGAGCTGTTGATTTAAGACAGCCTAACTTCAAGACGGATTATTTTGATAAAGCAGGATCAAAGAGCTGAACGCCATATTCCAGTGTTGTTACAGCCAGTTTTGGCTGGGCTTATGCCATTGGTTGGAACAAAAGTGATTGATGGCACCTTTGGTGCTGGTGGTTACACGCGCGCTTTGTTAAAGGCAGGGGCACAGGTGATTGCTCTTGATCGTGATCCTCATGCTATAAGTGCAGGACAATCGCTTGTTGAAGAATTTTTTCCACGCCTTCGTTTGGTCCATATGGCGTTTTCACAGCTCGATCGTGTCGTTGAAGAGAAGGTGGATGCAGTTATTTTGGATATTGGTGTCTCTTCAATGCAGCTTGATGAAGCAGAAAGAGGTTTTTCTTTTCAAAAAGATGGTCCATTGGATATGCGAATGGCTCAGACTGGTTTTACAGCCAGCGATGTTGTCAATCATTTAAAAGCAAGGGATTTGGCACGTATTTTTAAGATATTAGGGGAAGAGCGTTATGCGGGGCGAATTGCACGGATGATTGAAAAGCGTCGTGTTGTGCAGCCTTTTTTGCGTACAGGTGATTTGGCGGATGCTATCGAAACGTTGATAGGACGTAAACCGGGAGATCGTATTCATCCGGCAACACGTGTATTTCAGGCTCTTCGTATCTATGTTAATGATGAAATTGGTGAATTGGCATGTGGTTTATTTGCTGCTGAACGCGTTTTAAAAGCTGGAGGCCGTTTGGGGGTTGTCAGTTTTCATTCTCTTGAAGATCGTATGGTCAAAAGATTTTTTTCGGCTCGTTCTGGAGAATGTATGAGATCACGCTATCTGCCAGAAATAAAGGCTGCTCCAGCAACATTTTTTCCTTTGTTTAGAGGTGGGATCACGGCAACTAAAGAGGAGTTACAGAAAAATCCTCGTTCACGTTCTGCGAGGTTGCGTATTGGTGTACGGACTGAAGCAGAGGCTCTTGCAGCAGATATGAAATTATTTGGTTTAGCAGAGATTGCCAGTTTTGAAGGCAGCAAAAAATGACAGTTTTTCGTACATTTGATATGATTTTAGTGTTGATTATGATTTGTATGGCAGGACTTACTTATAAGGTAAAATATGATGTTCAAAAACGAATGAACGAAGTTCTTCATCTTGAGCATGAAATTGCTGCAGCAAAAAATACGGTAAGTTTGCTTCATGCTGAGTGGGCTGTGATGATAAGTCCTTCACGCATGCAAAAACTTGCGAAACGTTATCAGAAAGAACTTGGGTTAGAGGTTATACAGCCCCGTCAAATCGTGGAGTTTAAAGACATTCCGGTATGGGTACATGATCAAATTGAAGAAGTGATTAAACAAAATATCTTGGAAGATAATCAAAATATTTTGACAAATAATCGGGCTTCTCAGATCAATAGTGTTGTCCAAAAAGGCGCGCAGTAATGAAATCGACTTTTTTATTCTCACAGAAGAAAAAGCGCTTAAAGAATTCGTTGAATAATCATAATGTTTCTGTTCGTCGTCCCTATTCTAGTCGTCCACGTTTGCTTTTTTCGTTGTTCTGCTTTTTAATTTTATATGGCATCATGGGGGCTTGCCTTATTTCTTATGGGTTGGAAGGTGGACAGATTGAAGAAGCAAAAGGGCCAGGAGTTCTTCAATTGATGGCACGGCCTGATATCGTTGATCGTAATGGTCGTTTATTGGCAACAGATATTAAAACTTATTCACTTTTTGCTGAGCCACGACGTATTATTGATGTGGATGAAACAATTGAATTGCTCTCAACAGTTTTGCCTGATCTTAATTGGCAGGAAACCTATAAGCGCTTAAAAAGAAAATCTAGTTTTTCTTGGATACAGCGGGGGTTAACACCAATGCAGAAGACGCAAATTATGGCTCTTGGTATACCAGGAATTGGTTTTCGGACTGAAATTCGTCGCTTTTATCCTGATGGACCTGTAACTTCCCATATTCTCGGTATGGTGAATGTTGATAATCAGGGCATTGCAGGTATGGAAAAATATATTGATGATGCGGGGTTGAGTGCTTTGCGTGCCGCTGGTCTTGCCATGGAAGAATCATTAAAACAAGTTCAGCTTTCGATTGATGTGCGTGTTCAGGCAATTGTTCATGATGAACTTATTCAGGCTATGAAGCGTTATAAGGCAATTGCTGCAGGAGCTGTTATTTTAAATATACATACGGGGGAAGTTTTGGCTTTGGCATCACTACCAGATTTTGATCCTGGAAATCCTATCGAAGCTTTAAAAAGTGATCGTCTCAATCGGATGACGGCAGGAGCTTTTGAAATGGGATCAATTATTAAAAGTTTTACGACAGCCATGGCACTTGATTCCAATATTTTTTATTTAAACAGTATTATTGATGCTTCAAAGCCAATAAAAACAAGTAGTGGGTATACTATTCATGATTTTCATGGAAAAAATCGACCCTTAACGTTATGGGAGGTTTTTATTTATTCTTCTAATATTGGTTCTGCTAAAGAGGCATTGGCGATAGGGATTGATAAACATCGTGGTTTTTTGCAAAAACTTGGATTACTGGATCGTCTCACAACAGAGTTGCCTGAAGTTGCCCACCCTATTGTACCACATCATTGGAAGGATATCCATTCTATGACGATTTCTTTTGGGCATGGTATGGCAACAACACCCTTGCAAACAGCTGTCGGGGCTGCTGCTTTAATGAATGGTGGTTGGTTAATTGCTCCGACATTTTTAAAACGGACAAAAGAACAAACTCTGCACCATGCAAAACGGGTTTTGCAGGCTAAAACAAGTCAAAATATGCGTTACCTTTATCAATTAAATAGTGATATTGGTTCTGGACGTAATGCAAAAGTAGAAGGCTATCGTGTAGGTGGTAAGACAGGAACAGCTGAAAAAGTTGAAAATGGAAAATATTCTAAAACAAAAAATTTCAATAGTTTTCTTGCTGCTTTTCCTATTGAAGATCCTGCTTATGTTGTTTTAACAATTATTGATGAACCAAAGCCTGCAGAGGGACAGCGTTCAGCAACAGCGGGAATGAATGCTGGACCAATGCTTGCTAATATTATTCGTCGCACAGCTAGTTTTCTTGGTGTAAAACCCGATTTTAAAAAAGAATATGAGCTTCTTTTAAGTAAAAAGAGCAATTCAAGTTTCGTTAAACAACAGTAAAATAAATACAAAGGTGCATCGTTATGTTGTTTGGAACAGTTTTTACAGAATGTGTTGAAGATGAAAGTCTTTCTTCAATAGAAATAACAGGAATAAGTGTGGATTCTCGGCAAGTTTTGCCGGGCTATGTTTTTGTCGCTGTTCAAGGGAAAAAAAGTGATGGAAGACACTATATAGATGATGCGATAAAGCGTGGCGCACGAGCAATCGTTACAGACTGTCATGCTGTTCTTGAGGATTTATCTGTTCCCATTTTACGTGTTTCTAATGTTCGTCATAGTTTAGCGTTGGCAGCTGCACGTTTTTACGGTTCTCAGCCTGAAACGGTCGTTGCTGTGACTGGTACAAGTGGTAAAACATCTGTTGTCTCTTTTCTTCGGCAAATTTGGACTTATGCTGGATTTTGTGCTGCGAGTATAGGAACGGTTGGTGTTGTTTCTCCTAAACGGAATGTTTATGGTTCTCTCACAACACCTGATCCGGTCGTCTTGCACCGTCTTCTTTATGAAATTTCTCATGAAGGTGTGACTCATGCAGCTCTTGAAGCTTCTTCGCATGGGCTTGATCAAGAACGACTTGATGGAGTCCGTTTAACGGCTGGTGCCTTTACTAATTTAGGGCGAGATCACATGGATTATCACACGGGGGTAGAGGATTATTTGCGGGCTAAAATGAGGTTGTTTGATACACTTTTGCCTGTATCTGCTCCTGCTTTGATTTTTGCTGATGATGTTTATTCACAAAAGGTTATTGATGTTGTTACACAAGCACGCCGCCGTGTCTTGACAATTGGTCGTAAGGGGCAATTTATCACGATTAATCGTGTTGAACATCAACGCTCAAAACAGTGTATTGAGTGTCGTGTGGAAAATAATATTTATACATTTGATTTGCCTTTGGCTGGAGATTTTCAGGTAGCCAATGCGCTTATGGCAGCGGGGTTAGCAATTGCAACTGGTGTTTCACCTCGTAAGGTTTTTTCTGCGCTTGAAACTTTGCAGGGGGCACCTGGGCGGTTGGAATTTGTGGGAAAGACAGAAAATAATGCGCCTGTTTATATTGATTATGCCCATAAACCAGAAGCTTTGGAGCAGGTTTTGCTTTCTGTTCGTCCCTTTACGCAAGGGCGTTTGATCGTTGTTTTTGGTTGTGGAGGAGATCGTGATCAAGGAAAAAGACCTTTGATGGGAAAAATTGCGGCGGATAAAGCGGACATTGTTATTGTAACGGATGATAATCCTCGCACAGAAATGCCAGAAAAAATACGCAAGGATATTTTACAGGCGGTGCCAACAGCAATAGAGATAGCAGATCGTGGAGAGGCTATTTCTTACGCGGTGGAGCTTTTGAAAGTTGGTGATACATTAATCATTGCTGGAAAAGGTCATGAGGATGGCCAAATTATAGGGCAGACAACTTATCCTTTTTCAGATCGTCTGAAAGCGATAGAAGCTTTAGAGGACCGAAAGAAATGACAACTTTATGGGATAAGCAAGCACTTGTTGCTGCAGTTAATGGTGTTGTAATGGGAAGCCTGCCAGAAACTTTTTCTGGGGTTTCCATTGATAGCCGTACTCTTGCGGAAGGGGATGTTTTTTTCTGCATTAAAGGGCATCATCTTGATGGTCATGATTTTGCTGCGCAAGCTTATGAACGAGGTGCAGGCGTTCTTATCGTTGCGGAACACCGTTTGAGGGATATGAAAAAGATATCGGCTCCACTTATTGTTGTTCCTGATGTTTTGCAAGCCTTAGAAAAACTTGCACAAGCTGCACGCAAACGTTCAAGAGCTAAGATTATCGCGATAACAGGATCGGTGGGAAAAACAACGACAAAAGAGGCTTTGAAACAAGCACTTGCAACGGTTGGGAATGTTCATGCGAATCTCGCTTCTTTAAACAATTGCTGGGGGGTTCCACTCACTTTAGCGCGGATGCCTATGGAGAGTGATTATGGTATCTTTGAAATTGGCATGAATCATAGAGATGAGATTCGCCCTCTGGTCAAACTTGTTTGTCCGCATGTTGCTCTCATTACGCATATTTGTGCAGGACATATGGGTTTTTTCAAAAATCTTGAAGAAATAGCAAAGGCAAAAGCTGAAATTTTTGAAGGATTAGATGAAAAAGGAATTGCCATTTTAAATGCGGATAGTGATTTTTTTTCTTATCTCGTTCAAAAAGCAAAGAAATGCGGTGTAAAGAAGATCTTAAGCTTTGGTGAGACTAAAGATGCTGATTATCAAGCGCGAGATATACGTCTTCTAACTGATAGTACTTCTATGATTGTGCGTATTGGGGGGCGGGATAGGAAGGTTCAAATTGGTGCTCCAGGACGCCATATTGTGCAAAATAGTTTAGGGGTTATTGCTGCTTGTGATGCTATGGGAGTTGAGTTAGAGCCTGTTCTTCTTTCTTTTCGCTATTTTTCTTCTCAAAAGGGGCGAGGTGTTCGTTATCGACTGTCTTTATCAAATGGGGGTGAATTTTATCTCATTGATGAAAGCTATAATGCAAATCCTACTTCTATGCGTGCTGCGCTTGAGCTTCTTGCTACAGGACCAGTCGGGGAAGAGGGGCGGCGAATTGCTATTTTAGGAGATATGCTAGAGTTAGGGGAGTATAGTGAAAAGCTTCATCGTGATTTAATAAAGCCAATACGTCTTTCCGGTGCTAATCCGGTTTTTCTATTTGGTGAGGCGATGAAATCTTTAGTCAGTGATTTGTCTGCTGGTGTTAAGGTTCATTATGCTGAAAATATTGAGAAAATTTTATCTCTCCTTTTAGCAGAAATTTCTTCTGGGGATCTGCTTATGGTTAAATCATCCAATAGCCTTTGTTCATCAAATATTGTGACTGCATTGCTTGACCGCTATAAAGCGGTTTCTTCATAGTTTTAAGAGGTTTTTTGTACCATGATGCTGTTTTTTTCTTCGTTTAGTGATTGGCTTCCAGGTGTGAATGTATTTCGTTATATTACTTTTCGCACGATAGCGGCTATGCTTAATTCGGGGCTCATCGTCTTTTTGTTTGGACCTAGCATCATTGCTTCTCTTAAATTGCGGCAGGGTAAGGGGCAACCGATTCGTGCGGATGGTCCTCAAACACATTTTAAAAAGGCTGGAACACCTACAATGGGTGGATTGATGATTTTAACCGGTATTGTGGTATCGGCATTTTTGTGGTGTAATTTATCGAATATTTATTTTTGGGTATCGCTATTGGTTATGCTTTCTTTTGGGGCAATTGGATTTTATGACGATTATCTTAAGGTCACAAAACAAACAGACAAAGGATTTTCTGGGAAAGCACGGTTAAGTTTGGAGTTTTGTGTTGCCGCAATTGCTGCTTTTGTCATCCTACAAATTGGCTCATCTGGATTCGCTTTGCCTTTTTTGAAAGATTATCTTATCAATTTGGGCTGGTTTTTTATTCCTTTTTCTGCTTTTGTTATTGTCGCGACGGGTAATGCGGTTAATTTGACGGATGGACTTGATGGCCTTGCTATTGTTCCTGTGATGGTTGCAGCCTTATCTTTTGCTCTGATTGCTTATCTTTCTGGTAATATGAATTTTGCTGATTATCTCCAAATCCATTATGTATCGGGAGCAGGTGAATTGGCTGTTTTATTGGGAGCTGTTGTTGGGGCAGGGCTTGGTTTTTTATGGTTTAATGCACCACCTGCAGCTATTTTTATGGGAGATACTGGTTCGTTGGCTCTTGGAGGATTATTAGGGACTGTTGCAGTCGCTACGAAGCACGAAATTGTTTTGGCTCTTATTGGTGGGCTTTTTGTTGTGGAAGCTTTTTCGGTCGTTATTCAGGTTGGTTATTTCAAATTAACAAGAAAACGAGTGTTTCTTATGGCACCGATACATCATCATTTTGAGAAAAAAGGCTGGACTGAAAGCCAAGTCGTGATACGCTTTTGGATTATTTCAATTGTTCTCGCTCTCATAGGTCTTTCAACACTTAAATTGCGGTGAGAATGTGATTTCTGTTACGTGTTATAAAGGTCAAAAAGTTGCTCTGTTTGGGTTGGGACAGTCTGGACTAGCAACGGCACAAGCATTGATGCGTGGCGGTGCAGAAGTGGTGGCGTGGGATGATAGTCCTTCAAGCGTGCAGATGGCTTTTCGGCACAATATTCCAACGCGAGATCTCCGTTATGAAGATTGGTCAGAATTTGTTGCATTGATTGTAGCTCCTGGAGTTCCTTTAAATTATCCTCAACCCCATTGGGTTGTTGAAAAAGCACGAAAAAAAAATATAGAAATTATCGGTGATATTGAATTATTTGTTCGTGCGCGCCAGCATTTTTTACAGCATTATGGTTTTTGTGACCAAGATGTTCCTTTCATTGCGATTACGGGGACGAATGGAAAGTCAACCACAACGGCTTTACTTGCGCATTTGTTGGAAAAAATGGGTTATGATGTGCAGGTGGGGGGGAATATCGGAAAGGCAATATTGACGCTTAAGCCATTTGTTAAAAAACGTATCTATGTGATTGAATGTTCATCATTTCAAATTGATCTTACTCCCTCTCTTCAGCCGACCATTGGACTTTTATTGAATTTAACACCTGATCATATTGATCGACATGGGAGTTTTGCCTGTTATGTGCAAACCAAAAGGCATCTGATTGCTCAGGCTTCTCAGGCTTTCATTTCAGTTGATGATGCAGCTTGTCGGGTTTTATATCAACAGTTACTTCATGATGGGAAGCAAATTGAGGCAGTTTCCAAGGATCATTTTGTTGAAAATGGTTTTTATGCAGATGGGACCAAGCTCTTTTCTGTTCGTCAAGGACAGCGCCATATGCTTGCAGATCTTGCTCCTATGGCGGTGTTACGTGGGAGTCATAATGCGCAAAATGCCCTTATGGCATTAGCAACATTGCAGGCTTTAAAAATAACTGATCCTTCTGTGAACAAGCATTTAGCAAGTTATAAAGGGTTGGATCATCGTATGCAGCAGGTGCGTAAAATGGGGGCGGTTTTGTTTATCAATGACAGCAAGGCTACTAATGCAGATGCAACAGCTCCTGCGCTTTCCACCTTTAATGATATTTTTTGGATTGTTGGGGGACAGGCAAAAAAGGGAGGGATAGAGTCTCTTAGAGAATTTTTTCCTAAAATTCGTAAAGCCTATTTGATTGGGAGCGCGGCAGAAGAATTTGCTCGCACTATTGGATCTGCTTTTCCCTTTTCTATGAGTTTAACTTTGAAAAATGCGGTGCGTGAAGCAGCTGTTGACGCAATGGGTTGTAAGGAAAAAGAGGTGACGGTTCTTTTGTCACCTGCTTGTGCAAGTTATGACCAATTTAAAAATTATGAAATGCGAGGCGAAGCATTTGTCTCTTTTGTGATGCAGTTACAATAAAAAAGCATCAGTTATAAAAAAATATTTTTGCGTTAAGACTCCAGAATCTTTTTTTGTGTAATTTAGTTTTTAAAGTGTTTGTTAAACAGGCTGGGGAACCATATCACTTTGAGATAATTTATAAAATGGATAAGGTGGATATCATGGTGACGCGTGCAGATAGAGATCCAATTGCTAATTGGTGGTGGACGATTGATCGCTCTATCTTTGCAGCTTGTTTAATTTTAATGGGAATTGGCATTATGCTGTCTTTTGCTGCCAGCCCTATTATTGCAAAAAAAATCGGAATTGCTGATAGTTTTTATTTTGTTCGGTGGCATATCATTTTTAGCATTTCAGCATTTTTTACGATGGTTACCATTTCCTTTTTTTCGCTTTCTAATATTCGTCGTTTATGTGCTCTTTTGCTCATTGTAACGCTTGCTCTTATGGTTGCAACCTTATTTTGGGGTCCAGAATTAAAGGGAGCACGGAGGTGGATTCTACTATTTGGTTTTTCTGTACAGGCTTCAGAGTTTATGAAGCCAGCTTTTGTGGTTATGTCCGCTTGGCTTTTTTCAGAACAGATACGCAGGAGGGGAATTCTGGGTTATACGTTAGCGATTCTACTTTATGCCATTTGTTGTGTGCTTCTGGTTTTGCAGCCTGATATTGGACAAACAGTTTTAATAAGTGCAACATGGGGGGGGCTATTTTTTATTGCTGGTGTACCTCTTACCATTATTTTTCTCTTTCTCATTTTAGGCGTTGTAGGAATTATTTTAGCTTATCTTTTTCTGCATCATGTGCGCGAGCGTATTAATGGTTTTTTGACAGGTGAAGGGGATACGTTTCAAGTGGATGTAGGACGTGAGGCTATTTTGAATGGTGGTTGGTTTGGGCAAGGCCCTGGGGAGGGAACAGTAAAACGTATCATTCCTGATAGCCATACAGATTTTGTATTTTCCGTTGCTGCTGAAGAATATGGTATTATTCTTTGTTTATTAATTATGATGCTTTTTGGCTTTATCGTTATGCGTTCATTGTATATAGCCATGAATACACGTGATTCCTTTATACGTCTTGGTATTACTGGCATAGCAATGATGATTGGCTTTCAATCAGCGATTAATATGGCCGTTAATCTTCACTTAATTCCTCCAAAAGGCATGACATTGCCTTTTATTTCTTATGGTGGTTCTTCGATGATGGCGATTGCGTTTTCAATGGGCATTTTGCTCAGTTTAACACGTCGTTGGCCAGAAGCGCGCCTTTCAGCTTTTTCTTCATCTTCTGTCTTGGATACCCCTTATGAATGATAAAAAAGTTATTGTTTTGGTGGCTGGTGGTACAGGTGGACATCTTTTTCCTGCTGAAGCCCTTTCTGTTGAATTAAGGCAGCGTGGATATGATGTTCATTTAATAACAGATGAAAGAGCACGACCTTTTGTTCGGTGCTTTGATGAAGGGCATATTCATATCGTTTCATCGGCAACATTTACACGACGCCATCCTTTTGCTCTGATAAAGACGTTTTGGTCTTTGCTAAGGGGGATGGGGCAATCGTTGGCGTTGTTTTATAAATTACGTCCTGTTCTTGTTGGAGGATTTGGGGGGTATCCGAGCTTTCCTCCTCTTTTTATTGCGTCCTTAACGAGGCGTGTAACATTTATTCATGAACAAAATGCTGTTATGGGGCGTGCCAATCGGGTGTTGGCAATTTTTGTGCGTGCAATCGCTGGTGGTTTGTTGTCACCAAAAGGCGCTTATGCTCATAAAATACTTTTGACGGGGAATCCTGTCCGTGAGGCTGTGTTGAAGGCGGCCAAAATTCCTTATCATTCTTCAGAGGGAGAAAAGCCATTTAATTTTTTGATTTTTGGAGGTAGCCAAGGGGCTTCTGCTTTTTCACATATTGTTCCAGAAGCTATTGCTTTATTTGATGATAAGAACCGTAAACGTTTACGAATTGTACAGCAAGTCCGCGGTGAAGCAGGAAGGTTGATCAAAATCTATCGTGATATGGGCGTACAAGCAGAAGTTGCTCCTTTCTTTGATGATATGGCTGAACGTATGGCACATGCTCATTTTATTTTGTCGCGCGCTGGGGCTTCGTCCGTTTGTGAGATAGCGGTGATTGGTAGACCTGCTTTGCTTGTTCCCTATCCCCATGCTTTAGATCATGATCAGGCTGCCAATGCAGCTCTGCTTGCTCGTGTAGGTGGTGCGCAAATTGTATCAGAAAAAGATTTAAATGCACAAAAGCTTTTTTCTCTTTTAATGCACGCTTGTTGTGCGCCCCATTTATTGGAAAAACAAGCGCTTGCTGCAAAAAAAGTTGGACAACCTCATGCAACCCGTTGCCTTGCTGATATGGCTGAGTCCTTAATTGCAGGGCGATTGTTGTCAGATATAAAAGAGGAGCTTTTTAATGAAAATGCCACTTGATATAGGCGTTATCCATTTTATCGGAATCGGGGGGATCGGTATGAGTGGAATTGCGGAGGTTTTTTATAATCTTGGCTATAAAGTTCAAGGGTCAGATCAAGTTGAAAGTGCAAATGTTGAACGTTTGCGGAAAAAAGGAATTAACGTTCATATAGGTCATTGTGCTGAAAACTTAGGGAATGCAGAGGTTGTTGTTTTTTCTACTGCCGTTAAAAAAACAAATCCTGAGTATATTGCTGCAAAGGAAAGACATTTGCCGCTTGTCAGACGTGCAGAAATGCTGGCGGAGCTGATGCGGTTTCGGCGTGCAATTGCGGTGGGTGGTACACATGGTAAAACAACAACCACATCAATGGTCGCAGCCCTTCTTGATGCTGGTCATTTTGATCCAGTGGTGATTAATGGCGGTATTATTAATGCTTATGGTACGAATTCTCGTACAGGAGATGGCGATTGGATGATTGTTGAAGCTGATGAAAGTGATGGTACATTTTTAAAGCTGCCTGCTGATATTGCTGTTATTACTAATATTGACGCTGAGCATTTGGATCATTATGGAAGTTTTGATGCTGTGCGTGAGGCTTTTCGGCAATTCGTAGAAAATGTTCCTTTTTATGGTTTTGCTGTTTTGTGTCTTGATCATCCAGAGGTTCAGTCATTGGCGGGCCGTATTGATGATCGTTGGGTGATCACTTATGGTGCAAATCCACAAGCGGATGTTCGTTTTCTTAATCTTTCGATGGATGGTCAAAAAACGCATTTTGATGTTCTTGTTCGCTCACGCAAAACAGGAAGAAAGATTGAGTTGAAAAATTTGCTTTTGCCCATGGCAGGGCAGCATAATGTTGCTAATGCAACGGCGGCGATTGCTATTGCGCATGAACTAGGCATTTCAAATGAAGCTATAAAAAGGGGCTTAGCAGAATTTGGCGGAGTAAAACGGCGTTTTACGCGAACAGGAAATTGGCGTGGCATTGAAATATTTGATGATTATGGACATCATCCTGTTGAAATAAAGGCTGTTTTGCGTGCAGCACGTGAGAGTGCAAAAGGGCGTGTTATTGCGATTGCACAACCCCATCGGTATTCACGTTTGTATCATTTATTTGATGATTTTTCTGCTTGTTTTAATGATGCAGATACAGTGTTGATTACGCCCGTTTATGCGGCTGGTGAAGAGCCTATTGTAGGATTTGGTTCTCAAGAATTGGTAGAGCATATTAAAATGGCGGGTCATCGTGATGTGCGCTTGATACATAGTCTGGAAGATGTCGTGTCTCTTGTCTCAAAATTTGCTCAGGCAGAGGATTATGTTGTTTTTCTTGGTGCTGGCAATATCACACAATGGGCTTGTGCGTTGCCTCATCAATTAGCGGTATTGGATGGTCATGGTAAATTTTCAGCACATTGATGGTGAGGCGCTATTGGCGCAATTGCAACCACTGTTGGGTGGCGTGAGAGGAAAGCTTACACCTAATGTTGAGATGCGTAAGGTAACGTGGTTTCGCACGGGCGGGTTGGCAGAGCTTTTTTATCAGCCTGTTGATGAAGAAGATTTGGCTCTCTTTCTTCAAAATTTGCCTGAATTTGTTCCTGTAACAATTGTCGGTATTGGTTCTAATCTTCTGGTGCGTGATGGGGGGGTTCCTGGTGTTGTGATTCGTCTTTCGCCAAAAAAATTTGGGCAAGTGAAGCAAGTTTCTCCAAAAGGCTTTTTAGTTGGTGCTGGTACGGCGGATAAACATTTAGCTGCTGCCGCTTTAGAAGCTGAGATTGCAGGTTTTCATTTTTATCATGGTATTCCCGGAGGTCTTGGAGGAGCTCTCAAAATGAACGCGGGTGCGAATGGTGTTGAAACTGCAGCGCGTGTTGTCGAGGTCTATGCGCTGGATCGTAAAGGGCAACGTCATATCTTGAGTGTGAAAGATATGCATTATTCCTATCGCCATTGTGATA
Source organism: Bartonella sp. AP3QHHD (assembly GCF_042195765.1). Lineage (NCBI taxonomy): Bacteria > Pseudomonadati > Pseudomonadota > Alphaproteobacteria > Hyphomicrobiales > Bartonellaceae > Bartonella > Bartonella sp. AP3QHHD. The sequence continues at coordinate 60,979 of NZ_JBHIPC010000065.1, forward strand.
TTCCTAAAGATTTTATTTTTACGGCTGCTTTATTAGAAGGAAGAATCGGCAATAAAGATGATATTCGTGCTGCTATGGATGAAGTTGCCCTCCACAGAGAAACAGTGCAACCTATTCGCGAAAAAACAGGGGGGTCAACTTTCAAAAATCCTGAGAATACATCCGCGTGGCGCGTGATTGATGAAGCAGGGTGTCGTGGTTTACAGATTGGTGGCGCTCAAATGAGTGAAATGCACTGTAATTTTATGATTAATACAGGGCAAGCAACAGGATATGATCTTGAAGCATTGGGAGAAACAGTGCGTGCGCGTGTTTTTGCAAATTCAGCCCACCTTTTACAATGGGAAATAGAGCGTATTGGTCAATTTGAGCGTGGTCGAAGTGTTTCTCCTTTTGATCCATTTCATTGATTTATTGTTCACTAAAAAAGTGAAAATAAAAAATTGAGTCATTTCAAAGAGATAATAAAAAAATTCTATTAAGAATCAATAAATTAACAAAGAATCTCTTGCATCAGGCTTTTGAGTCTGATTCATTATGCAAAATGCTAGGTTATTGATTCGCAAGGATAAACTTTGTTTTTCCTGTATGTGGTGCTGATGTATTCTATATAGACTACATATAGTATGCGAAAGAGGGTGATTTATTATGAAAGATAAACATATAGCTGTGTTAATGGGAGGTTTTTCTTCTGAACGGTCTATAAGTTTATCTTCGGGGGCGGCGTGTGCTGATGTTCTAGAGGTGCAGGGGTATCGCGTGAGCCGCGTGGATGTTGACGCTCATATTGCTTCTGTTCTTGAACAGTTGCAGCCCGATATTGCCTTCAATGCATTGCATGGTCCATTTGGTGAAGATGGCCGGATCCAGGGGATTCTTGAATATTTAAAAATTCCTTATACCCATTCTGGTGTGATGGCATCCGCTTTGGCAATGGATAAGGGACGTGCAAAAATTATCGTTGAAAATTTTGGGGTTTGTGTTGCTCCTTCTCGTATCATGAGCCGCTTTGCTTTGGGACAAACGCATCCCATGGAGCCTCCTTATGTAATTAAACCTGTGTGTGAAGGATCAAGTTTTGGTGTTGTCATTGTCCAGGAAAATGAAGCAGCACCGCCGCATAGTATTGGGGGAGCTGAGTGGGGGTATGCTGATGAGGTGATGATTGAAAAATATATTCCTGGTCGTGAATTGACTTGTGCTGTTTTGGGGAATGAAGTGCTGGATGTGTGTGAAATTCTTCCCGATAAACACTTTCCATTCTACGATTATGACTCGAAATATAAAACGGGTGGTTCTCTTCACATTTGTCCTGCACAACTTTCACTAAATATTTACCAAAGTGTGCAAAGAATGTCTTTAGCAGCCCATCAGGCGATAGGGTGTCGAGGTGTTAGCCGTTCTGATTTTCGTTTTGATGAGAAAACGGGAGAATTGGTTTGGCTTGAAATTAATACGCAACCCGGTATGACATCGACGTCTCTTCTTCCTGATATTGCAAAAGCGAGCGGCCGTACTTACGGCGATATTGTTCAATGGATGGTGGAGGACGCATCATGTATGCGTTGAATGTTAATAAAACAAATGTTCCGATGGAGGTGCTTTCAGTGCCGGCTTTGCCACGTCTTTATCGTCGTTTTCTCCGGTTTATGTTTGAGTTTGTTTTTGTCAATATTCATATTCCACGCCATTTCGGCTCTTTTGCTGTTGTATGGTTTTTCTTTGTTACGGCTTTTTATGGACTTTCATCAAGTGGTCAGATGGCTGTGATCGTAAATACGATCATATTGGATAGTAGTTTTGTGGTCACTCATGTCGATATAAGCGGTAATAAGCGCTTGGCAAAGCAGGATATTTTTAAAATTTTAAAACTTGATGTTGCGCCTTCTATATTCACTTTTGATGTTGAAAGAGCACGTTCTCTTTTGGAAAAACAGGCTTGGGTGCAATCGGCTAATGTTCAGAAAATTTATCCCAATAGAATGCGCATTTCCATTGTGGAGCGTGAACCCTATGCCATTTGGCAACATGATGGCATAATGGATATTGTTGATAATACAGGTCGTGTCATTGTGCCTTTTAAAGGGGAAATTGTTCGGGATTTACCTCTTGTGGTTGGGCAGGGTGCACAAAATGCTGCTAAAGTGTTTATTCAAGCGCTGTCAGTCTATCCGGAAGTATATGATCGTATTCGTGCTTTTGTGCGGGTAGGTGATCGACGTTGGGATCTTGTTTTGAATAATGGAATGCGCGTTATGTTGCCTGAAAATGGTGCTCTTGAAAGGCTTTCTTCTCTTTTTTCGTCCGGTACAATGCAAGATCTTTTATCTCGCGATATTCTCAGTGTTGATTTACGTCTTGCTGATCGAATTACTGTTTCTTTATCAGATGAAACGTTGGAGCGTTATCATACTACTGTAGCAGAAGAAGAACGTATTTTAAAAGCGCGAAAGGCAGGAAGCCTATGATGCTGCTCAGATCACATCATTTGAAGGGGCGTAAAACACGTTTTTTAACGGTACTTGATGTCGGTTCAAGTAAGATTGTTTGTCTTATTGCTTGTTTGCGTCCTTTGAAGCATGCGCACTATTTACATGGTCGTACACATTCTACGGAAATTCTAGGCTTTGGAGTGCAGCGTTCACGTGGTATTAAATCTGGTGTTGTCATGGATATGTTTGCAGCAGAACAATCCATAAGATTGGCTGTTGATGCGGCAGAAAAAATGGCGGGTTTGGTGGTGGATTCAGTGATTGTGAATTTTTCCTCAAGTCGATTACAAAGTGCTTTGATTAATGGAAAGGTCCATTTGAATGGTCGTGAAGTCACCAAGCGTGATATGCGTATGGCCTTTTCAGATGTTTCGCGTAAAGCCTTTGATGCTGAACGTCATGTTATGCACTCAGTTCCAGTTTCTTATGTATTGGATGGAGATAAAGGAATTTTTGATCCTATTGGCATGGCAGGGGAAACATTTGGTGTCGACGTGCATGTGGTAACAGCAGAAACAGCCTCTTTGCGTAATTTAGAAACTTGTATTAATCGTGCACATTTGAGTGTTGAAGCAATGGTTGCTACTCCCTTTGCAAGTGGTCTTGCTGTCTTGATGAATGATGAGGCGCGTTTAGGGGCTGCATGTATTGATTTTGGTGGTGGAACAACAACATTTTCAGTGTTTTTTGAGGGGAAATTTATTCATGCGGATGCTCTTGCTGTTGGGGGGCATCATGTGACTCTTGATGTTGCGCGCGGATTTTCTATGTCTTTAACAGAGGCGGAACGTTTAAAAGTTGTTTATGGTTCAGCACTTTTAACAAGTGCTGATGAGCGGCAAATGATTAATGTAGCAGAAATTGGGAGTGAACAGCGTGAAACTCAATATCCTCGCGCGGTTCTTGGGCGTATCATTCGTGCGCGTGTTGAAGAAATTTTAGAAATGGTCCGTGATTGTTTAAATCGTTCTGGTTTTGGTCACATCATTGGTAAACGTGTTATTTTGACTGGGGGAGCAAGCCAGTTAACAGGATTGCCAGAAATGGCACGTACTATATTAGGAAGAAATGTTCGTATCGGGCGGCCTTTAGGTATTTCGAGGCTTCCTTCTCTTGCAAAAGGGGCGGCGTTTACATCTGCTGTTGGGTTGTTAATTTATCCGCAATTGGTGGGGTTTGAAGAAAAAACAATGCAGGCGGCAGGAAATCATTTATCGATGGGCACGCGTGGATATTTTCAGCGTGTTGGTCAGTGGTTGCGTGAGAGTTTTTAGTTAAGTGTCTAGTTGGATAAATTTCATCGCTTTGGCTTGCGGTGTCTTATGAGAAGGAAAAGAAAATGACGATTAATCTGCATCGGCCAGATATCGCGGAATTGAAGCCACGCATTACCGTTTTTGGTGTTGGAGGTGGTGGCGGGAATGCCGTGAATAATATGATAAATGCTGGTCTTCAGGGAGTTGACTTTGTTGTTGCAAATACGGATGCACAGGCTTTGGCTATGTCAAAGGCTGAACGTGTTATCCAACTTGGGGCAGCTGTGACAGAAGGTTTGGGTGCTGGGGCTTTGCCGGAAGTTGGACAAGCGGCGGCGGAGGAATGTATTGATGAAATTATTGATCATCTTGCAGACTCTCATATGGTTTTCATTACTGCTGGTATGGGGGGAGGAACTGGAACAGGAGCTGCTCCCGTTGTTGCTCGCGCAGCGCGTGAAAAAGGTATTTTGACTGTTGGTGTTGTGACAAAGCCGTTTCAGTTTGAAGGCGCACGTCGTATGAAAACGGCAGAGGCTGGTATTGAAGAATTACAAAAGTCTGTCGATACATTGATTGTTATTCCCAATCAAAATCTTTTCCGTATTGCAAATGATAAGACAACGTTTGCTGATGCTTTTGCTATGGCTGACCAAGTGCTTTATTCTGGTGTTGCTTCCATTACGGATTTGATGATTAAAGAGGGTTTGATTAACCTTGATTTTGCTGATGTTCGTTCTGTTATGCACGAAATGGGTCGAGCCATGATGGGAACGGGTGAGGCATCTGGTGATGGGCGTGCTTTGGCTGCGGCTGAAGCTGCTATTGCAAACCCATTGTTGGATGATACCTCTATGCGTGGGGCGCGTGGTTTATTGATTTCTATTACGGGTGGTCGTGATATGACTCTCTTTGAAGTTGATGAAGCTGCTAATCGTATTCGTGAAGAAGTAGATGCTGATGCGAATGTGATCTTTGGCGCTATTGATGATGAGTCATTGGAAGGTGTTATTCGTGTTTCTGTGGTTGCCACCGGTATTGATCGTGAAGTTAGTGATGTGGTTCAGTCCTCTCATCCTCAGATTCAAAGGACTGCTTCTTCAATACGCAAGAGCGATCCTGGAACGTCACACAGTTCTTTTCATGTTCAATCTTCGCCTCTGCGTTCTGAGTCAATGGTAGAAGTAATCGAATCACTTGAAATAGAGAAGGGTAAATCAACCGGAGAACAGTTCCGTCCCAAAAGTCAAATTTTTGCACATCCTGCAGACTCAATGACGACACGAAGTGCGACGAATGCTGTTGCGTATGGTTCAAATGCTGTTCAGGAACAGAGATCAAATGTGCCTCGTATGCAAGTAAGCCGTGGTTCTCAACAGGCGATGACGGCTCCTGTGAGTATGGAGGCAACAGCGCATGTTCTTGATGAGATGACAGGGCTTGTGAAGCAAAAAGAAAAGCCAGTGCAACCAAAACAAATGCAAGCGCGCGCTCCAATGCGTATGCCTGAGTTAAAGGATTTTCCACCTGTTGCTCATGGACAAAGTCAAAGAACATTTGTGACTGATCAAGGTCCTCGTAATCTTTGGCAGCGTTTGAAACAGAGCTTGACACATCGTGAAGAAGCTGAGCCAGAAGCGAGGTTGGAGCCTGCTGTTAGATCGTCTCAGCAGAAAGAGTCTCATGTTTACAATAAAAATTCTCAGGCGCTTTCTCAAGATGCTTCTGTTTATGTTCCACGTCGTTCTGGTGAGCTGCATCCTCAGGTACCACAAGATCAGCGTACTTTTATAAGTGAAGAAGATCAGTTGGAAATACCAGCATTTTTACGTCGTCAGGCAAATTAATTGATGAAAAATGAGGTAAAGTAAGAAATTTTATTATTTCTTTAATGATCAGACAAAAATTATACAGTAAAATATATTACTGTTTTTTGGATAAAATACTTTGTTAAAAAAAAACCGCTTATAATAAGCGGTTTTTTTTATTATTTACTATGAATATTTTTTATAGTTTTATAAATTTTGTTAAAAGATGTACAAGCAATTTAATAACATGATATGATGAATTTAGTACCAAAATATCAGTCTACTCTTAAAAAAGCAGTAACATTTAAGGGGATTGGCGTTCACAGTGGCTGTTTGTCAGTGGTAAAGATTTGTCCAGCGGATGTTGGGTGTGGTATTGTTTTTAAGCGTTGTGGATTAGACGGAACAGAGAAAATATTTCAAGCCCATGCATCGCAAACAGGAGAAACTGAATTATCAACAGTACTTGGAGATGAAGATGTAAGGGTTGAAACAATTGAACATTTGATGGCGGCAATTGCTGCTTATAATTTGGATAATCTTGTTATTGAAGTGTCACATAATGAGATTCCTATTTTGGATGGTTCAGCGTGGCTATATTGCCAAGCTTTTGAAGATGTTGGTATTGTACAGCAAAATGCGTTGCGTTCTTATTTCATTATAAAAAAGCCGGTGCGGGTTGAAGGAGCTCATGGTGTTGCAGAGCTTTTGCCATTCGATGGACGTCGTTTTGATATAACGATCTCTTTTCCTTCTTCTGCTATTGGTAAGCAACATTTCAGTTTTGATCTTACCACACGAGGGTTTAGGGATGATTTGTCACGTGCGCGCACTTTTGGTTTTATCAAAGACGTGGAGGAATTAAGGCTTTCTGGAAAGGCGAGAGGTGCTTCTTTGGAAAATTCTCTTGTTATCGACCTTAATGATAAAATTTTAAATCCCGATGGTCCTTATTGGGAGAATGAATGTGTTCGGCACAAGATGCTTGATGCGATTGGTGATACTGCTTTGCTTGGGGCACCTTTTATTGGATTATTTCGTTCTTATTGTAGTGGGCATAGAATTAATGCGCAATTGGTGAAGGCTGTTTTGGCAGACGAATCATATTATGAAAAAAGCTTTTTAGAGAAAGAGTAAAAAAATTGACAAGATTTTTTTATCGTTTATTTGATTTTTAAGGGGATGATTGACCTAAACTGCTAAATTGGTTATGTGGATTTTAAAGTGATATGCTATAAAACCTTTGATAAATTGTTTTTGCTACAAGGTGATATTCTGTGGAGGCCGGAAAAACTATGAAAAAATCTCATGTGTGCATTGGAAATATGACATATAGAAAATCTAACATTGTACGCAAGATATTGGGGGTGGTGCTTTTGGGAAGCACCTGTATGTTAGCGGGATGCCTCTTTAAAGAGAAAAATACCCTTGATCCATCTGCTTATGTTTTGAAAATAGAGCCACCAGATGTTTTATATAATCAGGCGCTTGCTAGCCTTGAAAGTGGGCTGCTTGGGGACGCATCGAAGAAGTTTTTGAAGATTGAAAAACAGTACGCTTATACAGACTGGGGACGTAAATCTTTGGTCATGGGTGCTTTTACTAATTATCGACTCGGAAAGTATGATGATTCAATTAGTATGGCTCAACGCTATATTACTCTTTATCCAGGGTCGACTGACTCGGCTTATGCATACTATATTATTGGTCTTTCTTCTTTCCGTCGGATTCCTGATGTTACGCGTGATCAACGTGACACGAAACGTGCTATTGCTGCTATGCAGCTTCTTATAGAGCGTTATCCTAATTCTGAGTATGTCAAGGATGCTAAGGATAAAATCCGTTTTGGTCGCGAACAACTGGCTGGTAAAGAAATGCAGATTGGCCGTTATTATGAAGAGGGACGGCGCTATCTTGCGGCAAGTAGACGGTTTCGTACCGTGGTTGAGGAGTATTCTGATACAAATCAAATTGAAGAAGCACTTTTCCGCTTGACTGAAGTTAATCTTGCTCTCGGCTTAACGGCGGAAGCACAGACGGCAGCAGCTATTTTAGGACGTAATTATCCCAAAAGTGAGTGGTATAAATTTTCTTATAATCTCTTGCAGAAGAATAAAATATCGCCACGTGAGCATAAATCTTCTTGGATCTCAAATGCTTTAGGTGGTGACAAGAAGAGGATACGTTGATTCTCTATGTTGGTACAGCTTTCGATTCATAATATTGTTTTGATCGAAACGCTCGATATTCATTTTACAGCGGGGTTGACGGTTTTAACTGGAGAAACGGGTGCGGGGAAGTCTATTCTCCTTGATGCTTTATCACTTGCTCTAGGGGGGCGGGGTGATGCTTCGCTTGTGCGTCATGGGGCTGACCGCGGGCAGGTCACAGCTGTTTTTGATGTGTCTGTTTCACATCCTGCACGTCAACTTATTCGTGAGAATGGTCTTGATGATGAGGGTGATATTATTTTACGACGTGTGCAATCAAGTGATGGACGTAGCCGTGTTTTTATCAATGATCAGGTGTCTAGTGTTGCATTGATGCGGAGTGTTGGCCGTTTGCTGGTTGAAATCCATGGACAACATGATGATCGTGCGCTTGTTGATGTTGCTACACATCGCCAATTATTAGATGCCTTTGGTGGTCTTGAAGATGAAGTGGAAAATTTGCGTCAGTGTTATCACTCATGGCGTGAATTTGAGGAGCGTTTGCAACGGCAGCGTCTTAAAGTAGAGAGTGCTGTACGGGAGGTTGATTATCTTCGTGCGTGTGTAGAAGAGCTTGAAAAGCTTGATTTTAAAGTTGGTGAAGAGGAAGCTCTTTTTCTTCGTCGTGCTGATATGCTTAAATTAGAAAAAATAGCAACAGATATTAAAGAAGCGGATGATCTTTTAACGGGTCAAAAATCACCAATCCCAGTGCTTTCTAATTTGGTGAGGCGTTTGGAGCGGAAAATTCCTGAGGCGCAAGAACTTATTGCACCTGTGGTGAAATCTATTGATGAGGCATTGCATGCACTTGCAACAGCACAAGAAGGTATTGAGACGGCAATACGAGCATTAGATTTTGAACCTGATGAATTGGAACGGATAGAAGAGCGTCTTTTTTCTCTTCGGGGTTTTGCTCGTAAATATCAAGTTTCTGCGGATGAATTGATTCAGTTACGCGATAAAATGGACGCAGAACTCGCTGATTTTGAAGAGGCTCAGACTATATTGACACGTTTTGAAGATGAGGCAGAGCAGGCAAAGAAAAATTATGATACATTGGCGCAAGCCTTAACAATAAAGCGTCGGGAGACAGCAAAGCATTTATCTGAAAGTGTTATGGCTGAGTTGCCGGCATTGAAGTTAGAGAGGGCTGAATTTATTGTTGAAATGCAAAGTGATGTGGAAAAGCGGAGTGCAGAGGGATGTGATCGTATTGAATATTGGGTGCGGACAAATCCTGGAACACGTGCTGGGCCGATGCTTAGTGTGGCTTCTGGCGGTGAATTATCCCGTTTTTTGCTGGCATTAAAAGTTGTTTTATCTGATCGAGGATCAGCACCGACGCTGATTTTTGATGAAATTGATACAGGTGTTGGGGGGGCTGTTGCAGCGGCTATTGGGCAACGGTTGCAACGCTTATCAGAACATGTCCAAGTTTTCGCTATTACGCATGCTCCACAGGTTGCATCGAAAGCGCATGGTCATTTTCTTATTTCAAAAATTGAGAGTCATGATAAAGGACGCTTTGTTACTGCGATTCATAAAATGAAAGAGCATGAGCGTGCAGAAGAAATTGCCCGTATGTTGGCTGGAGAACAGATTACTGAAGAAGCGCGTGCAGCGGCTCAAAAGCTTCTCGCATAAAGGTAATTAGTCAGCGATAAAAATACTAGAAAGCTTATATTTATTGAGATTCACTTGATGAGGAGGCGTGGGAGGCCCTTGTGGCAGCGCTTGTAATTTGGAATAGATTTTATGAACAAAGATGCATATAAAAATCTCACAGCTGTTGAAGCAGAACGTGAATTAGAGTGGTTGGCAAAAGAGATTGCACGTCATGATGTGCTTTATAATCGTGATGATCAGCCTGAAATTTCTGATGCAGAATATGATGCTTTACGTCGTCGTAATGCAGAAATTGAAGCTCTTTTTCCAGAGCTTATACGTATTGATTCTCCTTCACATAAAATTGGAGCACCAATTTCTGAAAAATTTGAAAAATCTGTTCATGTACAGCCTATGCTTTCACTTGATAATGCGTTTAGCTCTGAAGATGTTACTGAATTTGTTGAGCGTATTCGTCGTTTTTTACGGCTTCCAGAAACACAAGTGTTGGAAATAACAGCGGAGCCAAAAATTGATGGTTTATCTTTGTCTTTGCGCTACGAAAAGGGGCAGCTTGTGCGTGCGGCAACGCGTGGGGATGGAACTGTCGGTGAAAATGTGACGGCAAATGCCCGAACAATTGCTGATATTCCACAAGTTTTGCAAGGTGATTTTCCTGGTATCATTGAGGTGCGTGGTGAAGTTTATATGGGGCGGGAGGATTTCCAAGCACTGAATATCAGCCAACAAGAGAAGGGCAAGTTAACCTTTGCCAATCCTCGAAATGCGGCGGCTGGTTCTCTCCGTCAGCTTGATTCACGGATAACCGCTAGCAGAAAACTTCAATTTTTTGCTTATGCTTGTGGTGAGGTGAGTGAAATATTGGCAGAAAGTCAAATGGAGATGATGAAAAAGCTAAAAGAGTATGGCTTTGTTATCAATCCATTAACAAAAGTCTTTAAGACAGTAGAAGACATTATTTGCTATTATCACGATATCGAAGAATGCCGTCATTCTTTAAGCTATGATATTGATGGCATTGTTTATAAGGTCAATGATTTGATGCTCCAAAAGCGCTTGGGGTTTGTTTCTCGTTCGCCGCGTTGGGCTATCGCCCATAAATTTCCAGCAGAAAAAGCGATAGCGCTTTTGGAGAATATTGACATTCAAGTTGGGCGCACGGGAGCTTTGACACCTGTTGCACGTCTTACGCCTATTACTGTTGGTGGAGTGGTGGTGACCAATGCTAGTTTGCATAATGAGGATTATATTAAGGGAATTGGTCATAAAGGAGAGCCCATTCGTGAAGGGCGTGATATCCGTGTAGGCGATAGCGTGATTGTACAACGCGCTGGTGATGTGATCCCTCAAATTGTTGATATTGTCGCTGCAAAGCGTCCAAAAAATGCTTCTACTTTTGTGTTTCCTCATTTGTGTCCAGCTTGTGGGAGTCATGCTGTTCGTGAAGTGGGAGAAGCCGTGCGTCGCTGTACAGGGGGGCTTATTTGTCCTGCACAAGCAATTGAACGTATTCGTCATTTTGTTTCACGCAATGCTTTTGATATTGAGGGCTTGGGTAAAAAACAGGTAGAGTTCTTTTTCCATGTTCAAGATGAGGCGCTTTGTATTCATACACCAGCCGATATTTTTACTTTACAACGGCGCCAAGAAAAATCTTTGATACGTTTGGAAAATATGGAAGGTTTTGGTACTGTTTCAGTGCGGAAATTGTATGATGCCATTAATGCGCGCCGAGAAATTCCGTTGAGCCGTTTTTTGTTTGCATTGGGGATTCGTCATGTTGGCGAAGTGAATGCACGCCGCCTTGCACGCGCTTATAAAAATTATACAGCTTTTGAGACTGCGGCTATGGAAGCACTTATGCCATGTGATAAGGAAAATGAAGAAGGAAATGAGGCTTGGATAGAGCTTACCAATATCGAAGGAATTGGACCACAGGTAGGGAGCGCAATTGTTGATTTTTATCAAGAAGCGCATAACCGTGAGATTTTATCTGTTTTGCTTGAAGAAGTAATACCTCTTGATGAGGAGCCTATCATAGCAGATTCTTCACCAATAGCAGAGAAGATCATTGTTTTTACAGGAACTTTGGCGCATATGTCACGCGATGAAGCAAAAGCATTGGCAGAGCGATTAGGGGCTAAAACATCTGGTTCACTTTCTAAAAAAACAGATCTTCTTGTTGCAGGACCTGGAGCGGGCTCCAAGTTGGCTAAAGCTGAGGAATTAGGTGTTGAGGTTATCGATGAAGAGGCTTGGCTACAGCTGATTGAGAAACATAATGTTTAGAGGGATTTTTCCAGAAGATCGTATGCTGTTTGTATGATTATCTCTCTTACATTTTTGGGGGGATGAAATCAAAAAGGGGGATAATAGGGGCTGTTTTTTGCAAAAACAGAGCGCCATATATTTTGATATTTATTAAGTTATTAAAAATGATTAACGTTGAACTTAAATATTAAACTTAAACTATTATAATGAAGAATATACAAGGTTATTATTAGTAAAAGATATAAATTATTACTGTGAAGAAAGGTAAAATTTTTGAACAAATATGTATAATTTAATCCAAAATGCCGTAATAAACCAATTATAATGACGTAATAAAAATATAACGCGGAAGATTACAAAATATAATAAAATATTCCGCTATAAATGAATAAGGGATATAACTGCGAGTTGTTTATTATGTTGAATTATAAAAGATTACTGGTATCTATACTTATCAGGCATTATTAGATGGTACACTTGTCCAATTTCATTACAAAATTTCGGATATTCGCTAATGCGTCTAGCAGCATAATTTTTTTCCTGACTTCCTTCATCTCTCTCAAATTTCTCAGCATAGGAAATTTCGTTTATTAGAGCTAGTATTTGGATTGAGAATATTTCAGAATTAAATACCATTCGTGCGTATCTAAACATTGGATCTGTCGAGTTCATGACTAAATTTTTTGCCCAAATGAAATCGTTTTCTTTCCAATTATATTGAGAATGTAGCTTATGTATGTATGTAGGTAGGTAGGGATAATGCTGAAAATTTTTTATTGTACTCTCCCTGTAATAAGTCCACAAGGCATGCACACCAAACAACTTTCGCATGGATAAGATTTATATTTTCAGGAATTAGTACTATCATCCCAGGGCTTAGAACATGATATACACCATAACTCTTATTATCCAGATATTTTTTTGCAATTTCTAGACGCTCTTCGTATATATTATCAGGATATTGTGTCTTTACGTACTCTTCGTATAATTTATCGTACTTATTTGGAGTAATGACTTGATTTTCAGAAAATACAGCAATAGGAACTCGCTTAAATTTAGTAATTTCCTTCAATACAGAAGGCCCAATATAGTATCCAAAAATAATATTATGGAACAAAATAAAACTATACGCATTAGGATAATCACTTTATTTCTAAAATACTGGATAAGGATATAGCTTATTAAGATCTGTGATTAAGATTTTGTTAACTAACAAGCCATAAGATACACGCTTTATTGTGTCTTTTTCAAAGTATTTGTGAAATTTTGTAGAGAGTTTGAATCTCCTTTACTTATGTGACTGTTTTTGTGTTATGTAGTTTTTCATATACTCTGTTATTGTTGTTAATTTTTTAGCTGAATGACATGTTCAGGTAAAAACATATACCTCCATATATGTTGTTTTCATACTGTGCAGTTGGAAACTATTTATATTGTAGATAACGTTTTTCAACAATAAGTAATAGTCTAGAAAATAATATTGTACTGTTAACTATGCAAATAAATGAAAAACTTTAACGCTGATGTTATCATCATGCTATTTCTTTTAAATTCTAAATACTTAACTTTTATTTCATAGCAGATTCTATTTTATTGTAGCAATATGTATTATAAGGAATTACAGCTGTTGAAAATAACTCAAGAATTTAAAAATATAAATTATCATTATGAAGCAAACAAAAAGGTAAAATTTATTCGAATAAATATGCAGAATTTTTGAATCCAAACAGCGTAATAAGCTGGTTATAATAGGTGTTTTAGAAATACGATGCGGAGGGTTACAAAATATAACGAAAGTTTCCATATAAAGAAACTAGGGATATGAGAGTGTCTAGATGGAGATCGCCAAGATAAGTATTACCGCGTATAGGTGTATCTCATCTTGCTTCACCGAGGTTAGCGTTTACCGTACCAGCAAAAAACTTGAAGTATCTTGTAGAAATATTTTTTGTATTTCCTGATGCAGATACATATTTTTCCCTTAAAAAGAGAAGATCCTGTGTTTTGTAGAAAGAGTAAAAGTTATACGTTGCTTCATTTAAAGGGGCATTGTTGCTTCTTTTGCCCATTTTTTATCTTCTTCGTTCAAGTAAGGTGCATTCATCTGATAAACGCGCGCATGGTAATCATTGAGCCATTGCCGTTCTTCTTGTGTCAAAAGCTCTGGAAGGATTAACCGTCGATCAATGGGGCAAAGTGTGAGTGTTTCGAACGAGAGCATTTCTATATCTCCACCATCAATTTTTTGTGCTGGCTTCACAATCATCAAATTTTCAAGACGGATACCAAAAGCGCCTTCGCGGTAATAGCCTGGCTCGTTTGAAAGAATCATACCGGAGATGAGTTCTTGGCACCCTTTGCGAGAAATATTTTGCGGTCCTTCATGGACAGAAAGATAAGATCCAACACCATGACCGGTGCCATGGGCATAATCAAAACCAGCTTTCCACAATGCAATGCGTGCAAGAGAATCAAGGTCTTGTCCTCGTGTGCCTTTTGGAAATCTGATAGTTGAAAGAGCAATCATGCCTTTGAGAACAAGCGTAAAACAGTGTTTTTCTTCTTCTCCAATATTCCCAATTGCTACGGTGCGTGTGACATCAGTCGTACCATCACGATATTGTCCACCTGAATCAACGAGGTAAAGTTCACCGGTTTTGAGTTGTTTATTTGTTTGCGTTGTTACACGATAATGAATAATGGCACCATTTTCTCCTGCTGCTGAAATTGTATCAAAAGAAAGATCTTTAAGTTTTTCTCCCATTTCTTTTGCTGTATTTATGCGAAATTCTTCTAATTTTTGAGCAGCGGAAATTTCACTTATTGACCCTGGTATTTGTTTATCTAACCAAGAAAAAAAACGGGTTAGGGCAACACCATCGCGTAGATGCGCTTTGCGTGCGCCATTGAGTTCTGTGTCATTTTTAATGGCACGTGGTAGAGCAGCAGGATCAGTAAGTGTGATAAAAGAGCTATTTTTTTCTTCAATAACAGTTCGTAATTTTTCGCATGTTAGCTGTGGATCTAAGGCAAACACTGTCCCTTTTTGAACATACTCTTTGATCTTGGGAATAAGCTGTTCTGGTTCATATAATTTTGCATAACGTTCTAGATATTGTTTCTGTTCTACACCAAGTTTTTTGCTGTCAATGAATAAAGCTGGTGTTTCGTTAAGTGGAATGAGAGCAAAACAAAGGGAAAAAGGCGTGTTGGAAACATCATTGCCCCGTATGTTGAATGTCCATGCAATGGAAGAGGGGTCTGTAAAAATAAAAGCATTTGCATGAGTTTGCTGTATATCTTTGTAAATCAAAGCGAGTTTTTCATTTGTATCGCACCCAGCATATTTGAGAGGGTGAATTGATAAGGCAGATTGTGGTAATTTTGGTTGATTATGCCAGAGCAGATCAATGGGATTATGTTGAACTTCTACAAGTTTTCCACCTGCTTTCATTTCTAATGCATTTCTCAATGCATCGGTGGCAGCAATCGTGTGGAGCCATGGATCAAAGCCAATAGAAAGTTTTTGACCATTTTTTTCAAGCCATTGTGAGGGAGGACAAGTTATGAGATCTTCATAATTAAAAATATCAGGATCAGTTTGTTGGCGAACTTGGAGCTTATATCGCCCATCTGTAAATATGATGGCTTTGTTTTTTAAAATCAGTGCAATCCCAGCTGAGCCAGTAAAGCCGGTTAGCCAGCTAAGGCGTTGAGCATGAGGGGGGACATATTCTCCTTGATGCTCATCGCACCGCGGAACAAGAAAACCATCGAGTCCAAGGTGATTGAGTTCTTTACGAAGGCAAGAAATGCGTTCTGCTGCATAAGCAGGATTTGTTGTCGCCTCAAAAGATTGATACATAACGACGTCCTTTTATTTTATTTCAGGTGTATCGTAACCCATCCTTGCCGGTGGTATGTTTCGATATGCTTCAGTCCTTGTTTTATATAAGTCTCCAAAACATGGGCATGTTGTTCTTCAAGAATTCCAGAGAGTATAAGTGACCTCTCTTTTTGAAGTGCCGTTACCACTTCTTGCGCAAGTTCAATAAGCGGATTAGCAAGGATATTGGCAACAATGAGATCAAAAGGGGCTCGTGATGCAATTGCATCATGGGCAAAACCTGTTGCTGTAATAGCTGTAACATATTCATTGACATCATTGAATTCGATATTGTGTTGTGCAACTTGAACAGCAATTGGGTCAATATCGGATGCAAGCACAGTAATTGGTTTGAGCATTGCTATGCCAATGGCTAGTACACCGCTCCCAGTACCAAGATCAAGGGCATTTTGGGGATTTTCGTGTTTCATGACTTTGGCGATCATTTCTAAACAACCGGCTGTTGTTCCATGATGTCCGGTGCCAAAAGCTTGATTAGCTTCAATTTCAATAGGGAGAACATTTGCTGGAATGGCGTTTCGGTTGTGACTTCCATGAAGGAAAAAAGGACCAGCTTGCACAGGTTTTAGTCCTTCTAGGCTTTTTTGTACCCAATCAATGTTGGGTAAAACTTCCATATTAATTTTATCAAAATCTATAGAAAGAATTTTGGCAAAACGTTTCAATGCGTTCTCTTGATTGTCTTGATCGACATATAGAGAAAGCTCATATACAGCATTTTGTTCATCTATCTCTGTAAGAGCAAGAGGATAACCTTCTTCGTCAAAGGCTGTTTCTATAAGGGTATAGAACCGTTCTGCTTCATTTTTAGAAGCAGTATAATAGAGGCGAATTTGTTGCGACATGCTGTTCTTTCTTTTGATCGGCTTTTTTAGTTTAAGATGAGTTTTTTTAACCGTTCAATGGCGATTTCATCTTTTAATTCGCTATCGCTTTCTTTCGTGTCATAACGGATAACGCCAGCTAATTTTCCACCTTTTTTGAGTAAAAAAACTGCTGCTGTATGGTTATATGTATAGTTTCCATCTGTTTCAGGAACTTTTTCAGCAACGATGTTGAAAGAATTGACCATTTTATGAACTTTATCAGGATCTCCACTAATGCCAACAATTTTATTGTTAAAATTACTGAGATAATCATGGAGTACTTTTGGTGTGTCACGTTCAGGATCAACAGTCACAAACCATATACCTAATTTATCAGCTTCAGGACCAAGGGCTGTAAGCCATCGATCAAGATTCATCAGTGTGGTAGGGCAGCTTTCAGGACACATAGTGAAGCCGAAAAAAATTATTGAAGGCTTGCTTCGAACATCAGCCTCAGTAATATTTTTTCCATTAGAATCAGTGAGAGTAAAGTTATCACCTAAAGGCTTATTTGTCAGCGTATCATAAATAAAAACACCTGCAAGAAATATGATTGTCAGCCCCAAGATGCGTATTACATTTTTCATAGTTTGACTCTCTTAGATAGATTGAGAAATTGTAACATCGGCAGGTTTGTTTTGCAATGTTTGTTTCATGGTTGATTTTATTGGCTTTATTGGTATGTCTTTCCATATCTATTGATGAAACATTGGTGAAAGATGTATGAATATTGAGAAAGATCTTCGATTTCATGAAAGTGAGCCTCGTATCCATACGACAGCGCGGCTGCATGGTTGTAAATTAGGGCGCTATGTGGAAATTAATGAGCGGGTGATTTTACGGGATGTAACCGTTGGAGATTTTTCTTATTTAGAGCGTAATAGTGAGGCTATTTATAGCGATATTGGGCGCTTTTGTTCTATTGCATCTCATGTACGGATGAATGCGTTGGAGCATCCTATGGAGCGCGTTTCAACGCATAAAATAACCTATCGTCCAAACGAATATTTTCGTTATATGGCATTAGATAGTGTTTTTCGTGAAAGGCGTTGTGCAAAACGTGTTATTATTGGGCATGATGTGTGGATTGGATATGGTGCGGTTATTATGCCTGGGGTGACAATTGGTCATGGCGCTATCATTGGCGCGAACGCTGTTATAACGAAAGATGTTTTGCCATATACGATTGTTGTTGGGGTGCCTGCTAAACGGTTGCGGATGCGTTTTCCCAATCATGTCATAGAATGCCTTTTAGATATGGCTTGGTGGGATTGGCCGCTTGATAAAATTCACAACGCATTGCCTGATATGCAAAATTTGCCCATTGAAGCTTTTGTTCGTAAATGGAAATGACATTCAGAATAAAATAAAGTGGTTTCTTGAAAAAACTGATCGTGGTTTACTTGTAATTAAGCTTTGTTTACAAAATTGTCTAGTACACGCTTTTCTCCGGCTTTTTCGAACATTATTGTCAATTTATGATCGTCTATTGTTGTAATACGACCATAACCAAATTTTATGTGAAAAATCCGATCATTGACAGAAAAATCTGATGGTGCATGAGAGATTGATTGAGAGATAACTTTCCCTTCAATATTCTTGTTTTTTTGTGCACGCTTTTGTCTTGCTGTTGCATAGTCACTATAAAAGGAATCGTGATGTTGAAAGGAAGATTTTCCATAACCACCATAGGATGTTTCCATTTCTACAACTTCTATATGTTCTGCTGGTAATTCATCTAGAAAACGGGAGGGAAGAGCAGGTTGCCAAAGTCCATGAATTCTTCGATTCGATACAAACCATATATGCAAATATTTTTTTGCTCTTGTTAGACCTACGTAAGCAAGGCGCCGTTCTTCTTCTAATCCTGAACGTCCACCTTCATCTAATGAGCGTTGGTGGGGAAAGAGTCCTTCTTCCCAACCTGGAAGAAAAACTGTTTCAAATTCAAGTCCTTTGGCTGAATGAAGTGTCATGATGTTGACTGCATCCATATTTTCATTATTTTCCGTTTCCATAACGAGTGCAACATGTTCCAAAAAACTTTGAATATTTTCAAATTGTTCCATGGAACGAATCATTTCTTTAAGATTTTCTAGTCTTGTAGGAGACTCTGGTGAACGATCTTCTAACCACATGGTTGTATAACCAGAATCATCAAGGACAATCTCGGCAAGTTCTCTATGAGGAGTGTCTTGAAGCATATTTTGCCAGCGGCGGAAGTTTTCAATAAGGCTTCGTAACGCACTGCGTGCCTTAGGCTTTAATTCATCTGTTTCAATGATGTCAGCGGCAGCAGAAAAGAGAGGAACAGCACGTGCACGTGCACTCTCATAAAGAATGCGCAGGGTTGCATCTCCTATGCCGCGTTTTGGTGTATTAATAACACGCTCAAAAGCTAAATCATCAGTAGGTTGGACAACAACGCGTAAATAAGCCATGGCATCACGTATTTCCATTCGCTCATAAAAACGAGGACCACCAATGACGCGATAATTAAGGCCAAGTGTTACAAAGCGATCTTCAAATTCACGCATTTGAAATGATGCGCGTACCAATATAGCCATATGATTTAATGCATGACCGGTTTGTTGTGCGCGTTCGATTTCTTCTCCGATTGCTCGTGCTTCTTCTGCCGAATCCCATGCTGAATGAATTTTTACCTTTTCTTCCTCACTCTTTATTTGAGCAGAAAAAAGGACTTTTCCCAGTCTTTCTTCATTATGAGCAATGAGATGGGAGGCGGTTTTAAGAATATGGGATGTTGAGCGATAATTGCGTTCTAGACGAATAATTTTAGCAGAAGGAAAATCTTTTTCAAAACGTAATATGTTTTCGACTTTTGCACCACGCCATCCATAAATGGATTGATCATCATCACCAACACAACAAAGATTAACATGTTGACCTTGAGGATGTTGGGCCAAAAGGCGAAGCCAAAGATATTGTGCTGTATTTGTATCTTGATATTCATCGACAAGAATATAACGAAATTGAGAATGGTATTCGCGAAGAATATCTGGATTATGTTGGAAGATAGAGATAGAATGAAGTAGAAGGTCACCAAAATCACAAGCATTAAGATCTTTTAATCGATTTTGATAACTGTGATAAAGTTCACGTCCCATGCCGTTACCAAAGGAATGAGCATCACTTTTTGAGATATGTGTTGGTGAAAGTCCTTGATTTTTCCAAGAATCAATCATCATGGCAAGGTTTCGTGCGGGCCAACGCTTATCGTCTAATCCTTCAGCTTGAATAAGTTGTTTTAAAAGTCGAAGAACATCATCGCTATCAAGAATTGTAAAGTTTCTTTTTAAATCAACAAGCTCTGCGTGACGGCGTAAAATTTTAGCTCCAGTGGAATGAAAGGTTCCAAGCCAAGGCATACCTTCAACAACTTCTCCAATAAGTTCACCAATACGTATTTTCATTTCACGTGCTGCTTTGTTGGTGAAAGTGACAGCAAGTATTTGCTGAGGAGAGGCAAGTCCAGAGCGTAAAATGTGAGAAATACGGGTTGTTAAAACGCGCGTTTTTCCTGTACCAGCACCTGCAAGAACTAAAAGAGGTCCCTCAGTATTCATAACAGCTTGTTGCTGTTCTGGATTGAGTTGTTCTAAATAGTCTGTGTTATATGATTTTTGTTCTTTTAGAGTATGGGAGAAAAAATCAGAGCTCTTCTTATCATGGTCTGGAGGGAAATCTTCTTCAAAGAAAGGTATGGTGTGATCAGAAAAATTACTCATTATATCTCTTTTGTAGTCTTTTTTTCATTGAAGTTCTAGATTAAAAAAACTTCTCTTAAAAAGTCACAACAGTTTCAGTTGAACAGACTGAAAGAGAACGTAAAAAAAATAAGCACAAACATTAAAGGCGTTGGGTGAGAACGCTTTGAAGGGCATAAACGCGTAACGAAGCCGAAAGATTTACTTGTTGTGGTCTTTTGCTATCAATATCGGTAATAATAAAGGCTAAAGATTGTCCTTTTTTGCGGGCTATATCTTTTAGAATATCTAAAAATGGTGGTTCTAAAGAGACGCTTGTTGCGTGTCCATCAACGCGAACAGATATCTTTCGTGGAATGACTTTTGACCAATCGATAGAATTATTTTCGTGCATTTTTCCACCTTTATTCGTCGTTTCGCAAACGATTTTGATCAAGAAATTTTTGCATTTTTAAAGATTTTTTCTGCTCAAAATTTTTTTCAGTTTTTGTTCGTCCAAAACGATAACGATTTTGCTCAGCACAAAGAGATTTTTCTGTACGTTTTTTTTGTTTTCGAAATTGGCGAAGATTAATCAATTCAGTCATGAGAAAAATTATTTTTTCCGAAAGGAATCTAAAGAAACAACATCAGCACTTTGATTTTGTTTTGCATCGTTATTTGAAGGTTCTTTATTTGTACTGAGATTTTGTTCTTTTGTAAGCGTATTTTCTTTTTTTTGTTTGTTTGATAAGGTAATGGGCGTAGTTGAGGTATTTTCTGAATTTTCACTTTCTCCAGAGGTCAGATTTGAGGGCAGATCAAATGCTGCTTCAAATGCTGCTACAGGATCGTAAAAGACCTGAATGGAAGTAAAAGGAATCACGAGCTTTTCGGTTATTTCCCTGAAAGAGAGAGTTACTTCGAAAGCTGTTTCTGAAACACTGAGATCTCTAAATTGATGCTGTAAGACGATTGTCATTTGCTCGGGATAGCGATTTTTTAGCCGAGGAGAAATTTTAACGCCTGGGGCATTTGTCAAAAAAGTTATAAAAAAATGATGATTTCCCGGAAGACCTGCTTTGGCAACTTCCGATAAAACTTTACGGATAACTCCACGAAGCGCATCCTGAACGAGAATATCGTAACGGATTTGATCTTTAACCATCGAAGTTTTTTCCTTTTATTTCACGTAGCAGAATGGGGCGTATTGATATTGTGTGATAGAATATATTTTAAATTAGCAGATTTTTTCTACGATGCACCTCAATAAATCGAATAAATACGAAACTCTATGGTAAATAATGTCTGAAAGATCAATCAACAACATTTAAAAAAGTGAAGGCTTCTGTTGCCAGGTGCCTCCGAACCCCGCTTAAACCTGCGACGGTTTAAGGCTCAAATTGAAACATTCACACCACCTTAAGCGGCGAGACGTGCTTCCGCATAGTTGTCATTTGCAACTACTCATTTAGCCCGATAACGGTGGTACAATGCCGAGTAAAAGAGCGATCTTTACACCCTTGTCGATCCTATTTCGCCCCCACCAAAATATAACTTTGGTTTCTTATATTTTGGTGGAGGCGCCGGGTACCGCCCCCGGGTCCAATAGGTTTATTTCACCGTCCATTTATTACCATAGCTGGTAAACCAGCCCTCTAAATATAGATGAAGAACAGTCTTAGGAAAAGGGGGGGTTGTTAATATTTTTAATCCTCTAATTATTTATGGAGCTATATGGTGCGGCTGTAAAGTATAGTCCGCTCATTTTTGGAGAGGAGATGATGCAAAATGACAAATAATTTAGCAGATATTAAACTATATGATTCAAATCCCGATGAAGCAGCAGTAGAACGACTTAGCCGTCGTTTAGCTTTGGTGATGAAAAAGCAGGATGCAGCGCTTGTTGCTACGTCGGATCCAAAAGAGTTAGAACGTGTTGAAAAATGGGTTCAAGATGTTTTAGAAGCTGATGAGAAGAGTGCTAAAATGGCTGTTTCAAAAGTGGCTGAGATGATGTCTGGAGAGCGTAGAAAAAGTCGTATGACTTTTTATTATCTAGTTGCTAAGCAACTTAATGCACTTCATAAAATTTAAACAATATTAAATTTGTGATAATGATAAAAAAAAGCCCAATTTCTTGGGCTTTTTCGTTGATAAAAAGGATTAATGTTTTTCATCCTCTTGGAGGTAGCCTCCTTTACGCATACTTGGGACAAAGAGAAGAGCAATGAATGCCATGATCATCACGACGGTTATATAAAAATAAAAGAGTGATTCATGACCGTACTTTTTTAATCCAAGCGCAACGTATTCAGCAGAACCACCAAATAAGGCGTTACCAATGGCATGAGAGATGCTAACGCCTAATGCGCGTATTGAAGAGGGAAACATTGCTGATTTTACGACACCAGAGATGGATGTATACATGCTCATAATGAAGAGCAAGCCAATAATGACGGAAAAGGCAATCCATATACTATGCGTATTACCGATTATCCAGAGTCCAGGAAATGTAAAGATGACAGAGAGTATACTCCAAATGATAAGTAAAGTTTTTGTTCCAATTTTATCGGCTATGATACCAGCTATGGGTTGGAATAGGATGAAAATAAATAGTACAGCTGTCATAATCGTTGTTGCGGTATGTTTATCAAAGCCGGTAGTTGTGATCAGATATTTTTGCATATAAGTCGTAAAGGTGTAAAATGTGAGTGATCCTCCTGATGCAAAGCATGCAATTACGACAACGGCTTTTGTATGCTTGGTGAGTAGTTCCTTAAGACTGCCAGAGTGTTTGTGAGAGCGGCTTTCTTTCGTGGTTGTTTCGTGGAGAGAACGACGCAGATAAATCGCAATCACTGCCCCGAATCCACCAATTACAAAAGGAATGCGCCATCCCCATGCTTTTAACTGATCTTCAGAGAGATAAGATGCTAGAATAAATATAATGAAGCTGGCAAGAAGTTGACCTGTAATAAGGGTGGCAGATTGGAAAGAAGCAAAAAGCCCACGATGTTTTTTGAGGGCAACTTCGCTCATATAAGTGGCTGCTGTACCATATTCACCACCCGCTGAAAGTCCTTGCATCATCCGAGCTAAAAGTAAAAGGATTGCTGATGTTATTCCTAAGGTTTCATAGGTGGGAAGTATGGCGATGAAAAAAGAGCCACCACACATCATAAAAATGGATATAAGCATCGAGCGTTTACGTCCATAACGATCGGCGACAAACCCTAAAAACCAAGCTCCAATAGGGCGCATAAGAAAGCCAATAAAAAACACACCCGCGGTTTTTAACAGTGGCGTAATCGTATCACCATCGGAGGGAAAGAATTGTGATGCAAAATAAATTGATGCAAATGAGTAAACGTAAAAATCATACCATTCTACGAGATTTCCTGATGCGCTTGCTATAATAGCAAAAACACGTTTTCTTGCATCCTGTGATGCTGAAGTTGTTTCATTTTTCATGAATTGTTCCCCTTTTGGATTTATAGTTCATATTTTCTAAACATAATTGTTTATGATTTCCAGAAAAATTCAATTGTATTATAACAATTTCTTAGGGAAACTCTTTAAGATGATCTATTAGAGTTATGTTGTCATTCGTTTTAAGATTTTTACTTGTGTTGTAGAATAAAAAGTTATCATATTGCATTTAAAGGGAGAGAACATTGAAAAGTAGATCAAGATACCTTTAAACTTTATGAGAAGAATGCAATTATTGGAATCATACCGGAAGATCATAGAAGAGATGGTCTTTATGAACAGAAAGCTCAAAAACTGAAAATATTTCATAAAGCTTAAGTAATGTAAAAGGGGATTTTGTGTCTTTACTTATCTTATTGTATCATAACATATCATCATTTAGGAGGGTGAGGTAAGCCTCAGATAAGGTTTTCCGTATGAGGTGTTTTTTAGATATCGTGATAAATATTTAGGGTAGGGCTGCCCATAGAATCTTATCAAGTAAATTACATAAAGAGGCAGTAACTATAGACAATTTAAGAGAAACTGAGTCGTTTGTAAGACGAATGTAGGGCGGGCTTTTCGTTCTTTACTAGGGTGGAGAGGAGATCAAAAAAAGCCCAATTTCTTGGGCTTTTTTATCCAGAAAATAAGTTTAATGAAGTCTATCGTCTTTATCGAGATATCCTCCTTTATCTATATCGGGCATAAGAAGAATAGAGATGAGTGCAATGACCATCATACCAACGATGTAAAAAAAGAAAACAGATTCGTATCCCATATTTTTTAATCCAAGCGCTACATATTCAGCAGAACCGCCAAAGAGTGCGTTGCCAATGGCAAAAGCAAATCCAACACCAATTGCTCGGATTGAAGCAGGGAACAATTCTGCTTTTATGATACCAGCAATGGACGTATAAAAACTCATAACACAGAGTATTCCAATAATAATTAAGAGTGCTGTCCATGGATTATGGGCATTACCGATCATTTTAAGTACAGGAATGGTGCAGATAATGGATAATGCCCCCCAACTAATGAGTGAAGCTCTTGCTCCAATTTTATCGGCTAGGGAACCAAAAAGGGGTTGGAGTAGCACAAAAACAAAGAGGGCGGCAGTCATTATCGTTGTTGCGGTTTGTTTATCAAAGCCCGTGGTTGTGATCAGATATTTTTGCATATAAGTGGTGTATGTATAAAATGTGAGTGATCCACCAGCTGTAAAGCCAACAACCAAAAAGAAAGCTTTTTTATGATTGCGAAAAAGTTCTCGAAGACTACCAGCATGTTTTTCAGAGCGGCTTTTGTGGGTTGTTGTTTCATGGAGCAAACTACGCAGATAAATTGCAACGATTGCTCCAAAGCCACCAATCACAAAAGGAATACGCCATCCCCACGCTTTTAACTGATCTTCAGTAAGGTAAAGGGCTAAAATAAATATTATAAAACTTGCGAGAAGTTGACCTGAGATCGTTGTTGCATATTGAAAAGAAGCAAAGAGCCCGCGACGATTTTTCGGTGCAACTTCGCTCATATAAGTTGCTGCTGTACCATATTCACCGCCAACGGAAAGTCCTTGAAACATACGGACTAAAAGGAGAAGAAATGCTGCTGTTATTCCCAAGGTTTTATAAGTGGGAAGTATGGCAATGAGAAAAGAGCCACCACACATCATAAAAACAGAAATAAGCATTGAGCGTTTGCGTCCGTAACGATCGGCAATGCAGCCAAAGAGCCATGCTCCAATTGGACGCATAAGAAAGCCAATAAAAAAGATTCCTGCCGTTTTTAACAGTTGTGTAACAATATCTTCATCTTCAGGAAAAAACTGTGATGCAAAATAAACCGATGCAAAGGAGTAAGCATAAAAGTCGTACCATTCTACCAGATTTCCTGATGCGCTGGATATGATAGCAAAAATACGTTTCCTTGTATCATGTGGATCTAAAGTTGTTTGATTATTCATGAAGTATTCCCCTTTTAGATTTATAACTTTTCTTCTTTTTAAAGCTATTTACGATGTGCATTATAAAAACGCCATTGTATCATGATAATTTTTTAGGGAAACATAAAGATTTTTTCTAGAGCTATCAGTGGTGTTTTGGGCTCATGGTGTTGTTATATTGCGTAAATCATACGCTTTTTACTATCCTTAAGGAAATATTATTTTTTGTTTGATTGTGAATTATTTGCATATGCAGAGTGTTTATGAAGATATGATACTCTTTAGTTTATATGCTTGATGTTGTTTCGTAAAATGATGTTATTGACTATTGCATGCAAGGTTGGTGTATCTGTTAAAATACTTTTTATGAATGATCTTAAGTGTTAAGGGGGAGTACAATATTAAGAGTTCATCAATAATATAATGATAGCGGCTTGCACTTTTATTAAGTGTAAAGAGAGTAGTGCCCATGTTTATACTTTACGGGGCTTTTACGTTATGTCATTCACGAGTGCCGTTGTGAAATGGAGTTGGGTGCATTGAGAAATGTTTCTCAAAAAAGTGTGTGAATTCATAATATAATGGTATTTTCTATTTTTCATGAAAGGATTTGTGTTGCATGAGGGGTACCATTAAGAACGTATTAAACAAAATCATGAGTGTAATCTTTATTATTGATAAAATTTCTTGAAAGATAATCACTTGTCTTCGACTTTGAGTGGGAATGGGAATATTAAAATAAATCAAACGTTTTTTATCTTCAGTGAATTAAATTCAGTAAAAGAAGTATTTATTACATAATAATATGAAGCCATTTATTTTTATAAGCGGCGTGTGCAGGAGGGAACATTGCTTCTTTAGAGTGTTTGAAGGGATAAAAAAATTGTGAGCTTTAAACTGCTATCGGAAAGGATATAAAAAAAAGCCCAGAATACTAGGCTTTTTTGTTAAAATCCTTGTTTGTTAACATTAAAGGTTAATGAATATCGTCTCCTTGTAAATACCCTTTTTTGCGAGCATCTGGCATTAAGAGAACAGCGATGAATGCAATAATCATCATGCCGGTTATATAAAAATAGAAGACAGATTCATATCCAAGATCTTTTAATCCAAGCGCGACATATTCAGCAGAACCGCCAAACAGTGCGTTGGCAATAGCATAAGAGAGCCCAACTCCTATTGCTCGTACTGAAGCGGGAAACATTTCTGATTTTACAATGCCAGAGATAGATGTATAAAAGCTCATAATGCAGAGCATTCCAGTAATGACTGATAAAGCAATCCATGTACTATCAGTACTACCAATCATATTAAGTCCAGGAATGGTAAAGATAATAGATAAGACACTCCAAATAAGGAGTGAAGTTCTTGTTCCAATTTTATCTGCAAGAGCACCAAAGAGGGGTTGGAGTAACATGAAAACAAAGAGTGCAGCTGTCATGATTGTTGTGGCTGTATGTTTATCAAAGCCAGTGGTTGTGATCAGATATTTCTGCATGTAAGTCGTATAGGTGTAGAATGTGAGCGATCCTCCAGCTGTAAAGCCAATAACCAGAAAGAAAGCTTTTCGGTGGTTGCTCAGAAGTCCCCTAATACTACCAGCTTGTGCACTAGAACGACTTTCTTTGGTCGTTGTCTCATGGAGTGTGCGGCGTAGATAAATCGCAACAATTGCTCCTAGTCCACCAATGGCAAATGGAATACGCCAGCCCCACGCTTTTAGCTGATCTTCGGTGAGATAAAGCGCTAAAATGAATATAACGAGACTGGCTAGAAGTTGACCACCAATCAGTGTGGTATATTGGAAAGAGCTAAAAAATCCTCGGCGATTTTTGAGGGCGATTTCGCTCATATAAGTTGCTGTTGTACCATATTCACCACCGACAGAAAGCCCCTGAAGCATTCTGAGTAAAAGTAAAAGAATTCCTGCTGCCATTCCAATGGTTTCATAGGTAGGAAGTAGGGCGATTAAGAACGAACCACCACACATCATAAAAACAGAGATAAGCATTGAGCGTTTGCGTCCATAACGATCGGCAATGAAGCCAAAAAGCCATCCGCCGATTGGGCGCATAAGAAAACCAATAGCAAAAACACCCGCCGCTTTTAAAAGTTGCGTAACGTCATTGCCATCTGAGGGAAAGAATTGTGATGCAAAATAAATAGATGTAAAGGAATAAACATAAAAGTCATACCATTCTACTAGATTACCTGATGCACTGGACACGATAGCCCAGATACGTTTTCTTGTATCATGTGGTTTTAAAGCTTCTTGTTTTTCCATAGTCGATCCCTTTATTTCATGTTCATCCATCTTTGTTCATTTATGTCATTTTTTTAGAAGCTGTCTATAGTATTTTATCTTTTGCATCAAAAATTTAGTCAGATCATGATAATTTCTTGTGTAAGATGTTTTTGGAAAAAGATTTGAATTATCTTTGTACGGATTTTACAGTTTTTATTTTCTATAATGAGAAGAATCGGACATAATAGTCCTATGAAATCATATCTTGCTCTTTTATCTCATGTTTTAAATCAGGGTATTGATCGGACAGATCGAACGGGTGTTGGAACGCGATCTATTTTTGGGTATCAGATGCGCTTTGATTTACAAGCAGGATTTCCGTTGTTGACAACAAAGAAACTACACTTACGTTCAATTATTTATGAACTTTTGTGGTTTCTTAAAGGCGATACAAATATCGCTTGGTTGAAAGAGCATGGTGTGTCAATTTGGGACGAGTGGGCTGATGAAAAGGGAAATCTTGGTCCTGTTTATGGTTATCAGTGGCGTTCTTGGCCTGCTCCTGATGGACGCCATATTGATCAAATTAACAATCTTTTAACGATGATTAAGGAAACGCCAGATTCTCGTCGCTTGATTGTGTCAGCTTGGAATCCTGCATTAATAGAGGAAATGGCGTTGCCTCCGTGTCATTGTCTTTTTCAATTTTACATTGCGGAGGGGAAATTATCTTGTCAACTTTATCAGCGTTCGGCGGATATTTTCTTAGGTGTTCCATTCAATATTGCATCCTACGCATTGCTAACGATGATGATTGCGCAAGTAAGCGGTCTTAAAATAGGCGATTTTATTCATACTCTGGGAGATGCTCATCTTTATTCTAATCATTTTGAACAGGCAAAATATCAATTGTCTCGTATACCAAATGCTTTGCCATGTATGCGCATAAATCCAGCGGTAACAGATCTTTTTTCTTTTCAATTTGAGGATTTTGAGTTGCTTAATTATGAAGCACAACCCCATATTAAAGCGCCGGTAGCAATATGACGATTTCCATTTGTTTAATTGCTGCTGTTGCAGAAAATGGTGTTATCGGTCGTGAAGGTGCAATGCCGTGGCATTTATCGACGGATTTGCAACGCTTTAAAGCTTTGACGTTGCGTAAGCCCATTATTATGGGAAGAAAAACTTGGGATTCTATTGGGAGACCTTTACCAGAGCGTACAAATATCGTCATTACGCGTGATTGTACCTTTTGTGCTGAAGGGGCTGTTGTTGCTCACTCTTTATCGCAAGCTTGTTCTCTTGCAACAAATGTTGCTTCTCAAAATGATGTAGAGGAAATTTTTATTATTGGTGGGGGTGAAATTTTTCAACAAGGGTTGCATATGGCTGATAAAATATTCCTTACAGAAGTTTTAGCTTCTATAGAAGGTGATAGTTTTTTTCCTGTTTTTGATAAAGAAAAGTGGACTATTGTGCAAACACAAGATATTCCAAAAGGGGATAAAGATAGTCATCCGACACGTTTTGTTGTTTATGAGCGGAAATAATTTTTTGTAATATGAAGTGGAAGGGTTTATCAGTTGTATTGTAATGAGGTAAGAGACACCCTATAAGATCAAGCAAATGGTTGGTGTTCGAGTAGTGGTAATCAGTTAAAGAGGTGATAATGCCCTGGACAAATCAAAATGGTGGTGGCCCGTGGAGTGGCGATAAAAACAGTGGTGACAAAAAAACACCAGCTAAGAATCTCTTTGGTTCTGGTGGCGGTAATGGTGGTGAAAATGGTCCTAATCTTAATGAAATTTTGCGCAAAGGGCAGGATCAGTTTAAACAATTCGGGAGAAGCAGTTTTTCTGTTTTATTCCTTCTGCTTATTGTGTTTTTTTGGCTATACCAGTCAATTTATATTGTTCAGCAAAATGAACAAGCGGTAGAGTTGCGCTTTGGCATCCCTAAAGAAGGCATTATTGGTGATGGGTTGCATTTTCATTTTTGGCCAATTGAGACCTATATGAAAGTACCTTTAACGGAAAAAACAATCGCGATTGGTGGGAAGCCCGGTCAGGCGCAACAAAGTGATGGTTTAATGCTTTCGAGTGATCAAAATATCGTTAATGTTAATTTTTCCGTTTATTATCGGATTTCATACCCTAGTCAGTTTTTATTCAATGTGAATGATCAAGAGGGAACTGTCCGCCAAGTTGCTGAGAGTGCAATGCGTGAGGTCATTGGTTCGCGGCCGGTTGATGATGTTTTACGTGACAAGAAAGAAGAAGTTGCTAATGACGTTAGAAAGATTATCCAGTTGACTGTGGATAAATATCAACTTGGTGTCGAAATAAGCCGTGTTTCTATCAGTGAAGCTGCTCCTCCGACAAAGGTTGCTGCTGCGTTTAATTCTGTTCAGCAGGCGGAGCAGGAACGTGGAAGAATGATTGAAGAGGGGAATCGTGTGCGTTTTACGAAAATTGGTTTAGCAAATGGTGAAGCTTCACGCACACGGGAAATCGCAAAAGGTGAAAAGGCACAAATGGTTGAAGAGGCAACAGGGCGTGCTGAACGTTTTCAGGCGATAGCTCGAGAGGCTGCGATTTCACCAGAAGCTGCTCGCTACCGTCTCTACATGGAGACGATGGGGCGGATTCTTTCTTCACCAAATAAGCTGGTTCTTGATCAGGCAAATTCTCCAGCGATGCCTTATTTGCCTTTGAACGAATTGTTGCGTAGCAAGTCATCGGAAAAAGTAAAGGCAACATCAGCGCGTCCTGCGTTACTCTTAGATTCTCGTATTTCTGGAGGAGATTAATTATGCAGCAATCTCGCTTTTTGTTTGTTTTTAGTGCTATAGTGTTTGTTTTGATGATTTTGTGGATGTCCGTTTTTATCGTCTATCCTCGTCAACAGGTAGCAATTAAGCGTTTTGGACAAATTGTTCAGGTAGAATCTAATCCTGGAATCTATTTCAAGGCGCCCTTTATCGATAAGATGATCATTGTTGATAATCGGTTATTGCGTTACGATGTTCCTACACAATCTGTACAGGTTCGTGGTGGTGCGTATTATGAGGTGGATGCGTTCTTTATTTACCGTATTACAGATCCTAAGTTGTTTTTACAGCGCATTGCTTCTGGGCGTCCACAAATTGCGGCACGTGAAAACCTTGCACCACGGTTTATTGACGCTTTGCGTGCTGTTTATGGTAAGCGAGAATTTAAAGCAGCCTTATCGGATGAACGAGGCGCGATGATGGCTGAAGTACAGAAGCAATTTTCTGTAGATGCAGGTTCGTTGGGTATTGCCATTGTTGATGTGCGTATTCGTAAAACCGATTTGACTGATGCTGTTTCAGAAGATGTCTATCGGCAAATGGCAGCTGAACGTGAAGCTGCTGCGGAAAATATCCGGGCTCGTGGTCAGCAGGAGCGAGATCGTATTGTGGCAGAAGCTAATCGTGAATATGAAGAAATTGTAGCAGCTGCAAAGCGTGATGCTGAAATTACCCGTGGTGAAGGTCAAGCTGAAAGTATTCGTCTTTTATTGAATGCGAGGGAGGCTAATCCGTCTTTTTACGATTTTTGGTTGGCGATGGAACAATACAAGAATTTAGAGAAAACACCGATGGTGATTTCTCCAAATGAGGATTTCTTTTTCTATTTTCGTAATCCGCCGCAGGCAAATAAAGCATTCTTACCGACAATGAATACTGGCCTCAGTAAAACTGATCCAAAATCGGGAGAGAATAGATAAAATAATGGATTGCAGATACGAGATTTTGCATGAAAAGAATGATCTGTGACCATTTTCTTTTATGGTAAAAGTGGTAGAGAGTATCGAGCCGTGCTGGTTTTCCGTATATAAATTTAGTGGGGCTCTTTGCATCTTTGATTAAAGGCATGTCATGGATAGAAGTGTCGTGAGTAAAAATACGTTTTTAAAGTTTTTTATCACAAGAGTTGTTTTTTGTGTGACTTTGTTTCTATCAGGATCAGTGAGTTTGTCTTGGGGAGCCGAGACAAGCAAGGCATTGCTTTCTATTCCTGATTTAGCTTCTGAGCTTTTGGAAACAGTTGTGAATATTTCCACGGCGCAGACTGTTGAAGGAACAGAACAGGATGCAAACACCTCGGTACCCGTTATCCCAAAAGATTCATTGCTGGAGGAATATTTTAGTGATTTTTTTATACCCAAGGATGGTCAAAAAGATAGTCAATTTCAAAAGGTGCGTTCTTTAGGGTCTGGTTTTGTGATTGATGCGCAAAAAGGGATTATTGTTACAAATTATCATGTTATTGTAGATGCTGATGATATTGAAGTTAATTTTACGGATGGTACAAAACTAAAGGCAAAGCTTCTTGGAAAGGATAGCAAAACTGATTTGGCGTTGCTTCAAGTCGATGCAGGAAGTAAAAAATTAAAAGCTGTGCGTTTTGGTGACTCAGAAAAAGCACGTATTGGTGACTGGGTTATGGCTATTGGTAATCCTTATGGTTTTGGTGGAAGTGTGACGGTTGGTATTATTTCTGCACGTAACCGTGATCTTAATGCTGGTCCCTATGATAATTTTATTCAAACAGATGCAGCAATTAATCGGGGCAATTCTGGTGGTCCGTTATTTGATAGAAATGGTGAAGTCATTGGCATTAATACAGCAATTGTTTCACCTTCGGGAGGATCTATCGGTATTGGATTTGCTATTCCATCGGATATGGCTCTTTCTGTTATTAATCAATTGCGTGATTTTGGAGAAATAAGGCGTGGTTGGTTGGCTATTCGTATTCAGCCGGTAACAGAGGATATTGCAAAAAGTTTAAAATTGGACAATGCTGTGGGAGCATTGGTGGCTGGTAAAATAGAACAGACGGAAGAAAATAATGTAGATAATAGCCAGTTACAAACTGGAGATGTTATTCTTTCCTTTGGTAATTCCAAAATTAAGCATGCACGTGATTTGCCGCGTTTAGTTGCAGAAAGTTCAGAAGGAAAAGTGGTGGACGTTACTATTTTACGCAATGGGCAAGAAGAAACAGTAAAAGTTAAGCTTGGACGTTTGATTGAAACAGATCCAAATGAAGATACAGAAGAAGTTGCTGATAAAAAAAATCAAGATCTGTCGAAAAACGTGACAATGCAATTTATGGGAATGACGTTATCTGAACTGACAGAGGATTTGCGTCATCGTTATTCAATTTCAGATAAACTTCGAGGATTAGTGGTGACAGCTGTTGCACAAAATAGTGCAGCGGATAAAAAGCGTATTCGCGTTGGTGAAGTGATTGTTGATATCAATCAGAGTTCTATCACAACAATTGATGAGGCTAAAAAACGTATTCATAAATTACGTGAAGCTGGACGCAAAAATGCTCTATTTATTGTAGCGCGTCCAGATGGAGAGTTACGGTTCGTAACGCTCCTAATGGATTGATCCTTAAAAATTATTTTTTTGTTTTTTATCAGCCTTAGTAATGGGATATTTTGCAAGTCAGGCATGTGATATCCAATGTTTCTCAAGCTCATTTCACGATAGAGAGCATGGGGTGTGCAATATAAAATCCATTGGGCAGCTCTGTTTCTACGTTAAATAAAAGTACAAGTTGGCACCATCATAGATTTGCTAGTTTCCAATCTTGCAACAGCCTAGACTTTGAAATGCTGCATAAGAGATCTATGTTTTGTGTTTAAGTCAATTATTATTATAAATAATGTTTTATTTAGTGAGACTTTTAGTCCTTTGTGATTGTACTTTATGTGCTATGGAGAACGTTTTTTTCACTTCAGTTTGAAAAAAACTATCTTAGAGAAAAATCATATTAGACTAAATTAGTTATATATATATTTACACCTTTCTTGGTGATGGATGAAGAAATAGTTATAAAAAAGAGAGCGTGAAGAAGACAAGTTCTGAATCTCCTATTATAAAGCAGATTAGTATACTGTTTTTATAGGAAAAAATAAAGCTGTTTGATTGTATAGGTTAAGCTCAGTATTATTATTCATAAATAATGACAAAGAATATGTTTGTTTTTAATGGACTAACGGACAGAATGATTATGGCTGTAGTTTACTATTGAACTATGATAGCAAAAATGCTTGGAAATTCCTTTGGTGTTGTTATTAAGCCCATTTTTTATAAATTTCATAGGGGGCTTTGGTGGTGTCTGCATGTTGCAATAAGTTATTGATTGGGAGAAATTGCTATTCATGACACAGAGAAAAGTTACATTAATAGCGGGGCCAACGGCAAGTGGGAAGTCAGAACTTGCCTTGCAAATGGCTCAAGAAAAGAATGCTCTCATTATTAATACTGATTCAATGCAGGTTTATGATGTTTTAAATATTTTAACGGCACGGCCGGGGGAGGCTGATATCGCGATTGTTCCCCATTATCTTTATGGTCATGTGAGTCCTACTTTGAATTATTCAGTAGGGCAATGGTTGTGTGATGTCGAGAAGCTATTGGCTACTTTTTCTTTAAAATCAGTTATTTTTGTTGGTGGGACAGGACTTTATTTTCGTGCTCTTTTAGAGGGGATTTCGGAAATCCCTCATGTTCCAAATGTTGTGCGGCAGAAGTGGCGTTTGCTGCTTGATAAAGAGGGACCTGAAAGTCTTTATCGCCAGTTGTTTCAGATTGATGCTGTTGTTGCTGAAAAAATTTCTTCGCACGATAGACAGCGTATTGTACGTGCTTTGGAAGTTTATGATGCAACCGGTAAGACGCTCAGTTGGTGGCAGAAACAAAAAACAACACCTATCATTGCGCCGAATTTGACCGAAAAAATTCTTCTCATGCCACCACGTCCTCTGCTTTATGAACGTATTCATAAACGCTTGGATTCTATGATTGAAAGAGGAGCTTTAGAAGAAGTGGTGGCTATGAAAAAACTTAAACTTTCCTCTTCATTACCAGCAATGAAGGCTATTGGTATACCTGAGTTTATGGCTTATTTGGATGGATATAGAAGCTTTGAGAATGCTCTTGAAGCGGTGAAAATACAAACGAGGAGATATGCAAAAAGACAAATGACATGGTTTCGTAATCAATTTGATGAAGAATGGGTGCTTACTTTTTGATAAAAGAGTTAGAGCTTTGCAAAGAAACTTATCGAAAGATAAAAGATAATTCGTGAAAAAGAAATTTTTTAGAAAATATAATTTTTTATTGACGAATGGTATCAATGGAATTAGAAATCTTCCTACAAGGAATTTTTTATATATTTTATACGTTGGAATAATGGGGGTAATCATACAGTATGTGTTGTGTAATGGGCTCCTTTGGGGGCTTTTTTTATGAGCTCCGTTAGGGGCTTTTTTATTGTCCTATAAAGTAGGTGAGTGGGAAAAATGAGAAATGATCCAAGAAAGCAAGAGAGTGCAGATGGAAAAATAATGTCGGGCGCTGAAATAGTGGTTCAAGCTCTTATAGATCAAGGCGTTGAACATATTTTTGGTTATCCTGGTGGGGCTGTTTTGCCTATTTTTGATGTTCTTTATCACCAAGATACACTCCAGCATATTTTGGTGCGCCATGAACAAGCCGCAGGGCATGCGGCTGAAGGCTATGCACGCAGCACAGGGAAGGTAGGGGTTATGCTTGTGACTTCTGGTCCAGGGGCAACGAATGCTGTTACACCTTTGCAAGATGCTCTTATGGATTCGATACCTCTTATTTGTTTTTCTGGGCAGGTGTCAACAACGGTGATTGGAACAAATGCTTTTCAAGAGGCTAATACAGTTGGAATTACAAAGCCTTGTACGAAGCGTAATTGGCTGGTTAAAAATGTCAATGATCTTGCGGCTATTATTCATGAAGCTTTTTTTCTTGCTCAATCAGGTCGTCCTGGTCCGGTTTTGATTGATATTCCTAAGGATGTTCAATTTGCTTCAGGATTTTATAGAGCACCTCAAGTTCAGGAGTTTTTACATTCTTTTCCATCGATGAAAGGGAATACTAAGGCTATTGAATCTGCCGTTTCTCTTTTAGTTGAGGCAAAACGCCCTATTATTTATTCTGGTGGTGGTGTTATTTCATCGGGGATGAAAGCTATACAGCTTTTACGTAATTTGGTTCAATTGGGGGATTTTCCGATTACTTCAACATTAATGGGACTTGGTGCTTATCCTGCTTCCGGTAAAAATTGGCTTGGAATGCTTGGAATGCATGGAACCTATGAGGCTAATATGGCCATGCATGATTGTGATGTCATGTTAGCTGTTGGAGCACGATTTGATGATCGTATCACCGGGCGCCTTGATGCATTTGCACCTCATGCGCGTATTATTCATATTGATATTGACCCTTCTTCTATCAATAAAATTGTAAAAGCAGAAGTTCCAATTATTGGTGATGTGGCTTGTGTTTTAGGAGATATGACGCAACTCTTAAAGATACAGCAACCAGCGTTTAACAGTGAAGTCCGTGAGGCGTGGTGGACGCAAATTAACCGTTGGAAAGCTCGTAATTCATTGGCATATGCGGAGAAAAAAGATGTCATTATGCCGCAATATGCTCTTGAACGGCTGTATGCTTTTACCAAAGATGCGAATGCTTATATTACAACGGATGTCGGGCAGCATCAGATGTGGGCAGCGCAGTATTATCATTTTGATGAACCAAAACATTGGATGACTTCTGGTGGTCTTGGAACGATGGGGTATGGTTTACCTGCTGCTATAGGTGTTCAAATAGCGCATCCTGATGCGCTTGTTGTGTGTATTTCTGGTGATGCCTCCATTCAGATGAATATTCAAGAGTTTGCAACAGCTATTCAGCATGACACACCGGTGAAAATTTTCATTTTAAATAATCAGTATATGGGGATGGTTCGCCAGTGGCAGCAATTGCTGCATGGTAATCGTCTTTCTCATTCTTATACGGAATCTATGCCTGACTTTGTGAAATTGGCACAAGCTTATGGAGCCGTAGGAATTCATTGTTCAAAACCCGATGAACTTGATGATAAAATTCAGCAAATGATTGACTGTGATAAGCCTGTTCTTTTCGATTGTCGTGTTTATCATTTAGAAAATTGTTTTCCTATGATCCCATCAGGATGTGCCCATAATGAGATGTTATTACCCGATGAGGCAAGCGAAGAAGCTATTGCAAATGCTATTTCTTCTGAGGGAAAGATTCTTGTATAAAATGAATATATTAATAAAATAGTGAAGGATGGTGATGATGAAGTCTTTGGAGTCTTCATCTCTTTCTCTTCTTTGTGGAGAGTTTCTATTATCCTTAGAGCTCATTTTATGATTTTCATTCTGTGTTTAAAGACATGGGGTGTATTATTATTTGTTCATCTAAAAAATGTTATAAGTCGTGTGCCCAATTATGTTTGAATTTATTTGTACGCGATGTTTGTTTTTTTAATTCATATGTTCACATTAATAGCTATTTCGTTGCATTTTTTAGATAATACATTGAATTATCTGTTATAAATTAATTATGTTGTCTCATATATGAAAGATTCCATCGTGCAAGAAAAATCCACTGTGCTTGAAGGGTGCAACCATGCAAACCGTCATACTTGTGAAAACAATAGAAAAGTTTGTCACTATGTTTTGATTTCGCATTATGAAATTACTTCAAATCGCTCTTTCAAGGGCTTGGTAGGAGAATCCCCCTAGCGGACTGAAGGAAGGGAAAAAATAACAAAGATCAAATACAGCCATGGAAAATCAATTGGCCACCATAGCTTATAATCAGGTATGATTATGTGGGAGAAACCTATACATATGAGGTGTGTAGTCAATATATAAACCAGAATAATACTCAACACCATATCATTATCAGGACATTAACATTGAAAATCAAATACTCTTTCTTTTATTTGTTCTACATATCTATGATTCCATAAATCTGCAGACACAAACACTCTTTGAATCCACCGCATTGGATTTTTATAACGATCAAATGATCCAGAAAATTTATCTCTAGAGTGTAGAGCCATTCTGTTATCAATGTATAATAATCTTCCTGGTTGTACATCAATTCCAAAAAATACAGCCTTAATAGCTTCATAAAAATGATCTAAAGCTTCCTTGGCTTTTTTTGACTGTGGTTCTAACATGCCTGGATAAAAAACAGCGCTGATATCTGGGAATTCACCGTCCCCTTGAACGAGGGGTACTTTACTTGTAGAGGTTACCCCATTTTTTCTCCATCTATAGGGAACATTAATTATATATAAATTATCCCTTAAGCTCCTCAAATCCTCCTCATTTAAAAGTTTTAGAGCGAGACGTGCATCAGATATTCTCGTTAACGGGCCATCAACATCATTGCGAACACCAGATAAAAAGATCCCTTTAGGAGATAAATTTAAACCTCTTATAAATTTTAGTGCAGCATTTTCTATATGAAAATCTAACTCAACTTCAGATCCTAATCCTGTATAATCTTTTTTATTATCCTCTAAAGGAACTAGGTTGTTTACTATATGTTCGCCTTCAAATTTAATTGAATAAGGCTCTCCGATTAATAAAGAAAACATCATAATTAAATTTTCGCTAATATAGCCACTTTTACAAGACGCATCTAAATTATAAGGATTAGGTGACGTATTAATTTGTCTATCAATTGGAAGGTTTTCAAAGATTAAATATGCTCTAGGGGTAATAGACATCTTTTGATTCATAAGAATTGTCAATATTCTATGGGGTAGCAGCGAAAATGCTATTTTTTTAGCTTAACCGAATATTCAATACCACCCGTATGGATCATAAATAACATGGTCCAAAGCCTCCCAAAGTTTGTCTCTTTCGAGATTGCTCAACTCAAAAGTATTTTCATTTATCATTATAATTTCCTCCCCAATTATCTTTCCCTACTTTCTTATTAAGAAAAGTGAAAAAATAATAATTAAAATTAAAATCAGCCATGTTAGTACATAAGTGTCTGTAAAATCTTGGATTAATCCAAATAATGGTGGAGCAGTAATAATTGCGATTTGATTTATAGACATTGCTAACCCCAGAGAAAAGCCAACGCTTTCTTTTGGTGAAGAGTCTACAATATAGGCGACCCAAGGGCCATACCATCCCAATCCAAAAAAAACTAACCAAGCAGATAAAATAGTTAAATAAATTATGAATCCACTCATGCCTAAAATTAATATTAAAAATCCAAAAACGACTGCAATCATGCAAAACAAGACAGGAAAAAATCGTCCTTTTCTACAATGATCACTCCACGCTGCTAAAATAATTCTTCCTAAGGCACCAGAAGCCTGTGAAACAAAAAACAAATAAGCACTTTTATTTAAGGACAGCTGATAGATTCTATAAAAATAAATCGTTATAAAAATGGTTAAAACATATTGAACGATCACAAGTGAAACGCCTGAAAAAATAATATTCTTCATATGTGGTGCAGTTAACATCGCAAGACGAGACTTTACATTTGCATAGAACGAAACTTTTGCCTTGCTTTTTGGAACGATAGCGACAACTTTTGCTGGTGCGTGATAAAAAATAATAAAGATACATCCCCCTAAAAAAGAAACGATGGCACCGACCAAAAACGCACCTTGTATGCCATAGACAAGCGCACTCGCAGGAAGAACCATCCCAGCTAATGCCCCACCTAATGGTAGCCCCGCTTGCCTTATTCCCATTGCAAATCCGCGTTGCGATTGTGGAAACCATGCAGAAACAGATTTAGCACCACCAGGTTGAGCAGAGCTATAAAATCCCCCTACAATGAGCAAACAAACCAAAAGGGAAATATAGTTTTCTGCAATTGCTCCCAATAAAAGAGCGATAGAAACGCCGAGTGCGCCAACTCCAACAATATAGCGCTCGTTAAACTTGTCTAGTAATTCACCAGCTACAAGTAATCCAATAATAGGTAGGAACTGCGCTGCTGAAGACAGCAAACCTATTTGAGAGTCACTAAGCGAGAAATCCTTCTTAAAAAAATTCAGCTAAAGGACCAATCCCTTGAACAAAGAAGCAAGCTGATGCTTGAGCGATAGTGGCAACAAGCAATATAATCCATCTATAATAATTCTTTTCTATAAATTTATTATTGCTCACTCCGCCCCCCTCCAATTAAATTGTATTCCAATAAAGTAGCCTTTTTTAATAATGCTTGCAACAATAAATTAGGTATTTTATGCTGATTACATAAAAATCTGTCAATACGATTGGTCTTAATGTGAAAGCTAAGGAATATGCTTCATTTAAGGAAATAAGTTATTATGTGTCGTGCAAATTTGATACGCTAGCGACATAAGATAAATTTTACAAACATTGGCTCAGCCGGCATTAAGTGCTCTTCATAAAAGAAGCTATATTTTGGCAAGCTTTTTCAAAATAATTCTCAAAGCTTTCTTCAGTCACATAGCCCAGATGCGGTGTGCAAAGAACTCTATCTGATTGCAATAATTTGCTCTCATATACTGGTTCGCTGTCATAAACATCCAGTGCAAAGTAAGTTGAATTTTCCAAACTTAGTATTTTTTCTATCGCCCCTTTTTCAACCAAAGCTGAACGCGCTGTGTTGACAAAAATAGCATGAGGTTTCATGCTCAATAGATCATCTAATTTTATGATTTCTCTAGTTTTATCACTTAAACGTAAATGGATGGATATAATGTCAGGACGTGTAAAAAATTCTTCTTTTGAATGCGTAAAATGATAACCTAAATTTTTTGCTTCTTGCGTTGAACGCTCGCTCCCATAAACCAAAATGGACATGCCAAAAGCTTGAGCATATTGAGCAACCATTTTACCAATACGCCCAAACCCGAATATTCCAAGAGTAGCCCCTTTCATTTGGTTGCCAAATGTTGTTTGCCATCGTCCTTTTTTCATATCAGATACAGATTTACAGAGTTTTCTACGCGCAGACATAATTAAGAGCCACGCAAATTCAGCAGCAGAAGTTGGATCTCCACCACCTCTAATATTTCAATTTCTAAGTCTCTACAAGCTTCTATATCAATATGTGAACCTATAGGGACTGTTTGGCAGATTAATTTTAAATTTGGCAGTTTCAGGAGAAGATTTCTATCAACTATAGTCCGCTCTCTGATTAAGATAAGAATATCGATCTCTTTGAGCTTATCTTCTAAATCACATTCTTTAGCTAAATTATTTATAACCAGCACTTCATGTGATGTCATTAATTTTGTAATAGACTGTAATGTTAGAGTGGCTTTTTGATAGTCATCTGGAATTAATATTTTCAATTTAAACCTTCCGTTTCATTCATCAATATTTGAGCTCATTATTTCATTTCTAAAACAACCAAAAAGCAATCTCATCGCTGATATTTTGACATAACGCCAAGCCTATTAACAAATTATACCCCTTGATTTATTGTTATTTCTAGCAAATAAGAACAGCATTAATCAGTTAGTTTTTATAAACTTTAAAACATTGCGACAAAAAGAAAAAGTTTGACTCAATAGATGAAGAATTGCGCTTTTCTCATATTCTAGAGGACGAATCTGAAGTGCTACGCTGGACTGAAACCATGTTCCAGTTTTCTATAATAGACTACCAAGAAGGTCATACTTACGAACCATATTTTATTGTTGAAACAGAAAAAACTACATATTTGTGCGAGATAAAGCGTGCTTCATATAAGTGTGATATCTCTCTTTATGCGTTGAGATATAACATATTTGTAGCATGAAGAGTAAATTTATTAAAATCATGATAAGAGGACGATAGGAACTTTATAGGTGTATCATCATAGGATTAAGTAGTTTTGTTGAGAGCTATTTCTATTTCTGCTAAAAGGTTTTTGATATATTTAATTATTATTTCGTAATAGTGGATGTACTTTATTTTTATGTGCAAGAAAGCTGATTGATTGTGTAAAATAGTATTCATAAAATGACATTATTCTTATCCTGTTAAGGACATTTTTTCTAGTGAGATTTTTGCAATTGCAATGCTCTTTTTCTTATTCTAAATTTTGGTTAAAAAAAGCGTATATAGGTGTTATTTTAAATTTAAGATATGCATATTCCATTGTTGGTGTTACTGTTGTAAAAAATGATATTTTATTTGATAAGTATAAGGTGTTACCAAGAAGATCGATGTATAGATAAAATTTAGATTTTTACAATATCTTGAAAAAGCAATGGGTAAATAATTGATAATTGTGCTACGAAGGTTGTTAGATGGGCGTGTGTCAGCAATTCTTAATAAAAAGGTTTTTCTTGATAGCCGTTTTTTTTCAAAATACTGCTCTTCTTATGCAAATCTTATGTTGGTAAGCTATGCAGTTTTCACGGGAACAGGATAATGCATTAAAGGCTGTTGCCGCGTGGTTGAGGGAAGGGCGTTCTCCTCTTTTTCGCCTTTTTGGCTATGCGGGGACCGGTAAGACGACGCTTGCGCGCTATTTTGCAGAGACAGTTGATGGTTCTGTTCAATTTGCTGCTTTTACAGGGAAGGCGGCGCAGGTTTTGCGTTCTAAAGGTGCAAGCAATGCTTGTACGATTCATTCGCTGATTTATTGTCCGCGTGGAGAAGAGGAAGTTTCCGATGAAATAACAGGAAAAAAGTCTATTGCTCCAACATTTACATTAAATCGAAGAAGTGCTGCTGCACAAGCTAAACTCATTATTGTTGATGAGTGCTCGATGGTTGATGAACAATTGGCGCGTGATTTAATGAGCTTTCGAACGCCAATTCTTGTTCTTGGTGATCCAGGTCAATTGCCTCCTATATCTGGTGGGGGCTTTTTTTCTAATGGGAAACCAGATTTTCTTCTTTCAGAAATTCATCGGCAAGCGCGCGACAATCCGATTATACGTCTTGCTATGGATGTACGTGAAGGACGCGATATTGCTTGTGGTGACTATGGAGAAGCGCGCGTTGTGACACGTAAAGAGGTCAATCAACAATTGGTTTTGGATGCTGATCAGGTCTTGGTAGGGGTTAATCGTACACGCCACCTTTATAATCAGCGTTTGCGTGTGTTAAAGGGATTTACAGCAGATTATCCGCAAGCGGGAGATAAGCTGGTGTGTTTGCGAAACGATCCTATTAAAGGTTTGTTGAATGGCTCTTTATGGAAGGTGATGACTTCACAGAAGGAGACCGTTAAACCAAGTATTAATCTTCTTGTGAAACCAGAAGAAAGTGAGCGTGGGGTAGCAAAGATTAAACTTTTAAAAGCAGCGTTTGAAAACCCTGATCAAGAAATTTCATGGCAATTAAAAAAGCGATATGATGATTTTGATTATGGGTATGCATTAACGGTTCATAAGGCGCAAGGTTCTCAATGGAATAATGTCGTTTTGTTTGATGAAAGTTTTGCATTTCGTGATATGTATGCGCGCTGGCTTTATACGGGAATTACGCGCGCAGCAGAGCGTTTAACGATTGTTCGATAGAAAAAAATGTGTATATCATCTAAGTTTCAGATGAAAAATGCCTTTTTTCTATCTTGTTACATACTATAAAAAAAATGGAAATGGGCATGGCGGTAAAACTTTCGGTTAATCTTAATGCTGTTGCTGTTTTGCGTAATCGACGTAATCTTCCGTGGCCAAGTATAACGAATATTGGGCATATAGCGCTTGCTGCTGGAGCAGCAGGTTTGACGGTTCATCCACGCCCTGATGAAAGGCATATTCGTTTTGCGGATTTGCCAGATATATACTGTTTAATCAAGAACACTTTTCCTACAGCTGAGTTTAATATTGAAGGTTATCCCAGTGATCAATTTTTGGATATCGCTGAAAACTATGCGGATCAGATCACCCTTGTTCCTGATGATCCAGATCAGTCAACGTCTGATCATGGTTGGAATTTTGCTCATGATGCAGAATTTTTAGCACCTATTATTCAGAATTTAAAAAACAGAAAGATTCGTGTATCCCTTTTTGCTAATCCTACTGTCGATGGTCTTGATATTGCTAAAGCAATGGGCGCTGATCGTGTGGAATTTTACACGGGACCTTACGGTGGTGCATTTCAGGATAAAACAAAACAAGATCAAGAGCTCAATAAACTTGTTTTAGCAGCAAGAAGAGCAAAAGAGTTGCAGTTAGGTATAAACGCAGGGCATGATCTGACACTTATGAATCTTCCTGCTCTTGTCAAAAATATTCCTTGGCTTGATGAAGTTTCTATTGGCCATGGGCTCATTGCTGATGCATTAGAGTATGGAATACATGAGACTGTTCAGCGTTTTATCCGGTTATTATCGTAATCTTTTTCTCTCTATAAAAATTGGAAAAGAAATTTTTATAGAGGTTTGCCAATTTATCTTAAAAAAAACAATATATTGCTTAGATAAATAGCACTATTATCGTGCATTATAAATATTCTATTGTTCCTCTATTTATTGGTTGCTTTCTATCTTTTGTTTTTGAGTGTATGCGATGTTTTTTATTTGTACTATCCATTATGAGGAAGTTTTAAAATCTTCTTATTATAATTTCTTTGAATGGAGAAGAGATAGGGTTTTGAAAGTATTTCCATTATAAAGGAGTGCGTAGGATTTTAATGGATCAATACACAAATTTTCTTGATATTTGAGCTCATTTTTGGGTTATCTGTAAATAGTATAACGTAAAATCTCCTTATGAATAAGCTGAATGCAATAGGAACTGTTAAATAGAATGATGATATCGACTTGTAGCTTTATGAAGTAAAGAGAGTGATGTGCAATAAATCTTACACTATTATAGGGAATTCTTGAAAAGGGCTTGAGCATATTAAAATTTTTTTATAAGGTGCCATAAATGGATAACATAATGGACGTATGGGGGGCTTCTTCGCGTGAGAGGCGTGGATATTAAAGAACGTAAAAAGTA
The DNA here is from genome assembly GCF_042195765.1 of Bartonella sp. AP3QHHD. Taxonomy (NCBI): domain Bacteria; kingdom Pseudomonadati; phylum Pseudomonadota; class Alphaproteobacteria; order Hyphomicrobiales; family Bartonellaceae; genus Bartonella; species Bartonella sp. AP3QHHD. The sequence goes on from NZ_JBHIPC010000065.1 coordinate 105,576, forward strand.
AAAACATCCTCTTTATTATTCTAAAGATATTGTTGTATATGCTTTTGAAAGTTGTATTAACACAATACTTGTTATTTTGTAATTTTTCTTGCTATCTGTATTGATTTGGTTCATGTTAAAAATTGTATGTTGTATCTTAATTTTTAGAATATAGCGTTTTGTTGCACGATAAAAGAGTAGAATATTAGCTAAATTTTCTTTAGAAATCTTATTTTGTGTAATTATTGTTTTTGTAGAATAGCAGTTGAAGTTTATTTGGGGATCCGTATATGTTTTAGGAATGTTTGGGGACTACAGTTTTTTCTATGCAATATGTAAACTTTAAAATTATTCAATTGCTGTGTTCTTATAAGCGGTGTTTTTTGTCTTTATAAGTGTGTGATGCACTGTAGATAATGTTTCTTATTGAATAAAAATAATCTGAAATCCAGTTTAAATAGAGAAAGAAGGAATTTTTTTATGCGTGTTTATTATGATCGTGATGCGGATGTTAATCTCATTAAAGGGAAAAAAGTAGCCATTGTTGGTTATGGTTCTCAAGGGCGTGCACACGCTTTAAACTTGAAAGATTCTGGTGTTAAAAATGTGCAAATAGCTTTGCGTTCAGGATCGGAAACAGTTAAAAAAGCCATGGCTGATGGTTTTGAAGTGGTGAGTGTTGCTGAAGCAGCAAAATGGGCAGATCTCATCATGATGGCAACACCAGATGAATTGCAAGCTGATATTTATAAGGAACATATTCATGATCATTTACACGATGGGGCAGCGATTGCTTTTGCGCATGGTTTGAGCATTCATTTTGGCTTGATTGAACCTAAAAAAAACGTTGATATTGTGATGATTGCTCCTAAAGGTCCAGGGCATACAGTTCGTCATGAATACCAACGGGGTTGTGGTGTTCCTTGCTTAATAGCGGTGGCGCAAGATGCTTCAGGGCATGCACATAATGTAGCATTATCTTATGCGTGTGGACTTGGTGGTGGACGTGCTGGGGTGATTGAAACAACATTTAAAGAAGAGTGCGAAACTGATCTTTTTGGTGAACAAGCGGTTCTCTGTGGAGGTCTTGTTGAACTGATTCGAGCAGGTTATGAAACATTAACACAGGCAGGTTATGCGCCGGAAATGGCTTATTTTGAGTGTTTACATGAAGTGAAACTGATTGTTGATCTCATGTATGAAGGGGGCATTGCAAATATGAATTATTCGATTTCTAATACAGCTGAATGGGGTGAATATATCTCTGGTCCACGTGTGATTACGGATGAAACTAGAGCAGAAATGAAACGTATATTGAAAGATATTCAAACGGGTAAATTTACATCGAATTGGATTCAAGAATATAAAGCTGGTGCTGCTCATTTTAAAAGTATGCGGCGTTTAAATGATAATCATCCTATTGAAGAAGTTGGTAAAAAACTTCGTTCTATGATGCCTTGGATAAAATCTAACGCTTTGGTTGATAAAGAGCGTAATTGAAGCTTCTACAGAGATATTTTGTCAATAGCTTTTATAATTTTATAGATAAATATCAAAAAAAGGGTAACTTTAGTTACCCTTTTTTATATGTTTTTGGAAACATAAGCTTTATTTTTTAATTTTTTGCATAATTCTTTTTTCCAAAAAGAAAGTATACAATTCCTAAAAATATGAACCACGCTGGAGTGTATTTTAAAGCTATGGCAGTGTCAGCTTCTAATGACAATAAATAAATAATGAATGCAAAGAAAATAAGAAGCGCCCAACACATAACAACACCTCCAGGCATTTTATAAGGAGAGACAGTATGCTGGAGAGGACGATTGCGGCGATAGATGATATAGCTGATCAAAATGATAGACCATACAAATATAAACAAAGTTGCGGCAATTGTCGTAACAATTGTAAAAGCAGCTATGAGTGTTTGAGATAACGATACAATTGCATAACCAAATAAGATGCATATACATGAAAAGAATAATGCGTTAGCTGGAACGTGGTTACGAGAAAGTTTTCCTAAAAATTTAGGAGCACCTTTTTGTGTTGCTAGCCCATATATCATACGGCTGGTAGAAAAAATTCCACTATTTGCTGAAGATGCGGCAGCTGTGAGGACAACAAAGTTCATCAAACCTGCAGCAGTTGGAATACCAATAAGTGCATACATTGTTACAAATGGGCTTTTTTCTGGACTGATTTGATCCCACGGCGTCACAGACATAATCACAAGAAGAGAGAATATATAAAAGAATACAATGCGGATTGGTATTGAATTAACAGCTTGTGGTAGAGCTTTTTGAGGTTCTTTTACTTCAGCAGCAGCTGTTCCAGCGAGTTCAATGCCAACAAAAGCAAAAATAACAATTTGAAATCCAGCAAAAAAGCCTGTAATTCCTCGCGGAAAAATATTCCCACCGTTCCATATATGGCTAAGAGAAGCAACCGTACCGTTTGGAGAGACAAAACCGGTAAAGATCATATAAAATCCTACAACGATTAAGACTAGAATTGCTACGATTTTGATAAAACCAAACCAAAACTCAAGTTCGCCAAATAGTTTTACTGCGACGAGGTTAAGAATTAAAAAGGACATAAGACCAATTATAACAGGAATCCACGGATTGAGTTCAGTCCACCAAAAGTGTGTATAAGTGACAATAGCAATAATTTCAGCAGTTCCAGTGACAATCCAACACAACCAATATGTCCAGCCGATAAAGAATCCGGCACATGGCCCTAGAAGATCGGTTGAGAAGTCAATAAAAGATCGGTATTGTGTATTAGAAAGCAATAACTCTCCCATAGCACGCATGACAAAGTATAGAGCACAACCAATAATTGCATAAACGAGTAGAATCGAAGGCCCTGCTACACTGATTGTTTTTCCTGATCCCATGAAGAGACCTGTTCCAATCGCTCCACCGAGGGCTATAAGTTGTATGTGTCGGTTATGTAGTCCACGTTGTAATTTCTTCTTAGGTTTTTTTTCTAAATTTTGTTTGTTCATTTTTGGGGAGTTCTCCTTAGTTATTTTTAAATAAAATTACCCTAAAAAAGGTAATTCCTTCTATCGGAACACGCTATGGTTAAGGAGTAAAGGAATTTTTTTCTATGACTATATGTGAATAAAGCAAGAACATTATTCATTAATGGAATAATTATTTTATATATAAGAAACAAAAGATAAATTGTATTATATTTTTTTTGATTTTTATGTTTTATACATAATTAATAATAATTATATATAATATAATTTATTTTATACATAATTATTATTTGTATATAAACAATAATTATATTTATTTATAGTAATTTTTATATAAATAAAATAATTTTAAATTGTTGAACTATTATTTAAATAATTAAAAAATATATTTAAAATTTACATTTAAGTATTAATATTTAAAAATTATTACAAATAGAAAAATATTTTCATAGAATCTTTTTTTATTGCAGATAGCTATTAAGATATATTCTGTTTAGAGCTACATTTTTAATTTTGATAAAAAATTGAATATAAATTTTTTTGGGGGGGAAGTTTTAGATAAAATCTCATGTTTTATTAGTAAACAATGTCAGTGAAGTTTATAGAGAATTCTTTACAGAATAGCTCGTTCTTATCCTATTATACAGTAAAATACTGTTGTGTAGAGTAGTGATATAAAGCATATAACATTTTACACATTAAGTATTTTTAGAATGTGTGGTGAGTGTTCAGGGCAGGGCTAGCCCATAGAGCCTTATGTAGGTGAACCATATAAATGATCAGCAGCATTCCCTCTTAATAAGCTGGATTGTTCACAAACCGGCGCTGGTAGGAATCGTCGTTTTTTGATATTTGGGGAGGAGGTTAAGTAGAAAAAGGGTAACTAAAATTACCCTTTTTTGAGATGTTTTATGTATAGACTTTATTTGTTACCTTGAGTCATTTTTTTCTTTACAAATGTAAAATAGGTTATGCCTAAGCAAATAAACCAGAATATACCGTATTTTAAAGCTGTTAGGGTGTCTTCTTCTAACGTTAACAAATAGAGCATGAAAGCAAAGAAAACTAAAATTATCCCGCACACGATAACTCCTCCTGGCATTTTGTAGACGGATTCAGCATGCAAATGAGGGTGATTGCGACGATATACAATATAGCTAACCAAAATTACAGACCATACGAATAAAAATGCAATAGCTGAGATGCTCGTCACAATTGTGAAAGCACTTATGAGGCTTGGAGAGAGTGAGGCAATTGTATACCCTATTAAAATACATAAGCAGGAAAAGAATAGAGCATTGGCTGGAACATGATATTTGGAAAGCTTACCTAAAATTGGAGGAGCACCTTTTTGTGTTGCAAGCCCATATATCATGCGGCTAGTAGAAAAAATACCACTATTTGCCGAAGAAGCAGCCGAGGTGAGAACGACAAAGTTTACCAAACCAGCAGCTATCGGAATACCAGCAAGCCAAAACATCGAAACAAAGGGGCTTTTATCTGGAACAATTTGATCCCAAGGTGTGACTGACATAATCACGATGAGAGAGAAGATGTAAAAGAGTACAATACGTACTGGTATTGCATTAATTGCTTTTGGTAGAACTTTTTTAGGATTTTTGACTTCAGCTGCAGTTGTTCCTGCAATTTCTATACCAACAAAAGAAAAAATGGCAATTTGAAATCCAGCAAAAAAACCTGTCATTCCTCGCGGAAAGATATTTCCATCGTTCCATACGTGATTGAGAGAAGCAACAGTACCATTGGGAGAAGTAAAGCTCGTAGCGATCATATAAAAACCAACAACAATTAATGCTAAAATTGCTACGACTTTGATAAGACCAAACCAAAATTCAAGTTCACCAAATAGTTTTACGGCAAAGAGATTAAAAATTAAAAAGAAACCAATGCAAGAAAAAACGGCAATCCATGGATTAAGCGTTGGCCACCAAAAGTGCATATAAGTGATGATGGCAATAATATCTGCAGCTCCAGTTACAACCCAGCTCAACCAATAGCTCCAGCCTACAAAGAAAGCGATTCCCGGTCCTAGCATATCGGTTGAAAAATCAATAAGGGACCGGTACTGTGAATTAGAAAGCAATAATTCTCCCATAGCACGCATGACAAAGTATAGGGCACATCCAATAATAGCATAAACGAGTACGATGGAAGGGCCTGCTACACTAATTGTTTTTCCTGATCCCATGAAGAGTCCTGTTCCAATAGCTCCACCGAGGGCTATAAGTTGTACGTGACGGTTATCTAGGCCACGTTGTAGTTTCATCTGAGGACCATCTTTTAAATTTTGTTTATAGCTCATTTTTTGGGGGTTCCCTTTAATTATTTTGAGATTAAATTACACTAAAAATGCATTGTTCTGTATCGAAGCATGATATAAATGAGGTGTAAAGGAAAAAAACGTTTTTTATGATTTTGTGTGGATAAAGAAAAGAATATGTTTTAGGAATATGGTTTTGAAAAAAGAGAATGTTTTTCTCTTAAATAACGTAACAGATATTTGAATAGGGAGCTTTTTATTGTTATTAATAACAAATTAATTGTTCATTAAAAGACGTGGGGCTTTTAAAATTATTTCAGAAAACTGTCAGGAGTTTTTATAATTTTTTGAAACTTATTATTTGTAATCAGTGCATTATTTATTATTATTCATAATGGTGAGAGTTTTAATTTTTGCTCAAATAGCACTCGAGAGTTCTCATCTTAGTTTAAGAACAATTTGTAATGGAAAATTAAAATGATTTTTAAAATCATTTTTTTGTTTGTATGGTGCTATCATAAATCAAAAAGTTACTTTTGTTTCATAAACGAAAAGAGGAATATCATAGCTTATTTTTTAAAGTGATGAATAAGGATTTTGTTTAGATATTGGTAACATTTTATAAAATATTGCGAGAAACTCACATTGTTTACACAAACGGCCTTGAGAGTATGATAAAGAAATGAAACGTAATTCAGTTATACAAAGAAAAAAAGAACTGGGGATTGTATAAGCTCTGTTAGAGATTGAGCTATTCATAGTGAGAGACAGAATCAGGAAAAGATTGCTCTATTAACTTTACAATTTGTTATCAAAAAGATAAAACTATCCAAAGACAATGAAAAAAGAAAACAGAGATAAAACTGTTCCTGTCGCTATATTAATCGCACCTTTTATCCGCTGCTTTTTTAGAGCGGAGCTGGCAAATGATATAAAAATGGTCATTAAAGTAAACCATGCAAAGATATTGAAAGAATGTATTGTGACAAGTTCAAAACCTTTTTTAATGCTACCGCCAGAAGATAAAAATTTCGGGAAGGCCGCTATGTAAAATATTGATACTTTGGGATTTAGTATTTGTGTCAAAAAACCGTTCATATAGCTGGTGAAAAGTTTTGTTTTACCAATAGCACTCTTTTCATTCGTTGAACTTCTTTCTTTTGAATTTAAGCTGTGTATCCCAGATTTAATCGATTTAAAGCCCATGTATAATAAATAGCTGCCACCCATGAGTTTTACTAAAAAAAACAGCGTTTTGTTGTTGAGAATGAGCGCTGATACACCTAGGTGTGGAAAATGCCCCATGCACATATGTTGCTGTACACAATCCTAAAACGTTTACAAATGCGTTCTTTCTTCCCAATCTCGTTGCATTATCGATGATAAGGGCCATATTCGGCCCCGGTGAGATGACTAAAAAAATGAAACAATGAAAAAGGTCAGTATTTGATGATTCATTTTACTTTTAGCTCTGAAATTAATTGATTTTCGAGATACAATTCTATTCTGTCAAAGTGAGAAAGTTTTCCGACACCCTGTGGAGTGCCTGTGTATATGAGATCACCACGTCTTAGCTGAATGTAGTGACTTAAAAATGAGATTATCTTCTCAAAGCTAAAGATCATATTTTTCGTATTGCCAACTTGTCTTGTTTTGCCATTCAACTTCATTGCAAAGGTTATTGGGTTGTTTATTTTTTCCTTGTTTATGAAGTCAGAGACGTATGCAGCGCCTTTAAATCCTTTCGATAAAAGCCAAGGAAGCCTTTTTCCTTTCAGTTTTGTTTGCAAATCTCGCGCGGTGAGATCAAGACCTATTGCTACGGCATCATAGCATTCTTTTGCTTCTGCCTCCATGATCATGAAAGCGTCCTTTGAGATTTTGAGCACAATTTCAGTTTCAAAATGTATTTCTTTGGAAAAATCAGGGAGATAAATTTCATTACCTAAAACGAGTGAACTTTTTGGTTTGCTAAAGATAACGGGTTCATCTTCAACAACATTGCCTAGTTCATGAACATGTTCAACATAATTGTATCCAACACAGTAGATGTCATTTATCATGGGAGCCCTCCAAATTTTTTATTTTCTCTTTGTATAGGCAAGAGAAAACTTTGCAAACAACATTTTTTCTTATATCGCGTTTTGCGTTTTCTGGAAAAGAAGCATTATGTGGGTTAATGACTAACCACGATGACAGCCCTTCGCATTATCCTTTTTTGAAGAGTGCCCAATCTTATAGTCTTTGAGATTATTTTAATTTTGATTGCCAATTTCCTGAAATTACTTTATTACTTAAAGAGTGTTTTTGCTCGTCTACGCAGCGATTAGTAGGGTCTGAAAGCCCTAAAGTTCGATCATAAATGAGCCCACTCAGTGGGGGTCTCGGAATTATGGGATATTTTTCTATGTCTAGGTGCTATGAGCACTAAAAGCAAAAATCTGTTTCGTATTCAATACTTTCAGGCTCTCGGAATACTAATGCGAGGGTGCTCGCACCCAGCGGGGGGAGCTTAAGAGTGAAAAGCAAAAAGCTACATTTTAACGGCATTTCTATAGGCAAAAAATCGCTTTCAAAGAAAAATGCTGGGAATGTCGTAAAAGCAATTAGGGCATCAATTAGGGATAACTTTTCAACAAATCCAAAAATATGAGAAAGTCTGTGATGGTTTAAAAGAAGCAGATCGTGGAAAACTTATTGTGGCATGTGGAACGGAGAAGATTTTTACCAGCTTTAAGATAGCAGAACAAATAACCAGAACTGGCAAGCGTGTTTTGTTTTTCGTGCCTTTTCTGGCTTTGATGTCACAAAACGATAAGAGAATGGACACGCTATACAGAAGTGCCGTTTCGTTCCTTTGTGGTGTATTCTGATACATAAGTTGGCAAGCGTCGTAAAAACAAAGAAGCTGCTGCCGAACTCGATGTCTCAGATCTCGCTCTATCAGCTATCAACTGATGTTCAAAAGCTTTGAAAAAACAAATAAAGTCTTAGTAAATGCAATGACCGTGGTGTTTGCTACTTACCAATTAATCCAAGTGATTGCGGATGCGCAAAAGAAATACGGTTTATCAGAATTTGATCTGATCATTTGTGAAGCAGCGCAGGTTAAGGCAGATAAAGTAGAACCTTTGGTTGTAGAAGCCAAGGAAGTAGCTGAGACTGCGAAGACAACAGCGGAAGAAGCGAAGAGTGTTGCGGAGCAAGCAAAAGAAGAAGCTGATACGACGAAGTAAGGGCTTGAAAGAGGTCAAGAGTTCATTAGACACGGCGACAGCAACGACAAATTCTGCGAATACAGCTGCCTTTGAGATAAAAGTGTTAGCGGAAGAAGCGAAGAGTGCATTGATAGAAGTTCAAGAGAAGGCACAGAGGAACAGTGACAGTCTTTCTGAACTTCAAGGTAAGGTAGGTTCTCTTTCCACTAAATTTTTAGAGGATGTGCGTTTTCATCAACCTGACAGAATTCTGGAAGCCGATCCGAAAAATAGAAAAGGTCTTGTGATCAATGACGGGGCATGTTTTCGCTTTTATCATGGTGAAGAGAATTGGGGGTAGGTACCTCTTTTACCGCGTTCCAGGGGCGTGGAAGGATGACTTTTGACGAAGATCTTGAAGCAGGAAAGGATTATTATATATATCTCATCTTAAAAGATCAGACGAATGAGCTATCCTTTGAGCTTTCGCAAAATCTGACGGCTCCTGATGGCTATACAGAGGATAATTCTGAAAAGATCGGTGGATTTCATACGCTATGTGCGGATGTTGGTGAGATTGAAGGTCATCTCTTATCGGGTTATCAAGCGGGGGATATTTTGCCCAATTCTGTTTGGTGTTTAAATCACCGCCCGCGTAGTAGTCCAGAAGGGATGGTTTACAATCCGTGGCATAATATTTGGGTTGATATTTATCTTCAATCAGGGACAGGTGTAAATGCAAAGTCGGCATATGGTGTTCCGATTACGACCAATCGTAGCTATGCGAATCATGCCTTTGATTTTTGGTCTGTTAATAAGAGATTTTTGACGAGTGATGAGTTTTCGCCATGCATGTATGGAAGTAATCAAGCAACCAGTATTGTAGGCAATCAAGCGCCTTCTCCTAAGACGTCTGGAGGACACGTTGATACAAACAATAGACGGATGATTTCGCATATCGGTTGTGAGGATGGTTGCGGTTATGTTTGGCAATATTTGTCTGGTTGTTATCCCGAGACTAAATGGCATACAGGGGAGCAAGGAAGCAGTTTGCGTGTAGACATAAATGTTATGTTGGGAGGAGGCGATTGGACTGGTGGCTCTAACAATGATCATCTTGTACGGAATTTTGCGCATTCTCGTTATGTAGAAGATGAAAAAATAGGCGCCCGTGGATGTAGCGAGCCACTTTATTATAATTAACGCAAGATTGATTAGAACATCATTTTATCCAGCCCCACTTTTGTGGGGCTTTTTTTATGGAGCGTCAGATGAGAAAGATATCGAAAGAAGGATAGGCACTTCATCGTGAAGTTTTAAAATCAAAGCTTTTTCTACTAAACTCATAATGTCAACCAGAGCAGCACAATCTTATCACTCATATTTTCATGCCTAGAAAATTGAGATAATGCCATCCATAAATCGCATAAGAAGTTAGTATTTACCTTCATTGCACACCTCCATGGATTTGTTCTCTCAAACATGCCGCCAATCCTTTAGGTGTGATTTTTGTTGAAGGCAGCACCTTTTCTGTTCCATCCGGTTTTTGAATGGTGATGGCAGAACAGTCCATGAATCCTTTGTTGATTTTATCCTGATTAAAGGTAACAATGGACCACTTGGAGCACGTCGATACACCCAATCATTTTTACGCAAGTAATCTGTTAAATCCTTTGGTCTTATCTCCAACATCTTCGCGGCTTCAATCAAACCAAACAAACCATCAAAGCGTTTTAAGCTTTCTAAAGCTTTTGCTTTTGGTGCTAATTCTGAAATAACATAGTTTTTCTGCTTAATTTGATTTTGTAGATGATTTAAGGCGCTAAGTAATACTTCGGGTTTGGAGTAATCAATTTGTCGAATAGCTACTTGTCTTTCCAACTCTTTCCAACGGTCAATTATCTTTTCTCGTAAGGCAGTGCTGTAACTAGAAACAAGAATTAAGCATTCACGCTTTGGCAGGTTATAACAAGGGCGGCTTTCACCTTTGTTATCAAGGTAGTGCCCACCAAAATCAACCTCCTTAAATTTGAGGGCGTTAAGTTCTTCAAGCGTTTTCTTGATGTCACGCATAATATTGTCATGCCTTTTGCCACATAATTCAGTAATTTTAATAATGGTATTCATAAAGAATTCTTAGATGTTAGACGTTCTTTAATGATATTCTAAAAGAATGCTGGGCACTAAGAAACACGGCATCTAGTCCGTCGTTACGCCTTTCCCCGAAGGGGGTATATGGCATAGCCACACCTGACAAAGCTATTATATGCATGTAGCACACAATGAGTTAAAGCTTTTAAATTGCGGAAGATTAGTTATTTCGGCAACTAATCCGCTAGTTGTTTTAAGGTGTTTTTGAGGCACCTGATTCGAAAATACCTATTAATATAGAATTGTCCAGCAACAAAAATTACTTTTTGCTAAGAAAACGTTTCACATATTGTACAGTGTACATATTGAAATTATTATTTATCAATGAGCTAAGTGTACAATGTACAGTCAAATTGAAAATTCTGTCGTTAGCGATAGTTCGCACTAGTCTGCCCCGCAAAGAAGCCAACCCGCTGGGAAGTGCATTTTGCATTGATTTTATTGACTTTTTTATGGAAAAAACAAAACATAAGTGATAATCTGTTCTTAAAATTGCAATCAAAGTGTATAATACATAACTCATAAGGATATGGAATAGATAGATAAAGCTTAAGAACATAATCTAGCTTTTCTTGTTGGCAGCGTATTCTTGACGAGCAAGTTGGCACTGTATATTGGCAATTAATCTCTCATTAGCTTTTTTACAATAGCACTTGCAATTTCTGGCTTAGACATCACTTTAGCAATTGAAGGTCCTTCTTGTTTTGCAATGGGGAATTGATCTCCATCCGCTCTTTGAAATACATTACCCTTCAGCTTTTTTAAATCAACACGCTTTGGAAAACTGCCCCCCTTATAAAACCATGGGCAAGATTTGTTCTTTTGCTTTAAAAAATTTAAGAGGTATTGGTGTTCCAGAACTAATGATATCTGTCTCAAGAAACCTTGCTGTCGCCTTTTCTTTAATATAAACACCTTGCTTAACACACTTTGATTGGGCTGATGAGATGTCGGCAACTTGCTTTTCAGTAAAGCGTTCGACTTGTTTTGCTGCAGTGTTTAGAGCATTACGCAGAGCCCAATTAAGGCGAGGGGCTTGAAGGCTTGTGAAGGTATCTTTTGCCTGTTGAAGATACCATTTTTGGTGGATGATTAACTTCAACTTCTAAGCCTTTTTTGGGGTAGGGGTTAATGGCTTGGAAGCTTTAGATTCTTTTGGTTTTTCAAGAGAGGTTTCTTCAGTCATTGGTTCAGATGATGTTTGTGTGGCTTCTTGTTCTATCTGCTTAATTTGTTCAATTGCTTTGTCAGGCTTTGCTACCATCTTGGCCTCAACAAGAAGTTTTGCAGCATTGGCGCGCTTGAGACGTGCGTAGATCTAATTAGAAACTTCAACAAATGGATTATTGGGTGTTGATGGTTCAAAGCGAACAGTGCTTTTATTGTCTCCAACAACACACATTGGCTTAGTGATGACAGCTTTCATCATTGCTTCTTTTGAGTCATAATTAATGACATCATTAGTCAAATATTGATTTTTATTCTGTGAAAAATTGTTTAGCCGATTGTCAACAGAAAAAATCATGATCTTATGCTTTTTTATTTTTTACCTAAAGTTGGTGTTTTTAAACATTAAAAATTGTAGAAAAAATTCAAGTAAGAAATGTTGATAACTTTGCTAAGACTTCGCCCATTACGCGCTACTATATCTAAAGAACGCGGTTGGTCGCAGCATATCACACCTGTTGTATGCAGCCCTGTTCCCACCAATGAAACAGCAAAGTCTGTTATTCTAGCAAAATTTCCTCCACTCGTAATGGGCAAAACAATGAGTGTTTTTGTTAAACGATTAAACGCCTCCGGTGACACAATCAGTACAGGATGCATTCATTTTTCTCATAGACAGAGGTTGGGTCAAGCGATACAAACCAAATTTACCCCGCTTCATTACAAGAGCTCTCTCCCAACAAGCTTAGCATCAAACCACTCTACATCTTTATCCGCAAAATCGTCCGAAGTATTACATTGGGCTAACAATTCTTCAAGAGTGTAATTTTGCGATATCTATAGCCAAACCCACTTGCATATTTCAGTAAGATGAAGAACATCAAGCAATGCAGGCGGTGTAGAGAGCATAACTGATCCTCCAACTTTACGTAATTTCGTTGTATGCATAAAACGCCCTCTCTAATATTATATAAAAATATAACATAAAGCCCATGATTCAATAGCTTTTTATGCTTTTGTGTAAATGTTTAAGAGGCGCATTTAGAGCAATACGCAATATACTCTGAATAAAGTCAATATTTTTTATCTCTCTGTTGATCTCGTCTATAAGAGGTTCGTAATTGAGAATGCTTTTCGGAATATCACCACCGTAAACCCATGCTTTTACTTGCGCTTTGGTACTAAAATCTGCATTCTTAGGTGTTTTGTAATACTGACCACCATCAAACTTTTCACACTCTCTTGTGCCGTCTTCGTATTCGTAGAGGTTGTAAAAATACTCCTCTGTCCCATCCCCTATGGGGCATACCCACTGCCGTTGCAACAAACCTCTTTCGCATGGGTTGTTTACGGTTTTTTAAGAATAGATGTTTTAAAATGAACATGCTTTAATCCTAATTTTACAAATTTGTCTATTTGCCTCAAATTTGACCGTACAGAGCGTTTTATATGATAGATTTTTATCATAAAATCTTTAAATCACTCTGTACGGTGCCATTTTGTCGATTTAAATGCACATCCAATCACAAAATGATCAGCAATTTTCACTAGTTTGCTAACCTGCAATGTTTTTCACTTGCTTTTCAACCAACGTGAGTGGTCTTGAATTCTCTCTCATTGCCTTTTCTTTCAGCCTTTTTTCACGGGTGTTCAAAACAGCCTGGTGTACAAGATTGGCTTTTGTCAAAAGACTATTTTCCAAATCACGACATAATTTTACTAACTCACGAGTGTTTGGAAAAAACGTATCCGATAAACCTTCTACCTCATCGCATAAAATCCGTTTAACCGTTTTTATGAGTGACCACGCAGAAACACTTTCCAAAACCATTCCATAGGTAAGCGCCATACCTTCATGATCTGCCCGTTGCGAAATTTTTTGAACCACACGAAAGCATCCAAATTGCCTTGGTTATGTCCTCTTTACTCACTTTTATTGAAAACAATTCGTGAAGTTGATCACACGCTTCTAAGGCAATCGCTTCCTGCTGTTGTGTCAATGCTTGCCACTTTTCAAAACTAAAGGAAACTCCGGAGTTATCATCTCGTGAATGTGTTTCAAAGTGACCTCGAGGCCCGATATCAAGGATACTGTCTGAGATGCGTTCATCTACACTTTTTTGCCTTTGAGAGTGATTTCCATAGTTTTTTCCGTTCTCTAAATCCTCGATAGCTTTTTGCACCCAGTTGCGCCACATTGCTTTCCAATCCGTTTTGCGTGCATCTTTGCCTGTTCTAGCTTTCCAAAAATCTCGAAATTTTGCCATTTCGGCTTTGACACGCTCTGGAGGCAATCCCTCTTCGATTGCGAAATCATAAACAGGTTCGAAATCATCAGGGTACGACAGCCACTGTCATTTCTAACCCGTTTAGCTTTTTCGTAATGTTCTCTTGCTCGTGAATGGAAGGTTGGTTTTCTACACCCGTTTCGATTTGCTCTGATGTGGTCTCAACAGCAGCAACCTCTGTTGGTTCGTCAACCTGTTCGTTTGTTTCTAAACTTTCAGAAGCAGTTTTTTTTGCTAACTAAAATGATAGTTTTAGTTTATATATATTCTTATTCTGTTTCTTTATAGCTTGGTTTTGCTTAGCGTTTGCTTCAGCAAAATCATTAAAGTGTTTTTATAGCGTTTTTTATTGTGCACCTTTTTTCCAGCCTCACTATGAATTTGCGATATGTGCACTTTTTTATCAGTAAAATCTTTTAGCTCTTCTTCAACGCGCGTATTCGACAAACCATTATCTTTCTCAATAAGTTTATCATTCTTTATGAGATATTCGACAATAGTTACAAACTTTTTTGCGAGCAATTGCAAGCGCGGGCAAGCATTTCAAAATCTGTTTTAATTGGTGCTTTTTTGTCATACATGCGAATGAAAAGCGTTATATAAATGCCCCTTTGCTCTCATGTCATTCCATCGATCTCACTGTTCCAGTCATTCAAAAGGAATCTTATCCATGGCATTGCATTAGACATGCGCATTTCCTTCTTTAACTAAATATAAAATTGCTAAAGCATTTGCTTCGTTGTCATCTTTTGGATTGTATCCTTTTGCACACACCGTCTTAATCATCTCTTCTTGTGAGGCATTGACTTTATCTGTTGTGATCTTCATTTTTGTAAGCCATTGCTGAAAACGCAAATAGCGCATACTATCGCCTTTAAAACGACAAAATTCAAAATTGACAAGTGCTACTTGTTATACTGCTGTCTACACGAGAAATCGCCCAGCCTGTCTTAGATCTAGATCAAGGCAGAGAACGGTTTGTGTATTGATGATCATCTTCCCCCATGAAGGCTGTTGCGTATTTATATGTGCGCTATGACAGAGCGTGTTGTGATTGCCTGTCTTGAAAAAATGGTCGTGAGAAAGTACTTGAAACTACTTTTGGGCCAATTTTTTACTGCCATTCGAGGAAAAATAATCTTAGAAGCAGTTGATTTTCGAATTAACTCTTCTTGTTTTTGAATCACATCTTTTTGTGCACGTATTTTTTCAGCTTCTTTATCTATTATTTTGTCTTTTGCATCTATCTCTTTTCTGAGCTTTTGCGTCGTTTTACAAGAGTCATGAAGAGTATAAGCCAATCCCAAATTAGCAATACTGATTGCCTCTCCATCCTATAAAGACGAGGAGGAGGTCAAAGTGCTAAAAAGGTACCTCAAAAAGCAGCAATGATTCGTATTTTAGTACCACCGCGGTGCCGTCTTATAGCGTTATAATAAAGTTACGAAAGGTGGTTTAGAAGGTGCTTTAATTTTTTTTGACTTTTAATAAATCATTGGAAAATAAGAGAGATTAAGATAATCTGGTGCGGACGGCGGGACTTGAACCCGCAAGGTCTTCGACCGGCAGATTTTAAGTCTGCTATGTTTACCGTTTTCATCACGTCCGCGATGTGAGTTCTCTCATAAGCTATATCTTTTATTGAATCAAGAATTAATGACAAAAGAAACATTTTTCATTTTTTAGTGAAATTTTGACTGACAATAGTTTCCTTTATCGATAGAAAAAGCTTTTATAATGTAAATAAAGTATGAAATGATTAGTGTTATGAGTCAATTTATTCAAGACGTCACAAAAGCTATGGTGGGATTGCATCACGTGTTTGCTGAAACACCACTTCAAAGAAATGATTTTCTTAGTCAAAAGTATGATGCAGAAATTTATTTAAAGCGTGAAGATTTAACACCGGTGCGGTCTTATAAGATTCGTGGTGCTTTCAATTTTGTTTCAGAAATGCTTAGCTGTATATCACCAGATTCTGCATTTGTTTGTGCTTCAGCGGGGAATCACGCGCAAGGGGTTTCTTTTGTTTGTCGTTATTTTAAACGTAAAGGCGTGATTTTCATGCCTATGACAACGCCACAACAAAAAATTGAAAAAACACGTATTTTTGGTAAAGAATTCATTGATATTCGTTTGGTTGGTGAAACATTTGATCAATGTTATGAAGCTGCGCAATCCTTTGTCGTAGAGAGCGGTGGTGTAATGGCTCCACCTTTCGATGATATTCGCATTATTACAGGGCAGGCAACAGTGCTTTGTGAAGCTGCTTTACAATGGAAAAAACTCAATGGAGAAAGTGAGCCAGATTTGATGATTGTGCCAGTAGGGGGTGGTGGTTTGGCAAGTGGAGTGAGCAAGTTTTTACATGAATATGGTTGGAAAACAAAGCTTCGTTTTGTTGAGCCGCAAAGAGCTGCAAGTTTGCTTGCTTGTTTGGAGAGTGGAAAACGCGTCAAGCTTGAAAGCATTGACACTTTTGTAGATGGTGCTGCTGTGGCTGAAATTGGTGCTCTAAACTATACAATTCTAAAGCAATTTCCCCCTGATTCTGTCATTACGGTTCCTGAAAACCGCGTTTGTTCTACGATGGTTGAAATGCTTAATGTTGAAGGTGTGGTTCTTGAACCGGCTGGTGCTTTATCGATTGATGCGCTTAACAGTATTCCTCCTCAAGAGTTAAAGGGGAAAAAAATTCTTCTCGTTATTTCAGGAGGTAATTTTGATTTTGAGCGTTTGCCAGAAATTAAAGAGCGTTCTTTACGTTTCCAAGGGTTGAGAAAATATTTTATTTTTAGTTTTCCGCAACATCCTGGTGCATTGCGTCATTTTCTTTCCACATTATCACCAGATGATGATATCGTACGTTTTGAATATCTTAAAAAGTCAGCGAGAAACTTTGGTTCTGTATTGGTTGCGATTGAAACAAAAAAATACGGTAATTTTTGTCTTTTAGAGGAAAAATTTCAAGCGTTAGGTTGGCGTTATCGTGATATTACTGATGATCAAACGTTATTTGATTTTGTTATTTGAGAAACTGAAATTTTACTAAAACAAGAAGTATAATGATGAAACCTATTTTTTATTCGGTGCTGAGTCTATTTTTCTTTTTGATTGTTAATCAACAGAGTTTAGCATCTCAGCCAACAATAGTACAAAAAGATGAACTTTCAAGAGTCGTTGTTGATGTCAATAATGCTATAAAAAATGGGGATTTTATGCCTATTTCTCGTTATATGCCTGAGCGGCTTTATAAAGAGATGGCACATCGATTGAATACAACAGAGAGTGCTTTACGTAGTGATTTTCTTCAACAGTTGCATAAGAAATTTGAGGGGTTGCCTTCTGGTGCTTATTATTTAGATAAAGAAAATATAGAGTATTTACAAACTGATAACGGTACTTTGTATGCTTTAATTCCAACAGTTCTTGAGATGAAAGATCGCATCATTCAATATAAAACTTTGGCGATTTTTGATAAAAACCAATGGTATTTAATTTATGGCGGTCAAAAAACTTTACAAAATCCAGTTTTTCTCGAGATTTATCCTGATTTTATCAAGGTACATTTACCGATGGACACAATCATCAAAAAGTAAACGATCTAAATATTGTTTTTATTCATGATAAATGTATTTCGTAAAGTTCTTGCTTTTTTATCATAATCCAAAGATAATAGAGATGAAGGCATTTAGGCTGGTTTGTTGGCTTTTTGTAAAGTGAAGTTTATACGCCTTTATCTTGATTTCAAGGTGTTCATGAGTTGCGCAAGCCGCTTTTTAGGCGTTGCTTCATTTAAAATGTCAGGGATTTCTCTTGCGCGGATTCTTGAGTGGAGAGTTCAGATGGTTACTTCTTTTGAGTTCTTCAGCTAAGGAAAGATTTTATTTTGCCTATAAAAGAAGAAAATGTTTTTACAAAGTTAGGTTTGCCTACTCTTTTGATTAAAAATTTACTCATTGCTGGGATGAGTAAACCTAAACCTATACAAGAACAAGCTATTCCAGTGATGTTGAAAGGACACGATATTTTAGGTGTTGCTCAGACAGGCTCTGGAAAAACTTTGGCATTTAGTTTGCCTATTTTAAGTCAGATTTTGGCTTTAGGTGATAAACGCTGCCCTAAAACTGCACGCGCTTTGATTTTAGCTCCAACGCGCGAACTTGCTGTTCAGATTGATGAAGCGATTCGCACTGCGGCGAAAGGAGCACATCTTTCAACATGTCTTATTTTTGGGGGCGTATCACGTTTAAAACAAATTAAACGTATGGAAGCAGGTGTGGATGTTTTGATAGCGACTCCAGGGCGTTTGAGAGATCTTGTTCGTGAAAAGTGTGTTGATCTTTCCCAATCTCGTTTTTTGATTTTGGATGAAGCAGATCGTATGTTGGATATGGGGTTTATTCATGATGTTAAGCAAATTGCAAAGCTTTTGCATCAAGAGCGTCAGACAGCACTCTTTTCTGCAACAATGCCGAGGGAAATTTCTGTGCTTGCAAAATGTTTACTCAATGATCCGGTTAAAATTGAAGTTGTTCCTCAAGGTACTACGGCTGTAGAGATTTGCCAAAAATTATATTGTGTTCCTACGAATGAAAAAAAGAATGTTTTAAGTAAACTTTTGACAAATCCAGCTTTTGATTCGGTTATTGTTTTTACTCGAACTAAACATGGGGCAGATGCTGTCACACGTAGTTTAGAAAAGGTAGGATATTTAGTCGCAACAATTCATGGAAATAAATCACAAGGTGCTCGCCAGTCTGCTTTAAAAGCTTTTCGTGAAAGATCTGTGCAGATTCTAGTGGCAACAGATATTGCTGCACGCGGTATTGATATACCAGGGATAAGCCACGTTATTAATTACGACTTACCAGATGAAGCTGAAAGTTATGTACATCGTATTGGTCGTACAGGACGTAATGGCGCATCTGGTGTAGCACTTACGCTTTTTGATGAGAAGGTAGAAAGGTCCCGCTTGCGTGCTATAGAGCGCTTGATTCGTATGAAATTGGTGGCTGAGGCTGTTCCAGAACAATTTGCAGCGTTTCCAGAAAAGCCAATTGTACGAGAAAGTAAAGAAAAAGAAAACGATAAGGAACGCCGTTTTAAAAAATCTAAACATCAAAAACAGTTTTTAGGTCGAAAAGATGATACCGCACAGTTGCAGCGGAAGAATTCTTCACCTCAAAATGAGAGGCATAAAAAAGCAAAAGCAGTAGTAAAGCGTGCAAAGCCTCTTCGTTTTCGAAAATCAGTTAAGAGGGCTGCTTAGATAAAGTCTTGAAAAAAGATCATGTACTGGAGATTTTTTACTTTTGTTGATGAAAAGAGCTATAAAATACTCTTGTCAAAGTAAGAAGATCCTTTAGAGGTTTTCATTTTTTAGAAATGAAAACTTCTAACTTTTTGGATTTATTAAAAATCTTTATTGTAGAGGCAATTATTTATTTGCTTTATTCCCATTTTTTTAAATGGGAATAAAAGTAGATTTTATTTATATAAAATTATTTTTATAAAGGATGTGTTTTATCTTTAATGATAACTTTTAATTTTAAAAATTGATGTCTAATAATAACTCATTGTTTTATATATTTAATAATTCACTATATCGTATTTTTTTCATTTTTAAGTTATTTATGCGGATCAATCAAAAGTATTCGCTTGCACGTTATGTGTGAAGTTGTCATATAAATAAACATTTGAAAAATAAATAAAATAATTTTTATAAACTCTTTCAAAGGCAATGGGGGATTGCTGAGATTGAGAGTTGGAAAATAGTATGATGGTATGGCTTTTATTATAAATAAAGATGGGGCTGATCAATCGATTTCATTTTATACCATTTACGGGGGTGTCATTGTGAAAGAGTCTTGGGGGATTTAAGAGATATCTCTTTAAAAAAGCATGTGACTGCATAATACAATAGCGAGAATGTCATGATTTCTGAAGGCTTTCTCAAGATTCTTAACAATTTAGCTCGTTATCTTGGTTTTTACTGTAAAACACTATTATTTGGGGGGATATAAAGTATTTGGGGCTATAAAGCCTATAAGATTTTATGTATTAAATGTTTTATGACAGTGTGGTGAACAAGGCAAGGTTGTTTGTAAAGCGTTGAAGTGGCTAGCAGGAGGCAACCTATTAGATAAGACGTTGGAGTGTTTACAGACTTGTTTTATGTTTTTTGCTTTTAGGATGGGGAGGAGGTTATGTGGGGTGTATGGAGATAATATATGACCTTGATTATTGTTTCTTCCATTTTTCAAAATGATTGCTTCATGAGCAGGTTTTTAAGTTTAATTTCTTTATTGAGTATAAATCATTCTTTCTTTGGAAAAAAAATATGAGACAGTTTCATTGCTGATGGAGCTTAATAATTCATCTTTGATGAAAGAAATCGTAATTTATAATTTATAATGTGCAAATAATTGCAGTGCCCTCTTATAGAGGTGCGGTGGTTTGAGAAAAGTAATCTTATTTGTGCTATTTTAAAATGAATCAATAGTTTTTTGCGTTCATTGCAAAAAACACATCCCGTAGGATATTGCGTTTCTACTTTATTGCAAAAATCCTATTCCATTACTTTTATTAACGAATCCCTCATGTCTAAAAACTTTAGAAAAAACAATAAACTACGTGGAATAAAAGAAAAGTGGCTCCCCGGGCCGGATTCGAACCAGCGACCAACCGGTTAACAGCCGGTTGCTCTACCGCTGAGCTACCGGGGAATGGTGCCCAATCATCTCGTTGAAAAGGCTATAGCAAAGCAATACTGATTTGCAAAGGATAAAATTACTTTTTTTAAAAAAATATGATAAATTGTGTAATAAGAGGAAAAAAGGCGAGAGAATATTTCTACACCTTGACGGATGCGTTGCCTTCCCTTATTGAAACCTTTATGTTTGTTGACGAGGCCTCGTGGCGGAATGGTTACGCAGAGGACTGCAAATCCTTGTATCCCGGTTCGATTCCGGGCGAGGCCTCCAGCCGATTTTAAACGAAACGGCTTTTAAGGGAGATGAGGTATAGGAAAATAGATTATTTCCCTCTATTCTTGTGAAGACACTTTTGTATGAGAGATTATACAGTTAAAATCTAATTGTTGACTGTAGTATCCTTTTTTGTAACGCCCATAGTTTAAGAGATCTTTATCCCTTATTGTCGCTGTTTTGTTTGTTTTTTGTAGGTTAGGAGAAAATATTCGTTATGGTTGCAGATTTTGCTGAGCTTCGTCGCAAAATGGTTGACAATCAAATTCGTACAGTCGATGTAACGGATTTATCAGTTCTTGAAGCCTTTTTAACGGTATCTCGTGAAGATTTTGTATCGGAAGATATGAAAGTGTTAAGTTATCTTGATACTGATATTGTTCTATGTCCAGAGCAAGATGGGGTTCCTGCACGCTATTTGATGAAACCTGCGTCTCTAGCGAAATTACTACAGCTTGCCGCTGTAAAATCATCAGATGTTGTTTTAGATATTGGTGCAAATAGTGGTTATTGTGCAGCGTTGCTTGCAAAACTTGCAGGGTCTGTGATTGCGCTGGAAAGTGATAAATCTCTCTTTGAACGTGCTCTTGAAGCTTTAGAACGGAATCAATGTGATAATGTGGTTGTCGTTCATGGTCCATTAGAGAAAGGATATGCCGTTGAGGGACCTTATGACGTGATTTTCATTGAGGGATCTGTTGATTTTATTCCTCAAGGTATCTTTGATCAAATGAAAGACTGTGGACGTCTTGTTGTGGTTGAAGGGCATGGAAATGCTGCTGTTGCACAAATCTATATAAAAGAAGATGGGATCATCTCGGCTCGTCGTGCTTTTAACCTCGCTGTAAAGCCTCTTCCTTGTTTTTTCAAAACACCTGGTTTTGTGTTTTAGTGCTTGTTTGTTTTGTGAATAAAAGATAATTTTGTAATTTATTTGGGGTTTGTTATTGTGTGTATTATGTTTAGAGTAAACAAGAAGTTTCAGGCGTGTTTATTGCTGGTGTTGAGTGTTTTTCTATCAGAGGCTGTTTGTGCTGAAACATTGATGGATGCCTTTTCTAAGGCTTATAAATATAATGCTAAGTTGAATAGTGAACGTGCAGCTGTGCGTATATCCAGTGATGATGTTGTCATTGCGCGATCGGGGCTATTGCCACAAGTTGAGGGGGTTGGGAACTATGGGCGAAATAAGTCTTTTACAGGTCCTTATGTCACTTCTGGATCTATAGGAGTGAGATTAAATCAAAGATTATTTGATGGTTTTATCACGCAAAATATCTTTTCTTCAGCTCAAGTTAAGTTGCAGGCTCAGCGTGAATATCTTCGTAATGTTGAACAAAATACGTTTCTGGAGGCGGTGACCGCTTATGCTAATGTCTATCACGCACGTCGTGTTGCCGATCTTCGGAGAGAAAATTTGGCAGCTCTTGAGGAACAAGTTCGTTCCAATAAAGCAAAATTTGATGTGGGTGAAGGAGGGCATGTTGATCTTGCTCAAGCTCAAGCTGCACGTTCCGTGGCGGTTTCAGAGCTGAGTCTTGCTCGTGCTGATGTAAAAGCAGCAGAGGCAGTGTATCGACAAGTTATTGGTTCTGATCCTGAAAAGTTAAAACGCCCACCTGTAGCCAAAGATTTTCCCGTCAACCTTGATATGGCTTACCAAATGAGCGTTGTGATGCATCCAGCAATCCTTTATGCTAAATATTTAGTCGATGCGAGTGTTTATAATGTAAAGGCGAAAGAAGGGGCATTGCTCCCTAAAGTTGATTTTTCTGCAACTGCATCTTATAATCGAATCTACAGCGGGGTTGGAGAAGATGGCATTTCTAAATCGATAGTGTTGTCAGTAAGTGTCCCAATCTTTGAAGGAGGGCGTACGTCTGCGCAAATTCGCCAATCAAGGGAACAGCTTGGACAGGCGCAGCTTCAACTCGATTTGGCGCATAGTAATACGCGACAAGCACTTACTTCTGCTTGGTTTCAGTTGGAGGGCGCACGCTCATCTGTTGTTGCTTACCGTGAAAGTGTTCGTGCTGCTGAAATTGCTCTGAAAGGTCGTGTTCAAGAAAATCTCGTAGGGCAAGCAACGACGCTGGATGTTTTAAATTCTCGTACTCTATTGATTAATGCTCAGATTGCGCTTGCAATGGCAGAGCGTAATGCTGTTGTGGCGAGCTATAGTGTTCAATCTTCTATTGGTAAATTGACTGCAAGTTATTTAGGTTTAAAAACAATTAAATATATCCGATAATACATAAAAGTATCTCTTTGAATCTTATTAAATTATTTTAGTTTTTAAAAGCTTAGTAAATCAACAGTTGAATATGTTGAAAGATATTGCGGCGAGATATTATTTTTATAAGTGTAGAAAACTGTGTGTAGCGCCCTCTTTATGACAAGCATATTTGAAAATATCGTAGGAGGCATGTTGATCTTATAATTCTTTTGCATACACTGAAAATATGATTCTATTTGTTGTTGCGTCTTTGAGAGGTTGTAAAGTATGGTACAGAGTTCAAGCGTGTTACGTGAGCCAAGTATGGATGAAATTTTAACATCTATTCGTGAAATAATCGAAGAAAATGCGGTTCAATCTGATCACTTTTTAAATGAAGATGTTGCAGTGAATGCTTCAGAAGTGGCATCCGAGGGTATTTATGATACAACCTTATCGGTTGATGATGCTATGAAAGCTTTAGCTGATCGTATTGGTCTTTCTTCTGAAAATCAAGGAGGGAAGATAACGCAAGAGAAAGAGGATATAGAGGCAGAAAATAATACAGTTGGTATGGATATGCAAAAGATGAAGCTTTCTTCTGAAGAACGGAATTCTGTTTATAAAGCAAAAGAATATGAAGATGAGATAAGGAAATCACAGTCAGACGCTGGAAGGGATGGTCATGTGGAATTGTCTGCATATTGTATTTCTTCTGCAGAAAAGATTGCAAAGGATGTGTTGCGTCCTGCTATAGCAGAATGGTTACAGTCTAAATTGCCTATTTTGCTGGAAGATATTTTGCGTGAAGAGATTATGAAGGCGATTAAAAAATCGTCTTAATTATTTTTACATTATTTTTATGTTTTTCATTTTATGAGAATTTTGTTTGCGATTTTGCGAGCTCTCTAGTGAATGGCTGAGATTCACGAGATTCTGATCAGGTTTTGATCATATATTGTGTTTTTCAGCGGCGTTATGGATGGATAGAATGTTAGAAAAAAACTATGATGCTGCCTCTATAGAGCAACGGGTTGCAAAGAGATGGGAGACTCGTGGGGCTTTTAAAGCGGGAGCTGGTTCTAAAAGCGGTGCAGAACCTTTTTGCGTTATGCTTCCTCCTCCTAATGTTACGGGCTCACTTCATATGGGGCATGCGCTCAATACGACAATTCAAGATATAATAGTTAGATTTCAGCGGATGCGTGGCAGAAATGTGTTGTGGCAGCCTGGTATGGATCATGCTGGGATTGCTACGCAAATGGTAGTGGAACGTCAACTTGCAGAACGCCAAGAGTCAACGCGTCAAGAAATGGGGAGAGAAAAGTTTATTGAGCGTATTTGGGAATGGCGTTATGAAACTGGAGGCGTTATTGCAAACCAGTTGCGTCGCCTTGGGGTTTCATGTGATTGGTCGCGTGAGCGGTTTACAATGGATGAGGGGTTGTCGCAGGCGGTTCGTGAAGTCTTTGTCACGCTTTATAAGCAAGGGTTGATATATAGGGATAAGCGCCTCGTCAATTGGGATCCTAAATTGTTGACAGCTATTTCAGATCTTGAAGTTGAGCAAAAAGAAGTTCAAGGACGTTTGTGGCACTTTAGATATCCACTTGAAGGTAAAATTTTTGATCCAAATGATGCGACAACTTTTATAACAGTGGCGACAACACGACCAGAAACAATGCTTGGTGATACAGGAATTGCTGTTAATCCTGAAGATGAGCGTTATAAAAATCTTATCGGTAAAAATGCTCTTTTGCCGCTTGTTGGTCGTAGGTTATTAATTGTTGGTGATAGCCATGCTGATCCTGAAGCTGGAAGTGGTGCTGTAAAAATCACACCAGCTCATGACTTTAATGACTTTGAAGTAGGACAGCGTAATCATTTACGCTTGATCAATATTTTTACCCAGCAAGCCGAGATTTTTCTTCGTGAAAATGAAGCATTTTTCGATGGTTTGATTTTATCAGATGAATTAAAAATGTTAGTAGAAAATCTCGATAAATCTGATCGTTTTGTTGCTCGCCAGAAGATTGTTTCTTTGATGGAAGAACAGGGATATTTAGCTTCTGTTGATGATCATACCCATATGGTTCCTCATGGAGATCGCAGTGGTGTCCCTATTGAGCCTTTTTTGACGGATCAATGGTATGTTCATGCTGCTGAATTAGCAAAGCCAGCGATAGAGGCTGTTCAACAAGGCAAAACGCAGTTCGTTCCCGATAACTGGAAAAAGACGTACTTCAATTGGATGGAAAATATTCAACCTTGGTGCATTTCTCGCCAATTATGGTGGGGACATCAGATTCCTGCTTGGTATGGTCCTGATGGAACGGTTTTTGTTGAAAAAAGTGAAAAAGAGGCTTTAGATTCAGCTTTTGCTCATTATGGTGAGGTTGTTGAATTAATCCGTGATCCGGATGTTTTAGATACTTGGTTTTCATCAGCTCTTTGGCCTTTTTCAACATTAGGATGGCCAAATAAAACGACTGAATTATCTACTTTTTACCCAACATCTTTATCTGTGACAGGATTTGATATTATTTTTTTCTGGGTTGCTCGTATGATGATGATGGGACTTCACTTTATGGGTGACGTTCCTTTCCCAACGGTTTATGTGCATGCTCTTGTACGGGATCAAAAGGGTGCAAAGATGTCAAAATCAAAGGGAAATATTATTGATCCCTTAGAGCTTATTGATCAATATAGTGCTGATGCACTTCGGTTTACTTTAGCTATTATGGCAGCACAAGGTCGTGATGTAAAACTTGATGTTTCCCGTATTGCTGGTTATCGTAATTTTGCTACGAAATTGTGGAATGCTACCCGATTTGCACAGATGAATGGTGTGAAGCATGATCCAACTTTTAAACCAGAACAAGCAAAATTGCCGCTTAATCGTTGGATTTTAACAGAGTTATCTAAAACAATTTCAGCAGTTACGACTGGTATTGAACACTATAAATTTAATGATTCAGCTGCCACTCTTTACCGTTTCATTTGGAATACATTATGTGATTGGTATTTGGAGCTTCTCAAACCTATTTTTCAGGGGGAAAATGAAGATGCTAAAAATGAGGCTCAAGCTTGTACTGCTTGGGTTTTAGATGAAGTTTATAAACTTCTTCATCCTTTTATGCCTTATATGACGGAAGAGTTATGGTCTCTTACAGAAACGCAAGCCATCAAGCGTGAGGATATGCTCGCATTGACAAAATGGCCAGAGGAAACATTGATAGATGAAGAAGCTGCTGATGATATTAATTGGCTTATTGATGTCGTCACGGGGATTCGGTCTGTACGTTTTGAAATGAATATTCCAGTGGCGACACAAGCACCTCTTGTTGTTGTCGAAGGAGGAGAAGTAACGCGAGAGCGTGTGAAGCGTTATGATGCACTTCTTAAAAAATTAGCGCGTATTGAAGTTATTGATTTCTCTGATAAACTTCCGGAAGTATCGGCACAAATGATTTTGGGAGAGGCTGTTTTTTGTTTACCATTAGGACAGTTGATTGATTTGGAGGCTGAACGTGTTCGTTTGAGGAAGGATGTCAGTAAAATTGAACAAGATATTGAAAAAATATCGCTTAAGTTAAATAACCCCCAATTTATAGCAAATGCAAAAGCAGAAATTGTTGAGCGTGAGCGGAACAGGGTTGTAGAACTGCGTGCAGCGCAGAAAAAAATATTTGTTGCTTTAGAGCGGTTAGATTGATTTCAACTTTTTA
This sequence comes from Bartonella sp. AP3QHHD, assembly GCF_042195765.1. Classification (NCBI taxonomy): domain Bacteria; kingdom Pseudomonadati; phylum Pseudomonadota; class Alphaproteobacteria; order Hyphomicrobiales; family Bartonellaceae; genus Bartonella; species Bartonella sp. AP3QHHD. The sequence goes on from NZ_JBHIPC010000065.1 coordinate 132,557, forward strand.
TTTTTTTGATAGATAATTGCATACCAGTAGGGCTAGTATAGATCTTCTTTAAAGAAACTTTTTCTTTTGTTAGTTTTTCATGAACGATCATAAAATCTCTACTGAAATCCATTGTTTTATGTTTATCATTAAAGAGACATCTTTTAAGGCATCCAAGCCTATTCCACGACGTAGATCATGAGTGGTATAACGGTAAATCCATTGAGCTTCCCTTCTTTATGCTTGTGAAGTAACAAGCGCCGGGGGGGGCACCATTCTGTCCAATATCCGGACAACCCTTAGCTCAAACTGTTCGTAAGAGGCATTTTTAGTTCTTTCTTACACAGAGTTTTTATCCACATAGCTCTCTCTGCTTGTAATGTGCAAGCGGATGGTTTTGATTGATTTAACCTGGAACAGGTTTGGAATGAGAGAATCTTACGATATTCGAGGTCCTCATTCAATATGCAAAAAGGTAAATTATCATTATAAATCAAAACATTGTTTTATTTCTGTAAAATATCATCATTTAGAGTAGCAATATAAGGCATGTAAAATTACACATGTGGTATTTTTTTGTATGTAGTGGTGAGTATTCTGAGTTAGAACTTGTGTGTAAAGTATGAAGTAACCCCATGTGAAATGATGTCAGGTGCAATCCGTTAAACAAAAAGCTTGTATTGTTTATAGATTGACGGAGACAAAAAACTTCATCTTTAAGGTGGTAAGGCAGTCGTGAAGTTATAAGTTAACTATCATCATTATATTTACCCATCTTTCGTATTGTTTTTTATATTTAAACGCTTACCATTCATCATGTATTCTCTTCATTCTCAAGTTGCTGTTTAATGTACGTTATTTTATTGAATGATTTTTACTCATACGTATAAAATTTTAAGATCGATAAAGCTTAGAATGTTAAAGGATGTGTTACAAAATATAGAATGATGATTTATATTTAAAAATCAATTTGTTGTATATAAAAATGGATACTTAATTTTATCGAACATTTTGGATGATTTTTATCTATTTGTCTTTTCTTTTAAAATTTTTACTTTAAAATCGCGTATGCTTCTTACTAAGAAAAAGAGTTTAAATATCTACAAAGAAATTTGTAACAGATATAATCATTAAAATTGAGATAGGGGGGGAAATGGTTAATAGGTTTCAGATATGGAAAAAAGTCACGATTGTTGTGATTTTAGGGGGATTTTTTTCGACTGTTTATGTAATAGATGTCAATAGCTTGCAAGAAGCGAATGATGGTTCGTTTTATTTTTTTAAACGTGGCATGTCTGCTTATAAAAATGGGCATATAAATCAGGCTATTGCAGCATTACGTTGTGCAGCTAAGAGAGGCCATATTGGTGCGAATTGGAAACTTGGCTCTATCTATGCCAACGGTGATGGTGTCCCTAAAAATGATTATAAGGCATATAATTTTTTTGCATATATTGTTGAAAAAGGTGCTGATCTTGGTTCAGAGGATGAAAGTTATGTTTCTGATGCATTGGTTAAACTTGGGAGATATATAAAAAAAGGTATTCCTCAATCACCTGTGAAACCTGATCCTTCTTATGCTGCTCATCTTTATATGCAGGCTGCGGTAAACTATGGAAATCCTAAAGCTCAGTATCATTTAGGAAAAATATTTTTAAAGGGAGAGGGAAGGGAGAAGAATCTTATACAAGCAGCACGATGGTTTCAACTTTCAGCAAAAAAAGGAAATCCTTCTGCCCAAGCAATGCTTGGAAATATACTGCTTCAAGAAGGAAAAATTGTCCGTGGGGCAGCAATGTTAACTGCTGCCTATGAAAAAGCTAACGTAAAAGACAAAAATTGGATTCATCCTTTGCAAGAACAGGCTTTTGCTCTTTGTAATGAATCTGAGAGACGTACAGCAATTTCACTGGTTGCTGAGATTTTAAAGAATAACAGTTTTTAAACATCTGATTGTAATATTTTTACATTCTCTCATCTTATATTAAACTCTGTTTTCTTGTATACAAGTTCATAGTAAAGATAGCTTTTTTTTTGATAATCTAATGGCTAATGACTTAAGATTTTAGACAAAAATTCTTGCGTTCTCGGTTTTCTTGCTTGCGGATCAGAAAAAAACTCTTTAGATGAACAGTCTTCAAGAATTGTTCCTTGATCTATGAAAATAACACGCTCAGAGACTTTTTGCGCAAATCCCATTTCATGGGTTACACAAATCATCGTCATACCTTCTTCTGCTAAGCTAATCATGACATCGAGTACTTCACCTACCATTTCAGGATCTAGAGCAGATGTTGGTTCATCAAAAAGCATGACAAGTGGATCCATAGTTAAGGCACGTGCAATAGCAACACGTTGTTGTTGCCCTCCAGAAAGTTGACCAGGATATTTATCTTTGTGTTCAATGAGGCCAACGCGCTCAAGATATAACAATCCACGTTCAAGTGCTTCTTTTTTGCTTCGTTTTAGGACTTTGATTTGTGCAATTGTCAAATTTTCTGTGACAGATAAATGGGGGAAAAGCTCGAAGTGTTGAAACACCATTCCTACCTGACTTCGCAATTTAGGCAGATTCGTTTTTTTTGAATGAACAGGTATTCCATTAATCCAAATTTCACCTTTTTGAAAAGGGACGAGAGCGTTAATAGTTTTAATGAGTGTTGACTTTCCTGAGCCTGATGGACCACAAACGACAACGACTTCTCCTTTATTAATGTTGGTTGTACAGTTTTTAAGGACTTTAATTTCGCCATACCAATTAGAAACATTTTTTATTTCGATCATATGAGTAGACATTTTTTTTCCTGTTAGCGAATAATGGATACTTTTTTTTGTAAATACAAAACTATTTGTGACAGTGTAAAACAGATAACAAAATAGAAAATAGCTGCTAAGATATAAGCTTCTTGCTTTACACCAAAATTATTAGCAGCAATATCAAAACCATTCAAAAGGCTATGACCACTGATGGCATAAACAAGGGTTGTATCCTGAAAAAGGATAATAACTTGTGTTAAAAAGACTGGAAGCATATCTCTAAAGGCTTGAGGAAGAATGACAATGTACATACTTTGCCAATATGTCATTCCAAGAGCTTGTCCTGCATATTTTTGTCCTTGCGGAACTGAATTGATTCCAGCACGCATAATCTCAGCAAAATAAGCCGTTTCAAATGCGGTAAAGGTAATGAGTGCTGATTTATTTGCACCAATGGATATACCAGTTAAAAAAGGCAGAAGCACGAAAAACCATAAGATAACCATCACAAGTGGTATTGAACGCATAGCTGTTATGTAACTGATTGCAAACCAAGAAAGAAGTTTTATGGAAGAAAGGCGCATCATTGCTAAAAGTGTGCCGAAAACAAACCCCAATACCGTTGCAAAAAGAGTTAGAAAAACGCTAAAGAGTAAACCTGATAAAATGTAAGAACGAAATACATCAAAGGTAAAAAAGGAAAAATCAAAGTCGGAAAAATTGAAAGGAAAATAAAGTCCAAACTGAGAGCTTATGAAATTCATCATATTCAATTTCCCTTTGTTTGAAAATTAGGAATTTTGAGTATTTGTTCAATGACTGTCATCACAATGAATACGAATAAGGCTATTAGAATATAAAGGATCGTAACAAGTAAATAATTTTCGTAAACATGGCTTACCTCTTCAATTGCTTGGTATTGAAATTGCATGAGCTCATTTATTGAAACGGCGAATGCTATAGACGAATTTTTCACAATCCCCATTGCTTCTGAAGTAAGAGGTGGCATAATTGCACGTATAGCACGTGGTAGTATAATATAGCGATAACTTTGATAAGTTGTAAACCCCATTGCCATAGCAGCATAGCGTTGTCCAGAAGGAATCGCTTCAATGCCTGAACGAACCTGTTCAGCAATGCGTGCAGATGTAAAGAATCCCAATGCGCATGTTATCAAGAGAATGGGGGAAAATTTCATCGCTGGTGGATAAATCTTCGGAACAACAAAATACCACAAAAACACTTGTACAAGGAGGGGAATATTACGCATAATCTCTACCCAAATAGTACCGATAGTGCGAAATATATAATTGATTATGGATGTTTTGGGTAAAGTGCGCATTGTTCCTATAACAACACCACACAATACAGCTAATATAAGTGAAGTGATAGACAATATAACCGTATTTTTAAAGCCATCGAGAAGTGTATCTAAATAGGTATGGCTCACGCCGGGAGTTCCCAAGCATCCTGTTACCAATGTTTGAGTAAGGTCATCTCTACAAAGGAAAGAAAAGTCCATTAATTGATATTCCCTCAAATTAGTCATTCACAAATAGGACAATAAACCACGCGCATCTACATAGTCCAGATTTATTAAAAAGTGAATTAAAATATAAACCACACTCAATTTCAAAAGAGTGTGGTTCTTCTTTATTAAATTCTATAAATCTTTTTCTGCGTAGCTTTCTCGAGGCTTATTATTTGGGTGATCCCAAGCATATCTTGTTTGTTTTGACAAGGGAAGGTTCATAACAGTGTTAGCAGGTGGGATCGGTTTCATAAACCACTTATTATAAAGCTTTTCCAGTGATTCATCTTTAATCTGACGTACAATACTATCGTTGATTGTTTGTTCAAATTTTTTGTCATTTAATCTGAGCATACAGGCAATAGGTTCGACTGAAAGTACAGTATCAAGAATGACATAATCAGATGGATTCTTTGATTTAGCAATATGTCCAGCAAGAATTGAAGCGTCCATGACAAAAGCATCTGCCTTACCAGATTCTAATAATAAAAAACTATCTCCGTGATCTTTCCCCTTTAAAACTTTAAACTGAATGTTTTTTGCACGTTTATTTTTACGAATAAGTTGAACAGATGTTGTACCGGTGGTCGTTGCAACTGTTTTTCCATTTAAATCCTCAAGAGATTTAATGTTAGAGTTTTTCTTTACAGCAATCCGAACCTCTTCAATGTATGTCGTATAAGCAAATGCTGCTTCTTTACTGCGGGCAATATCATGTGTTGTTGAGCCGCACTCAAAATCATAGGTTTTATTTTTTAAGAGAGGAATTCTATTTTGAGAAGTGATGGGAAGATAATGAATTTTAATTGGTTTACCAATTTTTTTTGAGATATCATCAATGATCCGTTCTGCCATTTCTGTATGAAAGCCTACATATTTATTATTACCAAGGGCGTAGGCTAAACCAGATGATTCACGGACACCTAAAGTAATTTCACCTGTTCGTTTTATTTTTTCAAGAGTATCATGTTCAGCATGCGCGAAACTTGAGAATCCAATGGACGTTGCTGCAATAAGCATTAATAATGATTTCTTCATTTATGTCCTCCATTCATTTATTTTTATTTTATTTGCTTAAGATATACTGTTTATATGCTGTAGCATAGTTATTATTTTTGAGTGGAATTTTTTTTGTTGTCTCATGAAATGAGGATTTTACTTTCTTAATTGATATTAAGGTTAATCCAAACAGGAACGTGGTCGGATGGTTTTTGATATCCCCTTACTTCTGTTTGGCTATGAGCGCAAATTAATTGATCAACAGCTTCTGGTGATAATAATAAATGATCAATGCGAATCCCATTATTCTTAGGCCAAGCACCTGCCTGAAAATCCCAAAAACTGAAGGAGGGAGTATCGGTGACATTCCGGATAGCATCATAAAAACCTAAATGGAGAATACGTTGGAATGCTTTTCTTGTTTCTTGAAGAAATAAGGCATCTTGATACCATTCTTGAGGTTTTTTTGCATCTAATGGAGTGGGGATGACATTATAATCACCTGCTAGAATAAGAGGTTCTTCATACGCAAGCAATGATTTTGCATGTGTATATAATCTTTCCATCCATTCTATCTTATAGGAATATTTTTCACTCTCAATAGGATTCCCATTTGGCAAATAGAGAGATGCAACACGAACAACACCTTTGTTTGTTGAATAAACAGCTTCAATGTAACGTGTTTGTTTATCATTATCATTGCCTGGTAATCGACGGATCACTTCATCTGGTGTTTTTTTAGAGAGAATCGCAACGCCATTAAAACTTTTTTGTCCGTGTGTTTCTATATGGTAACCTAAACTTTCAATTGCATCGCGTGGAAAATTTTCATCGATACTTTTAATTTCCTGTAAACAGACTATGTCCGGCTGGCTTTGCTGCAGCCATTGACATAATGTTTCATGTCGTGCTTTTATCCCGGCAATATTCCACGTTGCTATTTTCATGGCGCTCATCATTAGATATCCAATATGCAATTCAATTTATTGCATTTATGTTTACTACAGTCACATCGCTGTTTTTTTGTTTATAGGGGATATTACTATGGTAAATTGATTTATCAAGAGTAGCGGTAAAAGCAAATTTAAAGTTTTAAAATTTAATTTATTTTCATTTTTAAAAACTTTCTGCTGTTTAGTTCTTGACGAATGTACGTGTTCTCGCTATTAGAGATAGATATAACCGATGTGAATGTAATCAGGTGTTTTGGATATGAACCGGATCATTCACAGGTGTTAAGAAGATTAAAAGCAAATGCTAGTGCAAAAGGCTATTGCCTTCTCTGCTTATGGTCGGGTAAACTGTTTTTTGCAGGTGTGCCCGATTTTGTGTATAGACTTAGATATCTGTTCCGATTCTGTTGGGGTGGATAGAAATAAAAATAGAAAAGCCCGATTGGGTGAGACGAATGTAGATCGAAAAGAGGAAGGTTGCATGCCTACCGTAAACCAGTTGATTCGCAAGCCGCGTGTGGCGCCAGTTAAACGTAATAAGGTTCCTGCTCTGCAGTCGAATCCGCAGAAGCGTGGTGTCTGTACGCGTGTTTATACAACAACACCGAAGAAACCTAATTCTGCTCTTCGTAAAGTTGCTAAAATTCGCTTGACGAATGGATTTGAGGTAATTGGTTATATTCCTGGAGAGGGACATAATCTTCAAGAGCACTCTGTTGTAATGATTCGTGGTGGTCGTGTGAAAGATTTGCCAGGAGTTCGTTATCACATTATTCGTGGTTTACTTGATACGCAGGGTGTCAAGAATCGTAAACAGCGTCGTTCAAAGTATGGCGCAAAGCGTCCAAAATAATATTGAGAGACAAAGCTAATGTCCCGTCGTCATAGAGCAGAAAAGCGTGAGATTAATCCAGATCCAAAATTTGGTGATTTGGTTATTATGAAATTTATGAATGCCATTATGTTTGATGGTAAAAAATCAGTTGCAGAGCGTATTGTTTATGGTGCGCTCGATTCTGTGGAAAAAAGAGTAAAAACAGATCCTGTGGCTCTATTTCATCGAGCTTTAGAGAATATTGCTCCTCATATTGAGGTTCGTTCACGCCGTGTTGGTGGCGCTACTTATCAAGTTCCGATTGATGTTCGTCCTGATCGTCGTCAGGCTCTTGCTATTCGTTGGTTGATTGCGGCGGCACGTGGTCGAAATGAAACGACGATGGTTGAGCGTTTATCTGGTGAATTGATGGATGCGGCTAATAATCGTGGTTCTGCCGTGAAGAAGCGTGAAGATGTTCATCGTATGGCTGAAGCTAATCGTGCTTTTTCTCACTATCGCTGGTAGAAGTTTTAAACTAAGGCAAATATAATGGCTCGCGAATATAAAATTGAAGATTATCGTAATTTTGGTATTATGGCGCATATTGATGCTGGTAAAACTACGATGACTGAACGTATTCTGTTCTATACCGGTAAGAATCATAAAATTGGCGAGACCCATGATGGGGCTTCTACAATGGATTGGATGGAGCAGGAGCAGGAGCGTGGTATTACGATTACGTCTGCTGCAACAACGACATTTTGGGAAGGGCAAGACGGTCGGAAGCGTCGCTTTAATATTATTGATACGCCAGGGCACGTTGATTTTACGATTGAAGTTGAGCGCTCTTTGCGTGTTCTTGATGGTGCAATAGCCTTGTTGGATGCAAATGCTGGTGTGGAGCCTCAAACGGAAACTGTTTGGCGGCAAGCTGAGAGGTATCGCGTGCCTCGTATGGTTTTTGTTAATAAAATGGACAAAATAGGAGCTGACTTCTATCGTAGTGTGGAGATGGTTGGTTCTCGGTTAGGTGCTAAAGCGCTTGTTTTGCAGTTGCCGATTGGTGCTGAAAATGACTTTGAAGGAGTTGTTGATCTTGTAGAAATGAAGGCTTTAAAGTGGGATGGTTCTATTGGTGCCTCGGCAGTGATAAGTGAAATTCCCTCTGAGTTAAAGGAGAAAGCTGAAGAATATCGCGAGAAATTGATTGAGATGGCTGTGGAGGTTGATGAAGCTGCGACAGAGGCTTATTTGGAAGGTGTTATGCCAACCAACGAGCAGCTTGTTTCTCTCATTCGTAGGGGGACAGTAGAAGTTCAGTTTCATCCGGTTCTTTGTGGTACGGCTTTTAAAAACAAGGGGGTGCAGCCACTTTTGGATGCTGTTGTTTCCTATCTTCCTTCTCCAATTGATATTCCGGCGATTAAGGGTGTTGATGTAAAGAATGAGGCTGAGACGACACGCGAATCTTCTGATGATGCTCCGTTATCTATGCTTGCTTTTAAAATTATGAATGATCCTTTTGTTGGTTCATTGACGTTCTGTCGTATTTACTCAGGTAAAGTTCAGAAAGGTATTTCTCTTGAGAATACTGTGAAAAAGAAAAAAGAGCGTTTGGGGCGTATGCTTCAAATGCATTCAAATTCTCGTGAGGATATTGAAGAAGCATTTGCTGGTGATATTGTTGCTCTTGCAGGACTTAAGGAGACGACAACAGGGGATACTCTTTGTGATCCTTTGAAGCCTGTTATTTTGGAGAGGATGGAATTTCCAGAGCCTGTTATTGAGATTGCAATTGAACCGAAGACAAAAGCAGATCAAGAAAAAATGGGTATTGCTCTTAACCGTCTAGCAGCCGAAGATCCTTCATTTCGTGTTAAATCGGATGAGGAATCTGGTCAGACTATTATAGCTGGAATGGGTGAGCTTCATCTTGATATTATTGTTGATCGTATGCGGCGTGAGTTTAAGGTTGAAGCAAATGTTGGGCAGCCTCAAGTTGCTTATCGTGAGTCAATTACTAAAATGGCGGAAATTGATTATACGCATAAGAAACAATCGGGTGGTGCAGGTCAATTTGCTCGTGTGAAAATTGTTTTTGAGCCTCATGATGGTGATGACTTTATTTTTGAGTCAAAGATTGTTGGTGGTGCTGTTCCTAAAGAATATATTCCCGGTGTCCAAAAAGGGATTGAGAGTGTTATGGGGTCAGGTCCTCTTGCGGGCTTTCCTATGCTTGGTGTAAAAGCGACTCTCATTGATGGTGGCTATCACGATGTTGATTCTTCGGTTTTGGCTTTTGAGATTGCTGCTCGTGCGGCTTTTCGTGATGGGGCAAAGAAGGCTGGTGCACAGCTTCTTGAACCGATCATGAAGGTGGAAGTTGTTACACCAGATGATTATGTTGGTGATGTTATTGGTGATCTCAATTCTCGTCGGGGACAGATTTCAGGAACTGAAGCGCGCGGCATTGCAACGGTTGTGAATGCAATGGTTCCTTTGGCAAATATGTTTGGTTATGTGAATACTCTTCGCTCTATGAGTCAGGGGCGTGCGCAGTATACAATGCAGTTTGATCATTACGAGCCTGTGCCTTCAGCTGTTGCTTTGGAGATTCAAAAGAAATACGCGTAATTTCAGGTTGGTAATTAATTTTTAACTTAGTCCTTGGCTTGGACGGAAAATGGAGAGCTCAAATGGCGAAGAGCAAGTTTGAACGAACAAAACCGCATGTTAATATTGGTACGATTGGTCACGTTGATCATGGGAAGACCTC
>NZ_JBHIPC010000066.1:0-7095 GCF_042195765.1 Bartonella sp. AP3QHHD
AAACGCCCCACCAAACGCATGCGACGAAGGTGAAGGCGTCATCCATATGGATGAGGAAGATATAAATTAGCAAAAATATCAGAACAAATAATTGGACAGGAAACAGTTCAAACTGTTAACGCTCGCGAATTACACGCATTTTTAGAAGTAAAAACCAGTTTTAAAGATTGGATTATCAGACGTATTCAAGATTGTAAATTTAAAGAAGAGCATGACTTTTGCTCTTTTTTGAGCGAAAGTTCAGGTGGACGTCCTTCTAAAGATTATGCTCTCACCTTAGACATGGCTAAACATCTTTCTATGATAGAGAGGAATGACAAAGGGCATGAAGCGCGTCAATACTTTATCAAATGCGAACGGCTTTTGAAACAAGTAGCAACACCACAAGTTGACTACTCCAAACCGGAGGCATTACTTGGTGTTTTAAATCACCTACAAAGTCGAATTGAGCAAAAAGATCATGTTATTGCCGAATTAGCACCAAAAGCAAAAGCACTTGATGGTTTAAAGCGTTCTGATGGGCTGTTCGGTCTTATTGAAGCAGCAAAAATGTTAGAGGTGCGACCAAAAGATTTAACAGATTACTTTTATAAAAACATTACATTGCCACTTGACATTGTGGCGACAATGTGAATAATCGAATCAGGTGCCTCAAAAACACCTTAAATACACAGCGGGTGGATTGCCGAACCAATCTCTTTTCCGCGCATTAAAGACTTTGACTTGTTATATGCTACATGCGTATAATGACATTGTCGGGTGTGGTTATGCTATACAATACCCTTTTGGGAAAAGCATAACGACGGACTGTGTACCGTGTTTTTGAGCACCCGGCACTCTTTTATTGAGTGTCAATCAAAAACGTCTAATTACACAGGAGTTCTCATGAACACACTTATAGAAATATCAGAACAGGTCATTGATCAAGAGACTGTTCAAACTGTTAATGCGCGTGATTTGCACGCATTTTTAGGAATTACATCAAAGTTTGCAGACTGGATTAAAAATCGCATTAAAGAATGTAAGTTTCTGGAAAATATAAACTTTATAACGCTTTCTAAAAATTTAGAAAACGGTGGAAAGGTAAAAGAATACCACATTACATTAGACATGGCTAAACATCTTTCGATGATAGAGCGTAATGATAAAGGGCATGAAGCGCGTCAATACTTTATCAAATGCGAACGGCTTTTGAAACAAGTAGCAACACCACAAGTTGACTACTCCAAACCCGAAGCATTACTTGGTGTTTTAAATCACTTACAAAATCAAATCGAACAGAAGGATAACACCATTGCCGAATTAGCACCAAAAGCAGAGCTTTGGATGGTTTAAAACGCTCTGATGGGTTGTTTGGTCTTATTGAAGCAGCAAAGATGCTTGAAGTACGACCAAAAGATTTAACGGATTACTTACGTAAACATGATTGGGTGTATCGACGGGCTCCAGGAGCTCCCTTGTTACCTTATCAAGATAAGATAAAGAAAGGATTCATGGACTGCCCTGCTATCACCATTCAAAAACCAGATGGTACAGAAAAGGTACTCCCTTCAACAAAAATTACCTCCAGAGGATTAGCATGCTTAAGAGAACAAATCCATGGGGGTGTACAATGAAGATAGATACCAACTTCTTATGTGACTTATGGATGGCATTATCTCGATTTTCTAGACATGAAAATATGAGCGATAAAGATTGTACTGCTCTGGTTGACACTATGAGTGTAATAGAAAAAGCTTTGATTTCAAAACTTCAGGATGAACTACCCAATATTACAAAGATTTTAGCAATTCTTACAGATTTTGGAGATTCAGAGTTACCGCATAGCATGGATTCTTTGTTACGCGCTTATGAACCAAATTTCGAGAGCCCCATTAAAAAGGTTGCTTAAGTAAAAAATATGCCCCTCCCCGTTCTCAAAATGGGGAGGTGGTTAAGATGCTTCTTCTAAAGTTGTCTGCTCCTTACAATTCTTTTGAATAGGTGTCAAACTCATTTGCAAATCTAATGCACTTAAAACACTAAGAAAAGTAGAAAGCCGTGGATCACCTTTATCGCTTAAAGAACGATAAAGAGACTCGCGATTTAGTCCTGTTTCTTGAGAAACAGCTTTCATTCCTTGTTTACGCGCAATAATGCCTAATACATGTGCAATATAACCGCTATTTTTGGTTTCTAAAGCATCATCTAATAAGATCTTAAAGTCTTCAGGTGTATTAAAATATTCACTTACATCAAATTTAGTAATTTCCATGTTTCATTTCCTTTACTAATTGAAGGGCTTTTTCGATATCTTTTTGTTGTGTGGATTTATCACCAGCATTTAATAACAAAATGATTTGTTTCCCTTGTTTTACAAAATAAATCCTATAGCCTGGTCCATAATTTATTTTTAGTTCACCAATGCCACGGAAATATTTCACGTCTCCTAGAAGCCCATATTCAAGGCGGAAAATACGTGCAGCAATTTTCTTTTGCACTTGTTTGTCTTTTAACGAATCTAACCACTCTGTAAAATAGTGTGTTTTTTTAACAATAAATATTTGTAGTTTATATGCTACATAATAGATAATGTCAAATACATTCTTTTGTTCCAATGAAAAAGCTACATGAAGCTTAACCAAGCTATCTTTCCGAAGAAAAAAATCCAATTTTTATTTTACTATTCCTAAAAATACAGCCAAACAACGTTCAATCTCCAGCATTTCCTTTGCTTGAAGAGAGCCAAAAATGGAACTCATTTTGTCACATCTTACCGTCATAATCTTATCAATCATTACTTGCGAAGGTTTTTGCAAACCATTTTTAGCGTTTGGCTGAATCGTAATGCGGAGTAATGGCGCATCAACAAGTGTACTTGTAATTGGTAAAACCGTCATGCTGGTATGTTCACTAAATTGATTAGCTTGAATGATCAATGCGGGTCTTGGTTTACCAAAATCACCTTGTATCGCTATTGTTACCAGAGAACCACGCATCATTCTGTCCAACCATCAACATCCATTAAAGATTGATCCATAAACAACTGTATAGATGTATCAGCTTTATCCATTTTTGCTACTAAGCGACATTGGCGGCGACACTCTTCTGCAAAATTTGGCTGGCGTGTATCTGGAACCCAAATCTGCATTAAGCGCAAACCTGCTTTTCTTTGCGTATTGCGGTGTTTTTGAACCCGTTCATTAACGTGCATTGTAGCCATAACAAAATCTCCATTATGTTTCATGTAACGTATAACACAGAAAAAAGTTACATGAAACGAGATTTTTAATAAAAGGCAATAATTGCAATTTTTAATATTCACTCATCCCCGCCTTGTGTGGGTTTTTTTTATGGAGCAACACATGCGAAAAATATCATCAGAAGGACTAGCACTTATTAAACAATGGGAAGGTTTGCGTTTGAACGCCTATAAAGATGCCATTGGGGTGTGGACAATAGGTTATGGACATACAAACAGTGCTGGAAAGCCTTTTATTTACGAAGGCATGACAATCACTGAAAAGCAAGCAGAAGAACTTCTTTGCCAAGATTTAAGACAATTTGAAAATGTCGTTGAACGCGCTGTTACAGTTTCATTAACAGATGAACAATTCGCGGCGTTAGTGTCGTTTTGCTATAATGTAGGAACAGGAGCCTTTTGTAACTCGACACTGTTAAAAAAGCTCAATCAAGGTGAATATGAAGCTGTCCCTGCAGAGCTACAGAAATGGACCAAAGCAGGCGGAAAGCGTCTTGAAGGTCTCGCACACCGGCGTGCAGCAGAAGCAGGCTTATGGGCGAAAGGTGCTTTTGTTTCCTCTAACTACCAAACAGTAGAAACGCAAGCACCAACGGGGGTTTTCAAAGCCGAAGCCCTTGCACCGATTATTGGTTCTTTTTCTGGGCTTGGAGGCTTATTAGCAGGAAATGGACCAATCCAATGGGCTTTGGCCACCATTATGGTTTTAGCCGCATGTGCTGGTATTTTCTTTGTTGCTAAACGCTTTCAGGAGCATCGTCTATGATCTTATGGATGAAAAGAAATCTGATGCTAACAGGTGCGGCTTTAGCCGCTTTTTTTATGATTTTAGCAAGAGCTTTTAATCTTGGGAAAAAAGCAGAGCAACAAAAGCAAACAGAAAAAGCTTTAAAAGCAGCCACAACACGGCTTGAGGTAGAAAATGAAATTAATCAAAAAAGTGATGCTGATGTGCGTACTGTTCTCTCTGACTGGTTGCGCGACAAATAAATATGCTTCTTCTTGTGTTGGCTGGTTGCCAATTTATTTAAGCCAGCAAGATCTGAACACCATCAGTTCAAACTTAGCAAGAGAGATCTTAAAGCACAATACTCTAGGTGAACGCTTGTGTGGGTGGAAACATGGCTAGAAAAAAAACACAAGACGATATAGAGCTTACAGAAGCAGAAAAAGAAATACTTCAAGAAATCATCATGACCTACAAAAGTGTAAAAGTGATGTCTCGTTATACGAAATGGATTGTACTCATTATACTCTTATTAGCACTTGATTTTTCACGTATTATGGATGCGTTTGTAAGTATTTTTACACAAAAACCAAATATCCGACTCTAAATACATTCTGAGATGTGCGAAAATCTTTAGAAAATGGTTTCTTAATTTTGCTCGTCTCATGGAGACGATAGACAATATCTTCGCCCATTTAAAACAGTGGTTCTCAAAGAATTAATCTTTGAATTAATTGTTTCATGAATTTAAAGCTTCTAATAAACTGTATTTGATATGAACAGCTTCGAAATTTTAATCCTTTAAGGATGAAGAGGAAGTCAAATCTTTGTAAAACGACACAATTGATTGTCTTTTATAGATTAGAGTGGATAATGAAAACAAATTTAAGTGGCCGCGTAAGAAATACATCTTTACCAGAAAATCATGCTCTACTGCCTCTTTTTGAAGCAGTTGTAAATTCTATTCATTCCATTGAAGAAATAGGAAATGATTTTTCCTCACGCTACATTATAGTTTCAGTCATAAGATCGAAGCAAGCTTCACTACCACTTGACAAAGATACAGAAAAACTAAACGAGACAGAAATTGTAGGTTTTAAAGTGATCGACAATGGTACAAGCTTTAATGATCATAATTTTCAATCATTTAAAACTTTAGACTCAGATTATAAAAGAGATAAAGGTTGCCATGGTATAGGACGACTTTTATGGCTTAAAGCTTTTGATAATATAAAAATCAGGAGTATTTATGAAACAGATAGAGGATTAAAAGGGCGCACATTTTTATTTGATGCTGCTGCAGGTATAAAAGAATTAGATGAATTTCAAGATAATTGTACGAAGAGAGAAACTATTGTTGAGTTAACAGGTCTAAACCAAAAATATAAAAATCATATTCCTAAAAAACTACAATCTATCGCAAAAGCACTCTTAGAACATTGTCTCTGGTATTTTGCAAGAACTGGTGGTTGCCCTTTCATAACTATTGAAGATGACACAGAAAAGATATTATTAAATGATCTATATGAACAATGCATGCATGGAGCCATTTTAAATGAAAAAATAAAAATAGAAAATTATAATTTTTCTATTATGCATATTAAATTTAGATCCTTACCTTTAGAAAATCAGGCTTTATGTTTTTTGTGCAGGCAATAGAGCTATTACAAAAGAAAAGTTATCTGAGAAAATTCCGGGTATGCAATCAAAACTGCAAGATGATATAGGTGAATTTATCTACTCTTGCTATGTAAGCTCTCTTTTTTTAGATGAAAGAGTACGTTCTGAAAGAATAGGCTTTGATATTGAAGAAAATGTTGAAAATAAACAAGAAGATTTATTTGAAGGAAAAAAATATCATTTCCGATAATACGACAAGCCATTTATGAAAGAATTCAAAAATATTTAGCTGTAGAATTAAAGCAAAACATTCAAAACAGTAAGGAGATAGTTGAAAGTTCACACATAAAGTACCACGCTATCGTCCACTCCTAAACTATTTAACAGACAATGACTATATGATTTCACCTAAAATAAATGATAAAAAATTGGAACTACATTTGCATGAATGTCTTGCTAGAGTAGAAAATGAAATTTTAGAAGAAGGTCATAATGTTTTAGCAGTTCAACAAGGAGAAAATACAGATAGTTATGCAGCAAGAATTAATAAATATGTAAATGCTGTATGTGATCTTAAAAAGTCCGATTTGGCAAATTACTTATTCCATAGAAAAACTATCATAGAACTTTTGAAGGAATCTTTAAATTCTCTTTATGACGGTGGTAAAGAATATATTAAAGAAGACGTTATTCATCAACTCATAGTACCCATGAAGTGTGATTCTAATTCTGTAGCTATGGATAATTGTAACTTGTGGTTGATAGACGAAAAATTAGTATTTCATGATTATTTAGCTTCTGATTTATTATTAAAAAAATGTCTATTACCGGCTCTATGGAAAAGGAAAGACCTGATATATGTAGTTTAGAATTATGTAATAATTCTATTTATTGGAATCCTTTATTAGTATCAGATAGCAAAGAGGGTTTAGAATCTCCTACTTTGGCATCTCTTACTATAGTAGAAATTAAGCGTCCCATGAGAGATGACGCGAAAGCTGGTACCGAAACAGATCCTATTTTGCAGGTCATTACTTATCTAGAAAAAAATTCGTGCAGGCAAAGTACTTACCCCAAAAGGGCGTCCAATAAATTTGGATGGAAAAGTTCCCGGTTACTGTTATGTCGTCTGTGATCTAACTCCAAAAATAAAAGAGTGCTGCAAACGTTGGGATTTAACAGAATCAGGCGATCATATGGGATATTTTGGATATCATAAGAGTTATGAGTCCTATATAGAGGTTATTTCGTTTAGTAAGCTCATAGCTGATACTGAGAAAAGACATCAACGTTTCTTTAAAGCTTTAGGGTTGCCATTAAGGTAGAATAACAATAATTATATTTATGCTCTAATGGCCTTAGAATATTTTGTCAAACCACTCCCGATATAAAGCTAGCCCACAGCTCTAAAAGAACACGCCGTTGCTCTAAAAAATCCGTTCGCATGTAGGCTTTCGTCACTGAACTCCCAACTGTATGTGCAAGAACAGTTTCGGCAATCTCAAAT
>NZ_JBHIPC010000067.1:0-8252 GCF_042195765.1 Bartonella sp. AP3QHHD
TCTTTTCCGCTTCACTGGCGATACGATCGACAAAAGGAGCGGTTTTTGGCAAAGATTGTCCAACACCTGCCATTTCCGTTAGTTGGCTGGTTAAGCCCGCCGTTAACATCGATGAGACAATGCTGAGAACATTCTTTGAAGAGCCAAGCTCATGCAAGGCGCCGGCAATGTTGCCGCGATTATTGACAAGAGCCACAGCGCTTTTGTTAATCAGCGCTTGGACACCAGCCTGTATCGCCGCATTCATGGCCGTACTCGAGCCAAGCCCCAAAGCACCGGTAATGGCACTGGCAGCGCCAGAGGCTGCTCCACCCGTAACCGCCGTGACAGCCAATGCCACGAGAGCCGCACCGGCTTCTGTCAGCCCTTGGGCTTTATAATCCCAGTCTTTAAATTCAGCCTTAACTGCTTGCCAATCCACTTGCTTGGATAATTCTGGATCATCACGCAGTTGCTTGATCCATGCCATGCCTGGAGAGCGAGACAATTGCTCAAGGGATTTGTCTAAATCACCGGTTGCCTGATACTCAACAACGAAGCCATCACCCGCATCAAGCTTTATGCCACCCTTAGCATCTATGGTGACATGTTCGATGGTCTCCTTAAGGTAACCTTTATCGCTCTCACTCCACCACACAAGGTTTTCATTACGCTGATAAACGTCCTTAAAATCTTGATCCTTGTTGGTCAGAAACTTGATCTTCCCCGTATCTGATGCCAAATGCGTCTGACCACCACTTGATAGCCCTGCCGCATCAAGCGTGAGATCCCCATTTTGCGCATGCATGGAGAGGTTGCCCTCTGTTTCTATCGTGGTTTTGTTTGTAGTAACTTCTGTTGATTGTTGACGAAACTTATTCTTTTGCTTCGATTTGTCGCCTTCTTTGCCCCTCAGATCCAAATCAAAACTGTTAAAATCTTGCTCTGAAATCGCGTTGAGAGCGCCACCACTGGTGAAATCCCCATTGCCCTTGGCTTTAAACTTTCCCCCAAGGTTAAGTTCACCACCTGTGACAATGGTCAAATCTCCATCACTGTTGACTTCTGTCAAACGGTGCTCACTGCTTTGGGCGTTATAATGCCCTTTTTCCAATGTCTCCTTATGGTCACTCTCTAGCACTAATGAACCAAACGTAGCAGAACCATCGACAATCACCGTCATCGGACCGCCACTGCTCCATTGGCCACCAGTCATGCTTAAATCGCCAAGGGAGTGAATGTTTAAATCCTGTATAGAAATGATTTGAGCCTGCTGCCCGCTCCGATCAACAAAACCATATTCATTCGTGTCACGGATTTTTGCAGTACCATCAATGATTGTCTTCGCATTGAGGGTGATGATATCCCCCAGAATAACCCCTGAAGAGTTGGCTAAAAGATCGCCACTGCTGAGATCTACAGCACCGCTGCCAAGCAAAAAACCACCATTATTGAACAAAGTTTGCGTAGTCGAAACATGCAATGCACCATTACTTGATATGGTGCCACTATTGGTAAGACGGTCCGTCTCTATAGTGACGCCATTGCCTTTCAAACGTGCACTGGCAAGGTTTCCTTGCTGCGTTTTTGCCCCATAAACATCTTGTGCTAAAGAAGTGTTTGGCGCCAAATAAACGTGGGGCACTAAGACCTCTTGTCCGTCGACAAGGTGAGTTTCAAGCCAGATCATATCCTTTTTGATCCCAGCAATCTGCTGAGGCGTTAAGGGCTTGCCTAGCACTAACCCTAAAGGACCTTGCTGCTCCACAGCATTGTCATAGAGCCTTTGCATTTGAGCATTGGGATCTTCAACATCAAGAAGAGTGCGATTGCCTGTCAGCTCAAAGATTTGCTCACCCACCAGACGATATTCAAAATAAGCATCCCCCAATCTTTTAAACACGTGCTCAGGCTTATAATTGCCAATCTTTTTTAAGTAATAGTCCGATCCTAAAAATTTACTTGGGTTGATAAAATCTGGACGCGTCTCGACTAAAAATGGCACATCCGGTGTTTGGGTCTGAGCCAATTCTGTCTTGACAGAGTTAAGCCCATCTTGCGTTGGCACTTGTATGGATTCTGGTGCGGGTGTTTTTGTGCTTGGTGCAAAAAGCCCTTTGTGCCCTTTCAAACCATTGATAATCCCATCTAATCGATCATCACTAATCAGTGGTTTGGAACCGTCAAAATCGGTGTTTTTAACACCAGCCAACCCTTTATCGCCAGAGCTTAAGCCAACTTGCTCAACCCCCTCACGCACCGCATGATTGTCAATATAGCCTGTCAACTTGGCATCAAGCGTGCCACCAGCTTCAATCGTGCCATAAACAGCATCATAAGTGCGTTTGAGTGTTTGGGTAAAAGTAGGACCATCCCATTCTTCTGCACCTTGCCCTATACATGCTGGATTTGTGGCACTACATTGCTTATATCTGTAGCGTGTTTCAGTTACAATCTTGGTTGTTTCAATTAAATCACGCCCCTCATTGAGCAGCGTATCACCCTGCATCTCAATGTTGCCATTAGCAGCAATCAAACTATAGCTATTGCGGATATCACCGGCATGGACCGTGAGATGACGCCCTACCAAAATCTGTGCCGCATTATTGGTAAAATGAGGCTGCTGACGAATAATCGTAGTGTCGATATTTTTCTTGATCCTTGTGTGTTTATCAACATTTGGGATATTTTCCCATTCTCCTCGCACGTAACTGTGAGAAACCACTTTATCGCTAACTTCAACTCCACCTTCACGCATGTTGGTAAGCGCTGAGACATCGAAGGTCATATCGCCTGACACGGCTTCTAAAAGACCCGAGCTGTTGATCACATGACCAGCCCGCTCTCCACTTAAACCACGGATGATGAGATTGTCTTCAGCAATGACATCGGCAAACTTATTAATAAAATCCCCATCTAAGGAGAAAATGGCAGATTTCTTGGCATAAATCAGCCCACTATTACTCAGATCAGCGCTCACATTGAGCGCAACCCCATCACCACTTGAACCAATACTGCCGGCATTGTCCAAAACATCTGCGGTTAAGACAAAAGCACCACCACTTTTGAGAACACCGTCTTCACCATTTAAAACCAGAGCAACTTGCCCCAATGACGGATCATGACTTTTTGCCACAAGCGTAAAACTGTCACTGGCTAAAAGCTGACCGGAATTGGCTAAAGACCCAAGCTTCGCATCAACAACACTGCCCACCATAATACCGGAATTGCTTAAAACATCATGACTGTTGAGAGTCAGTACCCCGCCTTGCGCTTCCACAAGCCCAGTTTGGGTGAGTGTGCCTGCCTTCAGCGTTACATCATAGGCGCCAACCTCACTTGTCTCGCCCATTGTCAATATGCCATCACTGGAAAGCTCTATCCGCTTTTTAGAGACAATGCGCCCCGTTTGGCTGAGATTTGTTTGCGCATGCAAAGCAATGGTATCATTGCTTTCTATTGTGCCACTATTGCTTAAATCACCGTGGCTGGTCAGTTGAAGGTCACCACGCTCAATCTCTATGTGCCCTGCTTGGATCACACTATCAGCAACAATATTGACTGCCCCTTGCGTAGAAATGAGACCATCAACATTCTCAAAACTGCCCACATCAATGCGCAAACCATCCCGCGCTAAAACATGCGCACCTTCATCATGTGTAGCGTTTTGTTGCTCTGAATTTGTCGTTTCAGCGCTTTTATTGACAAAAGACGTTGCAACAATCTTCATCTCACCGGCTAAAGCACTGAGAAGACCAGCCTCATTATTTATATGACCAGCACGTGTCTCTTTCAGCCCACCAATGCTGAGAGCCTCTTCTGCAATCATTCTGCCCTGTGTGTTGGTTAAATCACCATCACTGAATACGTCCATAGATTTTTTGGCGTAAATCAGCCCACTATTGCTGACATTCCCTGCCACATTGAGGGCAACATTCTCACCACTAGAGCCAAGCACACCGGCATTGTCTAATTGCCCTGCGGTCACAACAAAAACGCCACCACTTTGAAGGACACCTTCGGATGTATTCTTCAGAAAGGCTTGTTGCGGATCGGCGCCTTCTTGTGTGCTTACCATCAAATGCAAATCATCGGTTGCAATAAACGTCCCTTGATTGGTAAATGCACCAATATGAGCATCGACACTCTCACCGCGCATTGTGCCGCTATTTGCGACCCCATCACGCACTTGAAGGGTTAATGCTCCTTCTTGGGCTTCCACAGTCCCTGCTTGGGTTAAAGCATCAGCACTTAAAACCACATCATAACTTAAAATCGTGCTCTCTTGAGAGGTTGTGAACATGCCCCCCGCTGTCAAGGCAACCTGCTGCATACTGATAATATCACCCGTGTGATTGAGGGCACCATGGGCATCCAGCGTTATCTTCCCATTGGACCAGACAGTGCCTTCTTGGATCAGGGCACCGTGATGCGCATAAAGGTCAACTTTTTGCTCTGCCACTAAGCGCGCGCGTGATGTAAGCTCTGCTGCTTCCACCAAAAGAGAGCCGCCGGCGCTATAATGTCCAGCGCCTACAGTGAGCCCATCATCGGCGCTCAAGACAATATTCCCCTTGGCACCAATATGATTGTTTAAAGCGCTGATTTGATTGGTTTTAATGGTCAGATCGCCAAGGGAAGAAACCCCTGTTTGATCATTGTCTTGCATGCGGCTCAGATCAATTGTTGCTGCTTGGATCTCTAAAAGATCACCGGCGGCTATCCGCCCATTCCCCGCCTCAAGCTTTGCTGCCTGTAAATGCAAAGAACCCGTCGCTGACTGTTGACCATCACTCCCAATACCGCTTGCTAGAAGAGCATGAGACTGGAGCTTGATCAGATCGGCGTGCACATCAACAGCACCGCTTGCCGCAACGCGAGCTTGCTCAGCCAGTTCAACATGTTTCAAAGCCTTCAGTTCAACTGCTTCTTCTGAAAAAAGCAGATCTTTCACATGCACACTGTCGTGGTGAGAACGCGCTTTTACTGCTCCTTTGGCGCGTGCTTTAGAAATCACCAGCTTGCCATCACTTGTCAATCTCATGGCGCCTGCATTGGCAACCATGTCTCCGCGCATCTTAACGCCCGCACCTTTATCATTGGCAATCACGCGGATCTGCCCCGCATACATTCCACCAAACTCACTGGAATCAATCGCCAATTCCGGCTCTTTGCCATCAGAACCAAGAGAAGTTGCTTCGCGTTTGTCATAATCAAAATGATTGCGCCCCGCGATAACAGCCAAATCTCCTTTGACCTGTATGGGACCCCCGACACTGATCTTGCGCGAAACAAGATCAAAAATATCTAATGAACTCCCATCAGCCCCACGAAAACCTATGGTGATATCTCCACCCTCAACACGCAACCCAGTCAAAGCGCCATCGGCTCCAATAATCGGTTGTCCAGTCGATAAAGTCACCCGTGGTGTATTAATAAAGCCACAACCGTTACAGGTAATCCCATTGGGGTTGGCGATAATAACATCCGCCATATGCCCATGTACTTCGCTCACGCCTTCAAGACGCGAGCGATTGGCACTCACCACTTCATTAAGGATAACCTTTGCTGCACCGCTATAACGCAAATTGCCGTTGCCTGGCACCAATCCCCCAAGCTGTGAACGCGAAACCTCCTCAGTCGAATTGTTCAAAATCACGCCATGGGTATCAACATTGAAACTGTCATATTTGTTATGAGAAAGACCCTGTCCATTGGGGCGCACAATATCAATCAGCGGCACATCATTGCCGGCTTTCCCCACCGTGGGGCGGAAAACAGAGCCAACCCCATCAGCTGCTTTTATCCCTTGGCTCTCTTGTGCAACAGGACTTCGCGCTCCAAGCGCCTGTGCTTGCAACAACAAAGGCTGAAAAGCTAAGCAAAAGCTTAAAACCAGTGAAAGCCCCTTATGGATCCCTCGCTGCAAAACACAAAGAACGCGCTGCCATAGCTTGTATCCATATCCCAATCTATGCTTTTGATTTTTCAATCCCCGCATCTTCAGCTCCTCATAAAATTCTTTATCTCTTTAAAAAAACAACCCATATGGGTATAAACAGCGCAGCGATATTTTTACCACCCCTTTGCTCTAAAATCTCAATAATGCCCGCACTTGAAATAACCCTGTCGCATTTCCCTTTTCTCGCACTGTCGATTGGGTTAAAATATTCGAATAAGACACATCAATATCCGTAATGTCTCCGGTTGCATGGAAACCAAGAGTTGCCCCAACGAGGCTCCCGCCAAAACTGTTTTTGTTTACATCATTGGCCACGGCCCCCAGATCAAGCGCCATATAAGGGGCAAATTGGCTCATAAATTTACGCCCCATTCTCGAAGAAAAACCTGGCAACAACAGCGACAATTCATTGCGCCAAAACGCCCCATTATTGCCGTAATAAATCGCCTCACGCACCCCGCGCACAGAGGAACTACCACCAAGCGATATTTGCTCTGAACTAAACAACGTGTCGGGTGATAATTGTCCTGAAAACAGCGTGTTATAGCGAAAGTTATACTGTTTGAGCGAAAAAGAACGCACGTAGCCTAGGGAAAAAGACAATTTGGAAAATTGCCCTTTGGGTGAATTTTTTGTTGCATTCTCTTGCTCTTTATCATCATAAGCGCCAAGAATTGCCAACCCTTTATGAAACCCTATATGCGCGCTTAATTCTCCTCCAAGCCACTTGCGCGAATGATCAAGCTCAAAGGTTGCAATAGCTAGTTTACGGCTTGAAACATCAACTCGACTGCCCATAATAAAATTATCAGAATATTTCCATGTCAACCGTCCTGTAACCCAGGTCTTTCCCTCTTGATCACGGTCGATAACCCGTGAAATCCACGGTGTCAGCGATAAAGACTTGCCCGCAGTCATAATATCGGAAAATATTCCCTTAACACTCGAATGATATTGGCTCCACGTCCCATCAAAACCTGTTGTCCAAGTGCCATAGGGTAGAGAAAATGATCCCGTTAGAGTATCACTATTGGGGCGCTTGTGAGAAAAATGATACGGACTACCATCCATAGAGCGCTGATAGCTAAACGACCATTGATCATTGATCCCCAACAGATCATCAAAAGAAAGGCTCAAGCGCGTTTGATAAATTCCTGTTGCTTTAGCACCAAGATTATCGCTGGAAAGCGTAATAAGCCAAGGTTTCTGTTTTTCAATATGAACATCGAGTATCGAACCACCCGAATTGCTACCCGCACCAAGATTAATGGTGGCTTGGCGTGAGAAAAGCCGATTGATTTGATCAAGCCCTTGCTCTATCTGGCGCAGATTGGTCGGCTTCCCAATAAGATTTGGAAAAGCCGTGGTGATTTCTCCTTGAAGTCTCCTCTCAACTTTATGCCCATCCAGAGTGATATCTTCCATCACACCCTCAACTACAACAATCTTGAGATGACCGCCGCTTAAATCTTGCTCAGGCAAATAAGCCCGCACCGCAATATAGCCGCGCTTCATATAAAGCTTGGTCACCGCTTTGAGCACTTTATTGATTTCGGCAATCCCCAAACACCGTCCTTCCCAAAGAGAAATGGCTTCATGAAGGTCGGTGTGAGAAATCAACTGAGCACCAACAAATTCAATGCTTTTGATCAGCAAACAGGTTGTACCAGATGAAGCACCATAGGCAGATGTGGTATCATCGTCTGGCAAAAATATCCCATGTGTTTCGTTTCTACGGTGCAATCGTTGAAAACGCTGTTGTTGTGTTTGTTGTCGTTGGATGCTCTCTGATTGATTAATCGCTTTCTCACGAATGTTTTGGGCAAAACTCGGCAACGAGAAAAGGCACAAAATAGCCGCAAAAACAAAAGTGAAAAAAAATCTATGCATTCATTGTGCCCTCAAAATGAGCAACAAAATGAACCATATCGTCAGCGTCACAGAAAAAATCGCCAACCGCGTAACAATTTTTTAATTTTTTGATGAGAATAATACTTATAACATCTGAGAGAAAAGCATAGACTGTACTGTATACACCTGCTTTATGTGTTGTGCAAACCATATCATTTCCCCCGCTTTTGAAGATTTTACAATGACACTGTTAAATGACAATCATACACTCTATATGCTTCTTAATTTTAAGGTGTTGCATGTAATATAATTTTGAGCTTCAAGTAAAGACTGTTATTCATAGAATAGACCAAATTTATTGGAACTGTTACATATTAGAGACAACAAGAAACACTCCATTATTATCGCTTGATAAGAAAAATAGCATGACAATCGCTTATTTACTAAAATAAGAAAAAAA
>NZ_JBHIPC010000068.1:0-2272 GCF_042195765.1 Bartonella sp. AP3QHHD
TCCAGCCGATACGAACGGCATCACCACGACGCAAGCCTGTATAAAGAAGAACATCAATCCAGACGCGTTCATGTGTACCATATGACCAACGGTGATAATATTTGTCTATGTCCTCTTCTAGCCATGGCAGTAATCCCTCACTGTTTAAAGATTTTGGTGCTTTTATATTAAAGGCAGGATTTCTATTTAAAAGGGCATTATCAACCGCCCAATTAAAGAGACCGTTTAAAGAGGTCAAAAAATGTCTTGCCGCCGCGGGGGTCTCTCGCCTTCTATCTACGGCTTCAAGAATGTGTTGTTTGTTTATGCTTTTATATGCACGATCACCGATATGTTTAGAAACATTATTCAGAATTCGATATTTAACTTTTTTAGTAGATTCTGATTGATTATGCCATTGCATGCTTTGTAAATACTGATGTAACAACCAATCGAAAGACCCTTCTGTGAGTCTGGTTTGTTTTATTTTCTTGGAGGAGCCATTTTGAGCTTGTTTAATAGCCAGCGTATAATTATCAACAAACTCTTGCGTTCCATAGGTTCCTTCAATCCGAAACCGTGGTCCATGACCAATACGTACATACCATATAACTTTACCATGGCGTGTACGTTCACGAACAAGATGCGGTGGACGGCGTTTTGGCATGGCTAAAACTTTATACCGTCGACAGAGGGGCAAGATTTATTGGTGCTGTATTCTTCTTGCTCGTTTTCAAGTGGTGGAAAATCGTTGATGCTATAAGTATTATCTGTCGTTGTTGGTGTTATGGTTTTATTGATATGAATTAATAATTCCCCTGTAGGTTTGATTTCTATGAGTTCGCATCCTTGTTTTTTAGCTTCTCGTAAAGCACGAGCAATAGCTGGTTGCGTGATAGTAGGTGGGCGGTGTGGCATGTTTATTCCCCTTCATTTTAGATGTAATTCACCCGTGGCGTGAAGCACGCATGTGTTGAAATTTTGTTTGTGGAGTTAGAAGCTGGTTTATAGAGATACTATAAGATTAGTCGTTCGTATTTTCTCATCTGGTCTTTTCTCCAGTTGAGATTCTTTTATCGCCATCAATCCAGTCGTCCCAACATACACATGCTTCACCGTAAATTTTTGCATGACCGTAAACATGCGCATCACCGTAAACTTGCGCATTGCCGTAAACACGCGCCCTATCGTAAATG
Organism: Bartonella sp. AP3QHHD; assembly: GCF_042195765.1. Classification (NCBI taxonomy): domain Bacteria; kingdom Pseudomonadati; phylum Pseudomonadota; class Alphaproteobacteria; order Hyphomicrobiales; family Bartonellaceae; genus Bartonella; species Bartonella sp. AP3QHHD. The sequence goes on from NZ_JBHIPC010000068.1 coordinate 1,176, forward strand.
TGTGGCTCTTCGTAAACTTGTGCATTGCCATAAACTTCTGCATTATCAAAAACGCTAGGTTCACCGCAAATATATGCATCANTCGTGAACATGTGCATAACCGTAAACATGTGCATTTTCGTAAACCTTAGCATCATCATAAACCTTGGCATAATCCCCAATCCAGCAATTACCATGATGTGATAGGTTGTCTTCTTTCTCGATATAGCCTCCAAGATCACCTTTCTTGACGTCCCCAAAATCTCTCAATGCACGAATGCGGTGGAGAGTTTTACCTTCAATCTCAGTTGTTTCATCAGTCAGTTCATATTTATTTTCCATGGTTTATTTCCTTGATTTGCGTACAATCCACCCGTGGCGTGAATCACGCATGTGTTGAAAGTGTTAGGAAAGGGTGGGGGTGCGGGGAGGAGAGAGCACCCCCATAGGTTTAAGCAGCTTTTGCCAAAATCTTTTGCATCTCTTGTTCTATTTCCCCTAAAAAGATTTCGACAGCTTTATTAATCTCTTCAATGTATTGCTCATCACGGTTGATGCGTTTGATTTTCATTCTCAAACCAGTAGATCTGCCTACAAAGTTTGGATTATAGCTCATGAAATGACACCATTTGCGTCCTGTGCACGCCATTTGGAATTGCATTTGTGCGATATATTCAGGCTTGATTTCGTCATATATAAAGAAGCGCAAATGCGTGGTTGATTGTGGGCATTTGACTTCGATTAAACCGTCCTCTCCAATGAACCCATCAGGACTAGCCCCCGCCATTTCCATTTTTGGGTGGGGGATAAACCCGCATCTTGTGACTTCTGCGTCATAAATGAATTCATATTCTCTCAAGGCATTCTCTTCATGTTCAATGCCCCATTGCATAGCAGGTGTTGTATAAGATTGGCTTATTTCCCCTATTAAGCGTTCTGTCATGAGTTTGATTTTGTAGTCTTCATATTTGCTTGTAGGCAAACCTTTTGCTGTCTTACTGAGTATATTGTAAACGTTTGAAGCAGTGACTTTTCCTAAGCGCGCTTGAAACCATTCTGCTGTTCTTTGTTCCATCTCACACCGCCGTTCCCTGTTCGTGTGGCGTTTCTATATCGGC
>NZ_JBHIPC010000069.1:0-1178 GCF_042195765.1 Bartonella sp. AP3QHHD
TAACAGCTTCATTACCATTCACAGCTGCCTTCACACCAGAAATTGTCCTATCGTTGCCTGCATTATTTGCAATATTAATTATAGAACCTCCTGTTTCCTTACCTATGGTGATAGTACCTTCATTTTCCTCCTGCTTAACGAGGCTATTTTTTGTCGCATTCGCAATCTGATTTTGGATATTCGTGATAGAAGTATCAACAGCATTAAAAGCAGAACCAACATTATTATGAGAATTACCCTGAATTGTATAAGTGGGAGCCTTACCGTTAGATACATCTGCACCACCACCAAAATACTTTGATATATTTTTAGCAATTGTTGTCAGATTATTTGTAACAGTGTTAACATTCTGATTAGTAGCAAAGAGCTGCGAACCATTCACTGCATCGGTTGAATCTTCAGAAATGTCTCCATTAGCAAGAAACTTAATTTTGCTATTTTCTTTGTCTGCTCCATGCTGTGCTACAAATGCCTGCTCATCATTACTCCACAATAGAGAATCTTTAGAAACACCCTCAATTTTCTGAGTAAATTCATTTGTTACATGTGTTAAGCGGCTATTCACATTGTTGATATTGTCATCAAGCCCTGTCAAAGCGTCACCAACATTATTATGGTCTTTAGATACTGCTACGCCATCTTCAGAAATGCGCGATAAATGATAGAGCGGACCGAACAAAATACCGTCGCTAAATTCCGCATTCCCACCCAAAATGTTTGCTACATCTCCAGATATTTTTTCAATCTGCCTACCATTGATCGCATCATGCGAATCTTCAGCAATTTTCCCATCTTTAACATTATGGAGGGAAACGGGTGCTGTAGTCTTATCACCACCCAAAGTTATGCTATTATAATTAACGGTATCGTTTTCTTTATCATAGAGAACTGCAGCAGCACTTGTAAGATTAATATCATTAGAAATCTTCTCTATACTTTTATCAAGCTGAGCTTTGTTAACAGCTTCATTACCATTCACAGCTGCCTTCACACCAGAAATTGTACGAGCTTCACCAGATTTGTTTGCAACATTAATTTCTGTACCCCCTGTTGCCTTACCTATGGTAATAGTACCTGCATCTCCTTCCTGCTTAACAAGGCTATTTTTTGTCGCATTCGTAATCTGATTTTGGATATTCGTGATAGAAGTATCAACAGCATTAAAAGCAGAACCAACA
>NZ_JBHIPC010000070.1:0-1069 GCF_042195765.1 Bartonella sp. AP3QHHD
GCCTTTTTCTGCCAATTCAAACAACTGATTTTCAATCGTTTCAATTTGTTGGGAAGGTGTAAGTTCTAAAGGCGCATCAAAGGCTGTATTGGCAACTTCATTGCCAAGATTAATCAAAGACCGGCGGATAAAAAGATCGTAAATGACGCGTCCATAATCTTCAGTGTTAATAATAGTGACTGCCTCTGTGGCTAAGCGAACAACATACTGGTATACAGTAATATCTCCAACTTTTTCTTCCATTTGGATATAGGGCTTGATTGTAATGGGGTTTGCAAGATGACCCTTTTGAATAATTTGTAAGACAATCTCAAAGATCTTTTGATGTAGCCTTTCAAAAAAATGTTCTGCTTTGAGAAAGTCTGAAACGCGATCGAGTGCATTATTATTAATCAGGATTGCTCCAAGTAATGCCTGCTCTGCTTCAATATTATGGGGAAGTTGACGAAAAGAAGAAGCAAAATTATCTCTTGGATTTTCTGTTTTTAGCATGTTCAGTGTTCTCATTGCTTTCTTTTCCCTTGTTTGGTGCCTCGAGTATGATTTCTGTTGTGTATCCGCTTTGTTTTTCNGTAAACGCCGCACGGGACCGCTAAACCCTGTCTGATGTTTGACTTGGCATTGCTGCCCTTTTGAGCGATCAAAATAAGAAGCTTCAATGGTGCCATATTGCGTACGTGGCTCTAACGTAAATTCCCAGTTGGAACAGTCGTGCTTATGGATTGCTAATGCTGGTAAATTATCCCCGCTTAAAAATAAAAACTTATGGTCTTTGATTAAAAAACGCGCCCGCATGCGATCGGCAAGACGGGTTAAAAAATCAACCGCCGATTGATCTGTTCGAATCACATAAGGCAAAGTTTGTTTGGTAAATTGGGGACTAACCTTTGCTTGATAGCCATGGCGTTTGGCAAGTGTCTCAACAATCTCCCCAACAGTTTTGTGATCAAAATGCTCACTCACCTGTTCTTTGAGCTCTTTGCGCATGGAGGCGCTTTTACCGCAAAGCCGCAAAATCTCTCCATCGCTGCCCCCACAACTTACAACCGATTCGACAACAAAACACCCC
>NZ_JBHIPC010000072.1:0-5896 GCF_042195765.1 Bartonella sp. AP3QHHD
ATTGGCAGCAATTGAAGGGCAAAATACCACAACACATTTCGGTCTTGTAGGCACCTATGGGCAGCTGTCTTTCACTCCAAAAGATATGGATGATGTAAGTAAGAGCACATTGGATAAATGGTCACTAACAGCTTATGGCAGCGTGCAGCATGACAATGGTTTCTATATGGATACACTGTTATCCTATGGAATTCTAAAAGGAGATATCGGCAATGCTATCATTGGCAAAACCGCAAAATTGCAAAATGCCAAAATGTTTAGTATCTCCACCACTGTTGGCAAAGAGTTTGCAACCGGAATGGAAAGTTTAACATTTGAGCCACAAGCACAAATTGCCTATCAACATTTGATGTTTAATACCATTGAAGATGCTGATAATTTTACCGTTGATATGAAAAATCCTTCTCAATGGTTGATCCGTGTTGGTGGACGTTTGACAAAAACTATTTCCACTGAAAACAACCGTCCAATGTCTTTCTATGGAAAAGTAAACTTGATCAAAACCTTTGGTGATAATGGTACCATCCAGATTGGCAGAGATTTTGACCTTGATCCTATGGGACCTGCAATTGAAGGCGGCGTTGGCATCAATGCGCAACTGTCTCACAATTTCTCGCTTCATGGTGATGTAAGTTATCAACAAAAGCTTCAGAAAACTGGTATAAGTGGTGCAAGCTTTTCAGGTGGTATACGCTATCAGTTTTAAGGAAAGGAAATTCTTCTCGGAACCTCTTATTTTAAGCAGAGCAGCCTGTGCCCTACATGAGAAGGAAAGCACATGTACAAGCGTATGAGACTGAAAAAAGTGTAAAAGCGAGCGTTGCTTTCCCGTTCGTTTGCACAGAAAGGCTGCACAACTCTGTATTGTGCAGCTTTTTTAATTTTCTATAATATTATGTAGCCCTTTTGTTGATATTACCTCTTGTAAATAAACCCTGCTTTTCTTTTCTGCTAAAGTCCTTTTTATTCCTTAAAGAAACCTCTTTCTTCTTCATGCAGTAGATGTACTAGCTTTTCTTTAAAGGAATTCCCTTCACCTCTTTACGGCAGAAGATCTGCTGCAAAATACCTTTTTGCGCAGAAAATCCAATCAGGCATAACAAACATAACACAATGCTTTGTACTCAATTTATCTAAAATGCTCAGGAAATCATAAAGAAGAGCTAAAGCTTTATCAATCATAATAAGTATTATTTAAGTATATACATAAATATATTTTAGATATACAGAAAATAAATATTAAATTTATTATGTGATTGAAATTATAATAGTTTATATTTAATAATTTGTTTTATAAATTATAAATTACATAGTTATTTACAAAATAAAAAACCATTTAATAAAAAATTATTATAGAATACAAGTAAATAATAAATTTAATATATAAATGTAAAAATAAATAAAGTATAAAATTATATTATATTTTATTATTAAATAATATTTTTTATTTAATAATAAAATTATATAAATACTTTATATAAAAGTTAAAATAATATAACCTCCCGATGAAAATTGTGTGTTCTTTATCCTTTTTATAAGCGGGGAGAGAATATGCGGAGGCTTATAAGTTAAGGAAAATCTTCATGTCTAAAAAATTTTTACTATCCTGTACAGCTGTTGCGACAATCGCGCTGTTTAGTGCTCATACTAATGTAAAAGCCGAAAAAATCTTAATGAATTTTCATGGAATAACTGAGGAAGCATCCAACTTCACTGTTGGCGGTATAATAGTGATAAAAGGTAGTGGAATAATTGGAAAAAATTTAGCAATAATTCACGACAGCAAAAACATGGAGGACGACTGGTTGAGCACTGTACGCATTATCGAACCTAATAGCTTTCTTGACTTATCAGAATCAACGATTAAGGCTAAAGAAATCGGTGTGATGGCAACAGACGGTGGTATAATAAAAATGAATGCAGTAGGTATTATTGCTCCTACAGTAGGCTTATTTCTCGAAGATAGCAAAAGTGATAAAAACAAGCTGAAAAATGTGACAATAACGAGCAGTAAAGATGACTTAATGGAAAAAGGAATAGCTCTTTATAAGGAAAGGAAAGTCATCTTGGAAAACGTAACAGTTACTCAAGCAAAAGTGGGTATAGAAGCGTTGGATAATTCTCAAACAACGGTATCAGGAGGATACTTTAATGCAAAAGAGCATGGAATATACGCTGGTACAGGCTCTACAATTACTTTAAAGAACAATGTTACAGTGTCCTCTGATGAATATGGCCTCAATGCAAATGGTGCACAATCCAAAATCACGATGATTGGGGGAACTGTAACTGGGAAAAAAATGCATTAGTTGCAGCAAATAGTGGATATATTGATGGCATAGATACCACTCTAATGGCAGATGGCAATGGAAAAGGTGCATGGGCTAACGGCCCCAACAGTACAATTGAATTGCATGGCAATACAACCATTAAAGAGGCTATCATCGGACTTGAGGCAAAAGACAATGGTATCATCCAAATGACAGGAGGATCTATCACTGTTTCCGAGACAGGGGCTTCTTTTGAAAACAGCAAGAGTGACAACAACAAGTTAGAAAATGTCGTGATAACAAGCAGCAGCAATGATAAACCGATAACCACAGGTGTAAGTACTGATAAGGAAAGCACGATTATTTTAAAAAATATCACCGTTAAGAACGCACAAAAGGCTCTCTTGGCTAATGATAATTCCCAAATAACGGTAACGGACGGCGGTTCCTTTGGCGGTGAGGTACAAGCCAAGCAAGGCAGCACAATTACTTTAAATGATAATGTTATAGTAACATCTGAAAATAATGGGCTTCATGCAGATGGTGCACAATCTAAAATCACAATGACTGGAGGAACTGTAAAAGCAAAAGAAGCTGCATTTGTCTTAAAAGATGGCGGATATATTGATGTCACAGATATTTCTGCGAAAGCACAGTGCAATGGGATAAGCATTGATGACTCCAAAAACGATCAGACTTCAAGAATCAACCTGACCAATACAAACCTTTTTGTCGAAGATGGAACGGGTATTGTTGCCAACAATTCATCAAATGGTAAACTCAACCTCAAAGATTCAAAAATCAGTGCCGACAGGTTATTCGTGGGTATAACTCACGATACGCCAAAACCTGATCAAATCTTTACACTCACCGCAGAAAACTCTCTCTTACAGGGGGGAGTAAGAAATGACGAAAACAGCAGAACAACTTTCGATCTCAAAAACGATACAACATGGTTCGTAAACACTAGCACAAAAGAAAAAGATGATGCGGGCAAGTTACTTGATATTGCCCAAAGATCTCATTCTGATGTTTCTATACTTAATCTCGACAATAGTTCCATTGTTTTTCAACAGCCGACAGAAAACCATTATCATACATTGCATATAGGTTCTGGGAAACCAGACACGCAAGCAGTCTACAATGCTTCTGGTGACGCAAAGATTTCTTTTAATGTTGGATCTGTTGAGAGCTCTGATATAATCGATCAAAAAAATGATCGACTTCTGATCCAAGGGGATGTCTTAGGTACAACAACAGTTTATGTTATGAGTGATTTCAAAGATAGCAATAATATAACAGAAGCTTTTCACCCTTCTTCTAATACCAGTGGAGTTTCGCTCATTCAAGTTTCCGGGAAAGCAGATGAAAATTCCTTCGAATTAGCCAATGGTTATATCCAAGCAACTGGTTCACCTTATAAATATAGGCTTACCGCTTATGGACCAACATCCAGCTATGGTGCTGCAAATGAAACACTAAACCTGTTGGGAGAAAATGATAATTTCTGGGATTTCCGTTTGCAGAAATTTATTTTACCACAAGTAGCGAGCTATTTGGCCGTACCTAATGCTCTCTTCTACGCTGGTTTTATCGATATGGCTCAACAAAGTACTCTGTTAGCTGATCTGAGAACAACAGCTATAGGGATCGAAGATAACGTCAAAAAAAATGGATTCTTTCTCTCTTCCTATGGAAGTATCGCAACCCTATCGTCACAACAATATGGCTATAACACAAACATTCGCTATGCTGCTACACAAGCAGGTTTTACAGCTTCTGCACAAAAGAGCCAAAATACAATCCTATATTGGGGTCTTACCGGAACCTATGCTCAATTATCCCTCACCCCCCAAAATATAGAAGATGCAGACAAGAGTACGCTTAACAAATGGGCAGTCACAGCCTACAGCGGTATAGAGCATAATAGCGGTTTCTATATGGATACACTCTTCTCTTATGGGATCTGGAAAGGAAATATCTCTACAGCCATCGCTAACAGTACCACTAAAGTCGATGATATAAAAATGTTAATTGCCTCAACAACAATAGGTCAAAAATTCACAACGGGTATTAAAGCCCTCACGTTTGAACCCCAGGCACAACTTGTTTACCAGCGTCTAATCTTTAATGCCTTTTCTGATGCTGATAATCTTAAAGTTGATATCGGTGAACCTTATCAATGGTTAGTACGCATTGGTGGACGTTTGACAAAAACTACTACCTCCACAGAAAAGAACCGTGTCATTTCTCTGTATGGAAAAGTGAACTTTCTCAAAACTTTTGGTGATGATGGTAAAGTACAGATTGGCGACACCTTTCCCCTTGATCCTACAGGATCTTCTATTGAAGGTGGGCTTGGCATCAATGCAAAATTGTCTCGCAGTTTAGCCCTCCATGGTGATATAAACTATCGAAAAAAGCTGCAAAAAACTGGTATATCCGGAACAAACTTTTCAGGAGGGATACGCTATCAGTTTTAAGGAAAGGCTGTAAATAGCCTATTCATTCTATTCAATTTAACAAAAAAGGCAGTATACATACTGCCTTTTTAATCTATGTAAGCTACTATTCTTATCCCCTGAAACTTTTTTCTTTTCTCCTCAATGATCTCCTTCCCTCCTATTTACACGAGTCACGCGGCATATTCATTATCGAATTTGTCTATAAAGCTAAGCAAAGTGTATTTTTAGATAATAAAAAGAAGACTACATTGGAAAAGATAATGATAAAAGAAACTCTCTCTTCATACCTTTTCTATGTTTATCCTCCTGTTTCTTCAATCCATTAGCTTAACACCACCCTGTAAGGATTCATTTATATGTCCATGTACCGTTTTTAGGCAAACCATTTTGACAATGCTTATCCCTCTCATTCCATACAGTATATTGATTTATAAAGATAATTCTTTGTTTTGCATATTGAATGAGAGTCCCTAATATCGTAGGATTCTCTCATTTCAAACTTGTTTTATGTTGAATCAATTAAAAATTTTCTTGCACGTTACAAGCAGGGCTGGCGTGTGGAGAAAAGTTATATAAGAAAAGCCTGAGAATTCCTCTCATGGACTGCCTCAAGTGCCAAGGGCTTGTCACAAACATTGGGAGCTAGCAAAATGTGTGACGGGCTTGCTCCTTCGTAAGCGTAAAGATGATGGGACTCTATGGCTTTAGCGTTATAGCATTCATGAACACCATCGCGAAATGGGCTGTGCTTCCTTATAAAAATGGACTTTGGTACCCTTAGCCTCTTTAAAGAAAGCCTGTGAATAGCCCCCTCATCTCTTCTTCTTATAGCAGAAAAAATTTGCTGATCGTTTTGGTTAGTGCATCAAATAATACATCTCAACACTATAGAGCTTTTATAGCGATTATCTTTAATAGACAATTTTTAAATATCATACTTCATAGTGCATTTAGCATAAGCTTAACCAAGCTAGGTTTTATGAAATCCACTTTTCTCAACTTTTTATGATCATGAAAAAAGTTTTTCCGAAGCAAAACTTCAAATCATAGAGAAAACCATAGATATAATTCGTTTTGTTATTTACAATAAAAACATAATGATATAGAAACTGTCTGGGTACTTGCGCCATCAGGGGAATGAAGTAAGCATCAAAGCATACC
>NZ_JBHIPC010000073.1:0-5187 GCF_042195765.1 Bartonella sp. AP3QHHD
CACCACCACCAAAATATTGTGATGTATTTTGAGAAATTGTTGAGAGATGATTCGTAACAGTGATAACATTCTGATTAGTAGCAAAGAGCTGCGAACCATTCACTGCATCGGTTGAATTAGCAGAAATATCTCCATTAGCAAGAAACTTAATTTTGCTATTGGTTTTTTCCTCTCCATGCTGTGCTACAAATGCCTGCTCATCATTGCTCCACAACAAAGCATCCCCTTTGACTTCTTGTGTAATATCATTGATTTGTTGTGTAAAATTATTGACCACATTCGTGAGATGACTATTCACACTCTTCACATTTGCATCGAGACCACTCAAAGCTGAGCCAACATCATGATAATTGGCTTTTGCCACCTGACCATCTTCAACAATAACAGATAAACTATAGTTTGGTCCTTTAAAAGCACCATTTTCGAACGAGGCACCACCACCAAAATAATTTGCTATATCTCCAGATATTTTATTAATTTGGTTCCCATTGATCGCATCATGCGAATCTTCAGAAATTTTCCCATCTTTAACATTATGGAGGGAAACGGGTGCTGTAGTCTTATCACCACCCAAAGTTATGCTATTATAATTAACGGTATCTTTTTCTTTATCATAGAGAACTGCAGCAGCACTTGTAAGATTAATATCATTAGAAATCTTCTCTATACTTTTATCAAGCTGGGCTTTGTTAACAGCTTCATNATCACCACCCAAAGTTATGCTATTATAATTAACGGTATCTTTTTCTTTATCATAGAGAACTGCAGCAGCACTTGTAAGATTAATATCATTAGAAATCTTCTCTATACTTTTATCAAGCTGGGCTTTGTTAACAGCTTCATCATTTCGCTCTGCAGCTTTTACACCAGAAATTGTACGAGCTTCACCAGATTTGTTTGCAACATTAATTTCTGTACCCCCCGTTGTCACACCAATGGTAATAGTACCTGCATCTCCTTCCTGCTTAACGAGACTATTTTTTGTCGCATTCGCAATCTGATTTTGGATATTCGTGATAGAAGTATCAACAGCATTAAAAGCAGAACCAACATCATTATGAGAATTACCCTGAATTGTGTAAGTTGGTGCTTTACCATTAGATACATCTGCACCACCACCAAAATATTGTGATGTATTTTGACTTACACTTGCAACGTCCCGATTAACCTGCTCCAACTGCGCAAAATTCACTGCATCATCAGGTTCTTCCCCAGCTGCCACTCCTGTAATCTGCTTATTGCCAGCATCAATACCATCCACAGTTATTTTAGCCCCATCAGCAAACAAAATGCCATCATCACTGATAGAGCTTCTCCCAGCGGTAACTCGTTCCACTGTAATATTATTAGCTAGATCAAATGTTACATTATTGTTTTCCCCACCTTTTGTAATCTTAAGGTTGTCACTTGCAGCCGACAAATCTACAGTATCTTGTACACCAACAGCTTTAGCATTTTTACCTCCAACAGATAGTGTCCAACCTTGGTCTACGTATTTTTGTAATGATTTTAACTGTGCAACATTAACGGCATCAGTGTCGCCACTACCAGCTGCCACTCCTACAATCTGGCGCGTTTTTTTTGATTTAGCATCACCAACACTCACTGCACCTAGCGTACTCGCCCATATCATGTCGTCAGAATCTGAAGGGCCTTTAGTTAAAGAATTATACCCGATAGCGCCAGCAGCAACATCAGCCACAGACTCGCTCCCAAGAGCAACACCCTTATGCTCAGTCGCTCTTGCATCTGAACCAATCGCTATCGAAAGATCTGTTTGAGCTTGAGCACCATAACCTATAGCAATTGCTTTTTGTCCACCTGCAAGTGATTTGTTACCGAATGCAATACTATCAACGCCTTTTGCTTTTGCACGCCCACCAATAGCAATCGTATTGCTTGCTACTGCTTCAGACGCAACCCCTATAGCAATACTTGCTTGTCCACCTGCAAGTGCAGCAATACCAAAAGCTTGTGATCCCCCAAACTTTGCAGTTGCAGCCGCTCCAAATGCTGTTGAATAATGCCCCGTTGCGGAAGATCCACACCCAGTTGCAAAAGAATACACACCATAAGCTTCAGGCAGAACATTTGAAAGACCACCGGTTGCTTTTCCCATATATCCCCCCTTACCGGTCAGACCATCATCAACCCAATTAAGCTGAACCTTCGCCCAGTTAAAAGGACGCTTGCCATTAATCTCTTTATTCATAGAAACTCTTTCATATAGTTCCTCTGCAGTGATTTGGTTATTAGTACCTTGATTGCTTCCACCACGATCAACAACATTAAACACACCACAGTAATCCTTATCGCCAGCTAATACAATACTGCCATGGCTAGCGTATTGATAAGACACGCTAGGACCACTTGTACTTTGAACTTTATCACTTGTTATCGCAAGATTTGCAGCAACCACAGGAGAAACACTCGACAAGAGCGCCGCTATAACTGTTCCCAATGAAACAGCTTTAATCAAATTTGGTGTTGAATATTTTTTCATAATACCCCCTCATAACAATAGATTAAAAACACAAAAAAGGTGTGTTCCAGAGCTTTCTTATTTCCCTTGCGTGTTCCTGCTTTTACAGCGTGTTTTAGGACATAAATAAAATTAAGACGTAAGCTGTTGTTTCTGCAACGCCTTTAGAGGGTAATTAGGGGTAGGTTCGTGAAAGTCAATTTGAGGAAAGTAAAAAAATACTTAATATTAGAATGGATTTCATTTTTCTATCAAAGGTTGTGTGTCGTTTTTAGCTTTGATCTCTTTGAAAAAGGTATAATTTTTGTGCCTATTGATCATCCGCTTAGGCATCAGTTTATTTTTCGTGAATAAGCTCTTTTATTTCATTAGAGGATTTATGAAAGCTTTTTACTAAAATGCCCCATCTATATCCTTACTCATGGTAATGTGTCTCGTTGCTGTATCCTATTTTACAAAAATACTCACTGCTACTTGTTCTTTTATTCCCTTCAGTTGTGAAAAATTCACTGCATCAGTATTGCTAGTTCCTTCTGCAACATTTGTTACTTTTTTACTTGCCGCATTAATATTACCGGTGGTTATTTGCGGGACATCAGTAATTACTAAGCCTGTTGCATCGACTTTTCTTTTCTCTCCTAATGTTATGCTTTTCAATGCTATATCATTAGCCAAACCAAATATGAGCTTATTTTCATCGTCCTTATCTCTTTTAACCCTGAAGTTACTTCCTCCCGATGAAAAATTCATTGTACTATCTAGCACCCATATCTTTAGCTGCCTCACCAGAAATAGACTGTTTCCACTCTTTTTTTCTTACGACTTCTTCTAAATCTTGCAACTGTCTCAGGTTCACCGCATCGGCAGATTTGCTATCAGCTGCTACGCCTATAATTTGTCGCGTTATGTTCTTACTAGGAACACCAATATTTACTGAAACTTTCGTACTTTTCCATTGAGATTAGGTGTTTTTAGCCAGTCCTTGCAGAACAGACGTATCCCCAAAAACGCCAGCAGTCCTACCAGACACAGAGCTGTTCCCGATAGCCCCCCATCAACCATCACTTTAGAATAGGAACCTAAAGCGATACTTCCAACCCCTTTTGCTTTTGAATAGAAGCCCATAGAAATAGCTTCTTGAGCAAATGCTTATGTACGGATGACCAAGAGCAATCGAACCATATTCTAAAGCTTTAGAAACAGCTGCTACTACTGTTGAATAATCACTCTTCGAAAGAGTATAATCATTTTCCCCGTGTTCGCTCTTCTTATTATATTCACTACCTATTGCGATACTGCTTTTCTCTAAAGCGTAAGCCATATTGCCTACAGAAACGCTTCATTCTTTTTCCGTTTGCGCTCCACTACCCTAAAGCAATACTTGTGTTTGGAGTACGTTGCATATCTGTAGATCGTTGCATTATAAAGCATACGTTTAAAACTATACGAAAATAAAAGCTAAAACTGTCTTCTTTTAATAAAGGGTATATTCGTATTTACATTTCTTGAAGCATTTTAATAAATCAAAATAATAGCAATCAATTTTTTGAATCTTTACCACTAAGGTCTTTTATTCTCAACAAAGTTGTCAGAGGCTTTTTATATTCGGATTTTATATAATTACGGGAGTTTTATACATTTAGAATAGCTTTAGAGAGCTCTGGAAAAAGATAAAAAATTTGCCTTTTTCTTATTTAAGAAAAGGGCAAATCAATTTTATGGATTTAGTCGTTTATTAGTTGAGTATCACATTAACCCCTGCACTTATACCCCAGTGACCTCCAGAAGTGGTAATTGACAAGTTGGAACCAATATCACCGTTCTCTGAAGTATAACCTGCACCAACAGCAAAAGCAGATTGACTACGCCATAAACCACTCCCAAATGCGATTGTTAATTTTCCAGGAATATCACTATAGCGTAAACCAGCTACCGCTAAACCAACAGCTGCTGCTTGTCTTGCCTCTTTTCGAACATCCTCAACAGCATAATTTAATGTCGAAAACTTCATATCCGTATACGAATTAGCCTCATTAACTCCATCTTTTACAATATGAGAAACTTTCTCATCCGTATACTTATTGGCATCTTCAAGAACTATCTTCATCTGCTCTTCAGTATAATCATGCAACTGACCACCATTAACAGCTTGCTGAGAACCTGTTTCAATCTTTCCATCCGCTACATTATCTATCATAACAGGTTCGCTGTCATTGCCTCCTACTAACGTAACCTTATTCGTCTTTTTACCATCATCATCTTTGTCATATTTAACCGCTCCATCCATAACCGTTGTTGTAATATCTTTTACATGTTGATCAATCGTATCTACTTTCTTTTCAACCTCTTTCACTTTCTCATTCGTCTCCCATAGCTGACCTCCATTCACAACTTCTTGTGAATTCTCTTCAACTTTACCAGCTAAGACATTCTTAATCTTGCTCGACTTGTCATCATGCTTCGCGTCATACGCTCCTTCAGTTTCATTCCAATTTAAACCATTGGATGCAACATTCTTCTCAACATCATGAATACGATTGTTGATATTGGTCATACCTATATTCACACCATCAAACGCAGCTGCAACATTATCATAGCTCGTCTTCTCATCTGAACTACCGTCGCTCTTAAATTGTGCAACCTTGAATTCCGGTGCACTCCATTTCCCATCCTTATAGCCCGCTCCTCCTCCTAAATAGGACGCT
>NZ_JBHIPC010000074.1:0-1521 GCF_042195765.1 Bartonella sp. AP3QHHD
ACGTGGTTTTCCTAAAAGAGCGCGTGCTTTCATACAAGCCTGTAAATCAACATCTAAACCAAGAGCCGCTGCATATTTCAAGCAAATATTGATACGGTTAAGTGCTTTTCGCGCTGTGTCTGCTTTTTCATGCCAAAGGGGCGCGAGAACATTGCGAATGATATTGGCTGTTAATTTTTCTATAGGTAAATTACCTATGTGTGGAATCACGTGCAACTCTAGTGGAGAAAACCAGCGACCGTTTTTACCTTCATTTTTCAACTCTGCTTTTTTGCTTTCAAAAGCCGCTTTTGCAATTTCTTGAAAAATATTGCTTTGCTGTTTTAAAATAGTCTGTTCTCGAAAGACAATAGGATCATTGCCTTCTTTAAGAATATCACTATAATATCTTGTAAGCTCACGCGCTTCTTTTAAAGAGAGTTTCGTAACAGGACCAAGTCCCATTTCACGGCGCTTATTGTGGTGCGTATAGCGAAAAAACCAAGAGCGTGTATTGTCTTTTCGAACATTCAACCACAACCCTGCCCCGTCACAATATTTACCCTGCGGAGACGTCTTTACGAATGATGCTGATAANTGGGTCCACCTTTTAGACCACCTTTAATTTCTGATTTGAGATTTTTTCTTTAATACTTACTTTTTTTATTGAATCATAAAAAGCTATAGACATCAATACGCCCTTACACATCTTTATATACTTTGAATCTTGTTGCTAAGCCCCTGCTTGCCGCGTCTGGGCACCATACTCTTCTTTGTTATATGTAACCTATTGTTTTTACTGATGTAGCTTGCCAGCGGGTTTTGTATATTTTGCCACTAGGTTTTGTACCAATTTATTTTTTTTCAAAGAGTTTTAAAGGTGTTCTCAAAGGGTCTTCAAAGACCTTATCTAAAGGGTATTTAAAGCCTCTTTTTTTTTCTGCTCAAAATCGCAATTTTTGATGATCAATCATTGAGTTGGAATCGTATTATTTGAGAAGCAGTGTGCATAAAATGGTATGACTTCTTTTAGCATAAATTGACTGATGATTTTTCTGTATCCTAAGTACATTATTCAGGACATTATTAAAAAGAGAAGCGTTTAAGCAATTCGGTCAACTTGACAGAATTCCTTTTCAGTATGCAATTGTGCAATGTTTTCATCATTACTCCTTTAAGGAATTGGGTAAACAATACCTTATTGCTGTACTCATGCAATTGGATCAACTTGATCCTATTTCTCGTTTTAGCAATTGGGACAAGTTGTCCCTATTCCTCTAAATGCCCTTCATCACCAATCAAAGGGTAAACATTACCCTTTGATTTTCTGTCACTCAGAGGTTTCCTTTTCTCCTGCCTCTTTTCCCTTGTTTGGTGCTTCAAGTGTAATTTCTGTGGTGTATCCGCTTTGTTTTTCATAGCAGTGGGTGACAGTGGAAGCTTTCCATGGACCATTGATTTGCCCACGAAACCCTTGCAATAAAAGAGGTTGATCCGCCATGATTTCTGGGCGTCCCTCAAGGGTCAAAGAACCACTGCCCA
>NZ_JBHIPC010000075.1:0-2663 GCF_042195765.1 Bartonella sp. AP3QHHD
GAGATGTCACTTATCAGCATAGATTTAAGAAAATTGGTTTTTCTGGAACGAGTTTCTCTGCTGGATTGCGCCACCTTTTTTAGCGATACATAAACTATATAGTAACTTATATATAAGTATATATTGTTATATTAAGTATTAAATTAAATATTTCATTTTATATTTATTGTATTTTGAGAAATTTATTATCTTAAATATAGATATTATTCTTCAATGAATAGAAGTAGGGGAATAGGAGGTGGCAAGAGTTATGATTTATGTATTTCATAAATATGTATTTTTATGCAACGTTACAACAGCTATTCTTTATTTTTTGCAGGTTACGTATGTTAATGCTGCAGGATCTTCAAGTGATGCAGGAGGGGCATTTTATAAATGCGATGATAGAAAAACACACTTTCTTGCAGATAAAGTCTATTACTTAAAAAGTTCTCAAGAGACGTCTGCTCATATTGCACCTATTGCAGCTATATATGTAGAAAAAGCAGGCACTATTGTTAATGCCTCTCAGATAACAGTTTTTGGCGATGATCCAGATAAAATATCTGCGTATGGGGCGTATGTAAGAAATGGTGGAAAAATTAATCTAATAGCTTCAGATTTTAAGAATATACCTGCTCTTCGTGCTCAAAATGCCGTTATTAGTATGACAGTAGGGGAAATTAAGGGGACTTCACATGCTATTTATGCATGGGGGAGAGGAACGGATATTGCTTTAGTGAGTGTGAATATCAATATTGAGCCAGATAATTTGAATGTAAAAGGGATCGGTATTATGAGTGGTTTTGATGCAATGGTTAAAATGACAGACGGTACCGTTAATTTTAACCAGATTGGCTCATTTTCAACTCGATTTGGGGGGCACTATCTTCTTGATACTATGGGGATTACGGGGCAAGGAAGGAGGGAGGAAACTTTAACAGATGGTGATGGAGCTATGGGGGTATTGCCAGAAGCTTTTGAGGTTTTTCAAGGTGGTGACGTTCATTTGAAAAACAATTTTATTCAGCTGAATCATATGCATGCATTCTTGATGAAAAACTTTTCAGGTTATGTAAATGATAATGGTAAGTTAATTCAAAAATATATTTCACCAGATGGATTTAAGAATACAAATATTAAGATAGAAAAAAACAATATTTCTGTTCAGGGTGAGGGAGTATATGGACTGTGCTTTAATGTTTTAGCTCCAGAAGAATTTGCTAAAATGTTGAGGCAACGAGATGATGAAAAAATTTTAGAAACCAAAAAAGTTATCACGGGGAGGGCATTTGTTTATTTATCAGAGACAAATATGACAGTTCCAGACGGGATTGCGATTTATGCGAAGGGGAATAAAGACTATGAAGTAAAAGGCACTCTTGAATTATCGGATGAAACAAAAATCTCTGGTGATTTGTTGCTAAAAGCTGAAAATAATGCTTCTCTATTGGTGAAAGCAAACGCTTCCTCTCTTACAGGAGGTACGCGTGTTGAGGGTAGATCGGTTATTGATTTAGAATTAATTCGTTATTCAAAATGGTATCTTACTAAAAGTAAATACAACGGTTTACAGGAATCTGTTTCATCGCTTTCTTCTCTAAGTCTTTCCAATAGCACATTGATCTTTGATGAAGATAGTGGTTATCAAACGCTACGCATTGGAAAAAAAGCAGATATAGGTGCAGGAGATAAAATTCTCGCATCAAAAGATAAAAAAGTCTACAGTGCTGAGGGAAACGCTCAGATTAGGTTGAATGCATTTTTGAATGATGAGGGTTTGTTTAATCCCCAAAAGACGGATCGCATATTGATCTATGGGGATGTTTCTGGAACGACATTCATTCATGTGCAAAATTTTCCAAAATATGCAAGTAAAGAAGTCTATGAGGGAAAAGATCAAAGCATTTCACTCATTCAAGTTGCTGGAACAGCGCAGGCAGGTTCTTTTCGACTCGCCAATGGTTATGATGATTATACTACGGTGAAAGGTTTTCCTTATCAATATCGTATTCGTGCTTATGGTCCAGGTTCGCCTTTTGGAGAAGCGAATGCTAAGCAAAGATTAGTGGAAGGTGAGGGGGATTTTTGGGATTTCCGACTCGAAGGGGTTTATATTTCTTCTAGAATAGGTTCTTATAATGGTCCATTTGGTAAACCTTCTTCGTTTTCATTATCTCATCCTGTTAATCCTCCATCTTCTCCCCCCAATTCACTTTCTACGTCGTTGATATCTGACTCTCCTTCTTCTACGTTCTCTGGTCCTGTTGATCCTCCCCCTCCCGATCCACTTTCTACGTCGTTTATGTCTGACCCTCCTTCTTTTACGTCCTCTGATCCTGTCGATCCTCCCCCTCCCAATCCACTTTCTACGTCGTTTGTGTCTGACCCTCCTTCTTCTACGTCCTCTGATCCTGTTGATCCTCCCCCTCCCGATCCACTTTCTACGTCGTTTGTGTCTGACCCTCCTTCTTCTACGTCCTCTGATCCTGTTGATCCTCCACGCCCTGATCCACTTTCTACGTCGTTTGTGTCTGACCCTCCTTCTTCTACGTCCTCTGATCCTGTTGATCCTCCACGCCCCAATCCACTTTCTATGTCGTTGCCATCTGAGCCCTCTGCTCCGGAGGACACTTCATCTCTGGATACTGTTTCTCCTCCTTCTGTCCCTGTCGAACCAAAGC
>NZ_JBHIPC010000076.1:0-10384 GCF_042195765.1 Bartonella sp. AP3QHHD
TGGAAGCTTTAGGTGTTTTGGGTTGTTCGAGTGGAATTTCCTCGGCTGCTGATTCAGTTGATGTTTGTACGGCTTCTTGTTCTATCTGCTTAATGTGTTCAATTGTCTTGTCGGGTTTTATTTTTATTTGAACATCAACAAAAGGTTTAGCAGCATTTGCACGCTTGAGACGTGCGTAGACTTGATTGGAAACTTCAACAAATGGATTATTGGGTGTTGATGGTTCAAAGCGAACAGTGCTTTTATTGTCTCCAACAACACACATTGGCTTAGTGATGACAGCTTTCATCATTGCTCCTTTTGAGTCATAATTAATGACATCATTAGTCAAATATTGATTTTTATTCTGTGAAAAATTAATTAGCCAGAATTAGCAAGAAAACAGGGCTTTCTAGCCACGCTTCAAGTTCACATTTTGCTGAATTTTTGGGGATATTTTTGAATTTTAGACACAATACAACTAGTGCAGTGGCGTCATTAAATACGATTTTTTACACTATGTCAACAAAAAAATCATGATCTTGTATTTTTTTATTTTAAAATAGAATATATAGAATTTTCTAAAACATTTTAGATTTTATAAATTATTGTGAAATTATTATAGGAGGGAAAGGCAATGACAGGTTCAGAAATATTAGATGCCATGTATATAGTATCAATGATAGTTATATCCCTCTTAACTATAGCGTTTTGTTTGCCTGCCGCCTTTTGATTTTCATTAATAGTTTGCGGATCATATGCAATCACACGCTTTTGCAAAAAAATCGAGAGTGAGAAATTTTTCCAGATTGATGAGCTAAATATTAAGCTCGTGACGGGCTGCTGTTGCCAAAAAAGCAGATCTTGTTAAACCTCTCTTTTGTGCACAATTATCAATTGCACGTAAAAGCCCTCGTTCAATTGATATATTTGTGCGTATGACTTCTGAATCATTTTCAATAAAAGGAACTTGTATTAAAAAAGCTCCTTCTGACAAAGCTGTTTTGACAGATTCCCGTTGTATGACTTCTTCAAATTTTGAAGGAATAGGCACTCTATCTACATCTTCACAATAAAGTTGGAGTGCTTCTGTTGCATTTGCTATTAAATTTTCTTCCTCATCAGCAGCAGAAAAAAGTCCCTCAAAATCAGGAAACTGAACACCAAAAGCAGAGTCTTCATCTTTATGAACAAGAGCAAAAAATCTTTTCATTCTTCTTCTCCTTCTTTTAACCAGCCTGCTTGTTGTGCGATAGAACGTGCTGTACCAATCGGAAGATTTTTTTTAGGATGTGGAACGATAACAACCTTATCATCTTTTTTTAATTTATGATGAGAACCTTTCACTTTGATAAGTTCAAAGCCATCACGCTTTAATTTTGTAATGATTTTTCGGCTATCTTGTTCCATTCCCTAAACTCATGATGTGTAAATATATACACATTTTAATGATTTTTCATCTGATGTCAATTCTTTTTTAACGGCTAAAGTGCTTATAAAGCGCATTAAGAGCAATGCGCAATGAAAGCACAAGGTGTGGTAGTGATTGATCTTCTATGACAAGATACTGTAATGCGGCATGAAGGTTATATTGACGGTGTAAACATTGAGCTTCTTGAACAACATCTTTTACAGCTAAAAGACGTTGTGTTGCCTTCTGTACCCATTTCTCTCTTGCTCCGTTATCAGAAGTTGTAGGCATTTCATCATAAATTGCATTAGGCAATCCTTTTGCACATAGGTAATTGTTTTTCACTTCAAGATATTTTTGCGCAGCATCATATTGGTCTTAATTGATTTCGCCTTGCAAATAAAGCCGCCCGATATAGGTACTGGAAAGTGGATTTTTAGCCTCTTCTATGGTCAAGCCAAAGCGTTTGGCACGCATTTCAATTGCCAATTTATCAATCGGTTCACGCGGTATTTTTGCTCGCGAGATACGACCATTGGGTTCTCTGATACATCCATTAATACGAGGACGTCCACGTTTTGTACGTTTTTTTCTTTTTGTCATATGTTATCAATCAGAATGGGATAGCATCATTAAGAGATGCGCCATGATCAGCAGCACCTGAAGCAATAGCATAATTTTGAGAAGTAATGGGTGAAGGGAATGCCGATTGCTCTTTTTTGGCATCAAGCAAATACAACTCGCCTTTGAATTGTGGTAAGATAATCTCTGTTGTGTAACGGTCATGCCCATTTTTATCTTGCCATTTGCGTGTTTGTAATTTTCCTTCTACGTAAACTTTTGAACCTTTGTTGAGATATTGAAGTGCAATTTTTGCTAAATGTGGATTAAAAATCACAACTGAATGCCATTCAGTTTTCTCTACTTTTTGATTGGTTTTTTTATCTGTATAGCTCTCAGAAGTCGCTATACTAAAATTGACTATTTCTGCTCCAGAAGTCATGGTTTTGCTTTCGGGATTAGCACCAAGGCGTCCGATTAATGTCACTTTGTTTAGCATGTTTTAGTTACCTTAAATTTGTATTTTAATATGTAAAAAATCTTAGCATAATTTTATTATTTTTTCAATTATTTCAAAATGATAATATTGTTTTTTAATATATAAAATTATGTTTTAAGGCGCCCTTTGATAAATAATCAATTGACATAAATGCATGGTGTATAGTATCAAGTATCAAGAGGGTATATATGGCAATCGTTAGTTTTAAGCATAAAGGATTGAAATTATTCTTTGAACGAGGAGTCTGCAAAGGCATACAACCCGCGCATGCTAAAAAATTAGCAAACATTTTAGTAATTTTAGATACAATATCCGCGCCTGAACAAGTTACTCTTAAATCGTATCGTCTACATGCGCTTACGGGCGATTTAAAAGGTTACTGGTCAATGCGTGTCAATGCAAATTGGCGTGTTACCTTTCGTTTCATTGGGACAGACGTTGAACTGGTTGATTATCAAGATTACCATTGAGTTTTGAGGTGTTATTATGATGTACAATCCTCCACACCCTGGCGGCATTTTGAAAGAAGAATTGCTTAATGAATTAGGGTTAACAGTAACAGAAGCTGCAAATCGTCTTGGTGTTGCACGTTTAACTTTATCCCGCGTCTTAAACTGTCATGCAGCGATTAGCATTAATTTAGCTTTACGGTTAGAAAAAGCGGGTTTAAATGATGCGGAATTCTGGCTTAAATTGCAACAAAAGTATGATTTGTGGCAAGCTCGGCATAACAGCCCAATCCCACATATTTCACCTCTAGAGCAAGTAGGGCATCTTTAAAAATACTTAGTCCATCTTTCTTCACACCTAGAGGTCATGTTCTTTAAAATCAAGCAACCCACGATAGTTTTTTATGCTCTTGTTGATTGCATCTATGAACGTTGAGAAGAGACAACGTAATCTGAACAGTTTTATAAAATCGGAATTTTACTATGGCTTTTTAACTGAGCACTGTAGTGTGTAATAGATATGTTTATTAAATTGCGTGTACGTAACATAAGAAACAATACACAAACTAAAAAAGAATACCAAAGAGCAATATCTGAGTACCAAAGTACAGTATCCAATGGAAAAGAAAGCTTATACTCCACGTACTTAGAAATAATAGGCAAAGAAACAATTTCCTTATAACTATTTGGGAAAATTAAAACGATAAGCGCTAAACTTATTAGCTTTAAAAGTCTGTGCATATACTGTTGTAAATCACGTGTTAGTTTCACCCAACCTGTTGTATCATCATCTTTATATTTTGGAGTGTTCTGCAACTCAAAAGGAATATGAGAATTGCATAAAATTGCAAAAACCGCTGTGACTATTACCAAAGAAACAGATGCAAATGTCAAAATACTTTGAATAAAGTAGGGATTTTTTTTAATTCCTAAAAAACCTCTGCTCCATCCCCCCAAGGAACATAACCAACAGCTGTTGCAACAAACTCTTTTTGCATTGGTTGTTTACGCTTTTTTAAGAACAGGTCTTTTAATATTCTCATGTTTTTAGTCCATAATTTTACCAATTGGTCTATTTACCTCAAATCAGACCGTACAGAGCGTTTTGTGTTTTTAATTGTAGTAAAAAAACTTCAAATCTCTTTGTACGGTGCCTTTTTGTCGGTTTAAACACATATCTAATCCCAAAATGATCAGCGCTTTTCACTAGTTTACTAACCTGCAATGTATTTCACTGTTCCCCAAGACCATTTAAATTCCTTCAAGCTTTTGCTTTTCAACCAACGTGAGTGGTTTTGAATTCTCTCTCATTGCCTTTTCTTTCAGCCTTTTTTCACGGGTGTTCAAAACAGCCTTGCGTACACTTTCGGCTTTTGAAAGAAGGGTGTTTTCTACTGTCTGGTAATAAGTTAAAAGCTCTCCACAAGTTGGCATAAATGTTTTTGATATCCCAATTGCTTGACCCGTTACGATATTTTCGACGCCCTTTTTCATAGCATATGACGAAATGCGGTCCAGCATCATGCCATAGGATAAAACGACGGCTTTGGCGTCTGTATTCGCAGGAACTCTCATGCTTGAGAGTAGGAAAGAAGTTTGCTCAATTTGATTAACTGAAGCTTTCACAGAAAGCAACGCTTGTAGATGATTCAAGCATCTAAGGTTTGCGCCTCCTCCTGTTTCGTCAATGTATTCCCAGCTTTCAGCGTCAATGGATGCCCCGGACTGATCATTTCCATAATCTTCTCCAGATGAGAGATGATCTCTGAGTTCGTTGAAGCCCTCTGCAAACTGTTCTGTAAAAGTTTTATGAGTGAATTTTCCATAATGACCACCTAACCGTTTTTCCTGTTCTAATCTTGCTTTTTTCTTTTCTAGCATTCCGATAGGACTTGTGACCCAATTGTACCAAGTCCTTTACCAATCCCGTTTGTTTGCATTTTTATTTGGATTTGCTATCCAGTAATTTGTGAACCGTTCGAACTCTAACAGCGCCTCATCATGGGTTAAGCCTTTATCGATTGCGTATTGCAAATTAGGTTCAAAATCCTCAGGTAAGAGAAAATCATCTTTTGATTTAGTCCGCTTCGCTTTTTGGGGAACGTTCTTTTGCTTGTGATTGGGAGGTTGGTTTTCTACATCCGTTGTGATTTGCTCTGGTTGGCTTCCGCAAGCATAAATCTCTATTGACTCATGAACCTGTTCGTTTGTTTCTAAATTTTCAGAACAAATTTCTTTTTTGCTAATACGATAGTATTAGTTTTTTATTATAACTGTTATTGTTTATGTTATATATGGGCATCATTAAGCATTGCTTTAGCATCGTTAAGCATACCACAAGCATCATTTGTATGTTTATCCCATCTTGCCTACGCTGCTTTCTTTGCTCTCTCTGATAACGTCTTTGACCGTGACGTCTTCGATACCTTCTCTAAACTCTCATTAGAGTTATTGAGTTCTTCTTCAACTTTTAAACTCCATAAACACCCATCGTCTAAACGTTTGATATGACCTGTGCTTATTAAAACTTCTAACGCTTTCATAAACATTTTTACTGAACAGCCAGTGTAATCAGCCCGGACCTTCATATTATTAAAAGTGGTTTTCCAGTATAAAGCATTTGCAAGCGTAACTTTATGTAAACTTTGCACTCAAAGGGAGATAAACAAGCAAGATCAAGAATCCATTTATCTGCAAATAGCCTCCGTCCACGGTAATTTATTGGACATGTATACCCCCCTTCTTTCATTAAATATAAAATTGCTAAAGCATCTGCTTCGTTGTCGTCTTTAGGCGTATGTCCTTTTGCACACACCGCCTTAATCATTTTTTCTTTTGAGGCGTTACCTTTTCCTGTTGTTGCCTTCTTAATTGTGCCAACAGGAATGCCTTCATATGGTATCTGATGATGTTCACACCACGCTGTTAAGGTTGCTAGAAAGCCCCCGTAAATATGAGAAGCGTCTGTACCTACATGCCGGCGTACCTCTTCAAAATACACTGCGTCAATTTCATCAACGGACCTTTTTAGTTCAGTAAGCCACCGTTTAAAGCGTAAATAACGCATACCACCGCCTTCAAAACGGCGTGATTGAAAATCTTCTGTATCGCTTGTTATGTGACCATCAGCACCACGATCGCCCAGCCTGTCTTGGTCCCTAGATCAAGACATAAAATAGTTGGTGCGTTAGTGATCATAATCCCCCCTTAAGGCACTACGTATTTATGCGTGCGCATGGTGACGCGTAATCTATTAATTTTGTCTCTTTATTTAATGCCTGTTTAAGAATGTGAATGATGCTGTTGATGTTCATTACTATCTGTAGAAGCAGCAATAAAAGCAGATTGTAAGATAATTTAGAATCACATGATTGCGTCCTATAAAAAAACGAGAAAAAGTCTTCTGCCTTAATCGGTGCTCCAATTCTTTTAGCTTCATTCAAAAGAATTGGGATATGTTTTGTTGGAATTCTTCCACCAGTTCCACCTTTTGATATAGGACGGAACCAGGCATACACGCGTGTTCTATGAACCCCAAGCAGCTGAGATACTACCCTACGAACCCCACCTAACAGATTTATTATTTCCGAAGATTGTTTCATAGTACATTATGTAGCGATTATAAAAACAATGTTAAGAAAGAAAATTAATAATGAAACCACATGTTGCTAAATTAGAAAATGACGATTGTATACAACGTACCTACAATAAAGATATGACAATAAGTATCTCACAATGGTTGCAAAATGCCTTATCTGAAGCTGGATTAAGCCAATCAGAGCTTTCAAGACAGCTAACCGCTTCTTTAGGTCGCTCGATAGATCGTGCTGCCGTCAATAAAATGCTAAAAGAAACAAGAGATATTTCTGCTCGAGAATTATTAGAAATATCAAAGCTTACCGGTGCTTCTATTCCTCCTAATCACTTAGTTCCTTTGATTGGATCTGTAGGAGTCGGAGGAGAAATAATCGCAATAGATTCTGGTTGTCTAGAAGAAGTAGAAGCCCCGCCATCTGCTCCTAAAGGAACTGTTGCTGTTCGCGTGGTAGGTGATTCTATGTTTCCAGCCATTGAAGAAGGAAGCCTTCTTTTTTATTCCTATCATTTGCCACCAGAGGATCTTATTAACAACCGCGCTATCATAAAAACTAAATGTGGAAAAGTTTACATCAAAGTATTACGTCTCGGGAAAGAAAAAGGGAAATGGGTTTTATCCAGTATAAATGGAAAATATGCTGATATCGTAGATGTAGAATTAGAATGGTGTGCACCTATCGACTGGATTAAACCAGCCAGAATATGAATTAATATTTTTATACTTCTCTTCAAGAAAGCCTTTAGTTTATTACTTTTAAAAAAATTTTTAAAATCGCTACATTGGTATCCATAAACCACGCACAAACAATCGCCAAGAGGTGTTAGGGAGGGGAAATTATGGATAAGCAAATTCTTATAAATTCTGATAAAATTTTATTAGTTGTCTATAATGATGATCAAAACATTGGTCGGTCAGGACCACTTGATGAAAGCCAAGTTCTAAAAATTATTGACGAGGCAAATAATGAAATCCAAATCTTTCGCATCAATCCTTCTTAAAAGAGCTGCGAAGATATATCTGAAGATATCGCAGAATTTTATCTTAGAGAACGTGAAGAACAGTGTTTTAACGGAAACATACCTCATGACGTTATTTTATACATCACAGCATACGTTTTTTTTAGACGATATAAAACAGCATGAATATGACGATGCAATGTATGATTCTTACGAACAACAACACCGTTTGCATCCTTGTGATGTGCTTTAAATTCTGAAGGGCGCATTTAAAAGCGCCCCCCTTTCATTCATCAATCCCATCAACATGAGGTTCGTAATGGAAAAGCCTATTGCTATCCAGCACAATACAATCAAACACGAAACCGTTCAAACGGTCAACGCACGTGAGTTACATGAATTTTTGGAAATAGGGAAAGATTTCTCTACTTGAATTAAGGATCGTATTCATCAATATGAATTTGAAGAGGAAAGTGATTTTATAAAAACACAAGATTTGCGGTCCACAAAATTGGGGAGCGCAAAATCTAGAGCTGTTACAGCCATAGACTATCACCTCACATTAGACATGGCAAAAGAGCTTGCCATGGTAGAGCGTAATAAAAAAGGTAAACAAGCCCGTCAATATTTTATTGAATGTGAACGGCGTGCAAAGAAACCTTTAGACCTTGCAAACGCTTTAGAAGACCCTCTCTTTGTGAAAAAAACTGCTTTTAGAAAGTGTCACACAATTAGAGATTTTAAAAGTGAAGTGAGTATCCTTAAACCCAAAGCAGCTGCTCTTGAAAGTTTGCAACGTCACAACGGACTCTTCGGTCTTACAGAAGCCGCTAAAATACTCGAGATACAACCAAAACAATTCATTTTCTTCTTACAGCAAAAAGGGTGGTTTTACAGACGAGCAGCAGGTGGAAATTTGCTACCGTATCAAGACAAAATCCAAAAGCAACTTATGGATTGTCCGACCATCACACTTCAAACCGCAAATGGAATAGAAAAAGTTGTACCAGCAGCAGAAGGCATTGGTTTGCTGTTTCAAGAGCTTATAAAGACAAAGCATGCATTAAGAGCAACAATCATGGAAAAGAAATACGAAATGACTGATGAAACAATAGAGTTTGCTGGAAAAACTCTTCACTGAATTAAAGCCTTAAGAGATTTTGATGCTGTTAAAGCAGGAGACCTAGGCGGCTTTATACAAAAAGAAGACAACCTCAGTCATGATGGTAATTGCTGGGTAGGTGATG
The DNA here is from genome assembly GCF_042195765.1 of Bartonella sp. AP3QHHD. Lineage (NCBI taxonomy): Bacteria > Pseudomonadati > Pseudomonadota > Alphaproteobacteria > Hyphomicrobiales > Bartonellaceae > Bartonella > Bartonella sp. AP3QHHD. The sequence goes on from NZ_JBHIPC010000076.1 coordinate 8,701, forward strand.
ATGCAAAAGTTTATGGTTATGCCAAGGTTTTTGGTGATGCTTATATTGATAACATTTCTGGTATTTATGAAAATGCATGTGTTTTTGGTAGTGAATCTGTTACCAGAGAAACTAATATTTTTGGCAATGCGCAGATTTTTGGACATATTCGTGTTTTTGCCAATGCACAAATCTACGAAAATGCACAGGTTTCTAGTGTTGCATTTATTAGTAGAAAAGCTAAAATTTATGACAGTCCATTGATTTCCATCAGAGCAAAAGTTGGAGGAAATGCCAAAATCTATGGTTATGCATTTATTCAGGGAACGCAGAGATCATCAATGATGAAATCATCACAAAGGGCGAGAGGCAATAAACCATGGAAAAAAATACGAATTTACTGATGAAATAGACATTCTCTATCGTCGCCCAGTTCGTTGCATGCGTGCACTGAGAGACTTTGGAAACGCTTGTGTTGAATCCAATGCACATATTTTCGATAATACGCAAGTTTACGGAATAGCCGAAATTCACGGCAATGCAATATTTGTGAAAAAGCTCATATTGGTGGTGATGCTGTTGTATGTGGTAACACATGTATTTCAAGCAACACATATATTAGTTATAATAGAAAAGCCGAGAACATATCCCTAGGAAAAGACAGAGCGTATAAGCCCTTTCTAACAGCCAAACCAGCCTTTTAAAACATGCGTGATTCACGCCACACGTGAATTGCGCGTAATGGAGGAAATCAAAATGAGTGAACAAAACACTAACCTAATAGAAATTGAAGAAACACATCATTTAGCCGTTGAACAAACTGCTATGGAATGTATTTTAAATAAAGCCTTAGAAAGTGACGTCAGTATTGACCGCTTAAAGCGTCTTCTTGATTTAAGAGAAAAAGAAATAGAACGACAAGAGCGCCAAAACTTTGTCCGTGATCTTTCGGCTATGCAAACAAAATATCAAAATATTGAAAAAACTCTACAATCACCCATACAAACAGCAAATACGCTATGCTTGATCAGTACATTGATACTGTAAAGGACGGGTTTGCAAAATACAACTATATTAAACATTAAACAGAAAAAAACGTTACCATAGAAATAATTCTGTCTCATCCTTCAGGAAATCAAATCTCAACAGAAGGAACATTTCCAATTGACAGTACAGGCTCTAAAAATAACATACAATCAGTTAGTTCTACACTTACCTACGCACGGAGATACCTGTTAGGCATGCTTCTTAATGTAGCAAGTAAAGAAGACGATACAGATGGTCAACCGCAAATCAAAGAAGGCGATACAAATAATCAAAAAGTTTCCTCTAAACAGATAAAGCAAATCGAAGAATTAATTAAAGAAACAGGGACAAATGAAAGTAGTCTTCTTTATTTTGCAGAAGCAGAAAAACTAACAGATATGTCTTGTAAAAAAGCAGAATTGGTTTTGGGGCATTTGGAAAGAAGAAAAAATATTCAAAAAGAAAAAGCTCTACAATCGCTCCCATCACAAGAGCAACAAACAGCGGTGTGAGATGGAACAAAGAACAGCAGAATGGTTCCAAGCGCGCTTGGGTAAAGTCACCGCATCAAATATTTACAGCGTACTCAGTAAGACAGCAAAAGGATTGCCTACGAGCAAATATGAAGACTACAAAATCAAACTCATAACAGAGCGCTTAACAGGCGAAACAAGCCCTT
>NZ_JBHIPC010000077.1:0-59634 GCF_042195765.1 Bartonella sp. AP3QHHD
TTTGGTAAAATTTTACGGAAACTTCGCATTGATCACTCCGAACGCCTCTTAGATATGGCTAAGAAATTAGACATATCTGTAGCATTTTTATCTTCTGTCGAGATTGGCAAAAAATCTGTTCCTGTAGGACTGGAGGAAAAGATAATTGAACTCTATGCTTTAGATCAAGAGGTAGCAGAAATTTTGAGAAGAGAATCGGATGCTTGTCGCAAAAGTTTTACAATCAAGACTTCTGATCCGTTGAGGCGTAAAACTGTTGGCATGTTTTTTAGAACTTTAAAAGATTTTTCACAAGAGGATTTAGAAGCATTCAAAACATTATTAGAGATGATTAGCGAAGCGCAAAGAAAAGAAAATGCTACTGTTGTAGACAAATGTTAGAAAATCCTATTCCCTAACTTTTATCCACGTATCCCGTACTTTAAAAAAGATATATAAAATCAATAGATTATGTACAGAAAAAAGAAACATGGTACGCCCAAGGGGAATCGAACCCCTGTTTCCGCCGTGAAAGGGCGATGTCCTAACCGCTAGACGATGGGCGCAAACCATTGATGAGGCTTATAGAGAGGATCTTTTTACTTCGCAAGCCCTCTGTGTCATTTTTTTTGAAAAAAGTGTGTTTTATTGAATAATTTTTGAGCAATTCCTGTTTGGATTGTTTCTTTTCAGTTTGACTAGTAGGCAAAAATGATCAAAACATTATTTTAAGTGTGTTTATTTTTTGCATATTTTATCGTTTGTTATCTTTGCTTGTACATGAGAATATTATTTAACTTGCTAGAAAGAGCCTTTATACAGAAGATTTCTCATTTGAGCTTATCATAAAGCAAAAAACTGTATAATTTATGAAGTATAAAACAAATATTTATTACCAAATTAGCAAATAATACCAATCATACAAAAGTTTTTTTAGGCATAAACCATAGATTAATTTTATTTTAAAAAATATAAATGGATTCTGTATGATGAAAATAAAAATATTAAAGCAATTATTTACAGAATATATTAAAAATATTTTTCTTATCTTTACTTTTACATGTTTATAAGGAATTTAAAATTAAAACCCCTTCATTTGTTCCCTCACATGTTGAGAAGGTTATTTATTTGAAAATGAATTAGCATGGGTAAAGGGTAGATTGAGATTTTTGTCATTTCAATTCGCTAGTTTTTCAAAGAGGTGGCAGTAAGTTTAGGTAAAATATTTGAGTTTTGCAAATTTATTCTCCATATTTATAATATTTCAGAATTATGGTGTGCACATATTAAGTCTTGTTTTTTACTTTAATGTAAGGTTCTATTTTGATATATAAGTGCATTAAGATTTTTGCATTAAAGATTTATATTTCAAACTATGGAATGGTAGGAAGAAATGTGTTATTATTTACTGATCTACTTTGTTTTATCCATTCTCTTAATTTTTCATATGAAAGAATGTTTTTTGTTCCGTATTTGTTAATTTAGAAGAGATGTTTTTATTCTTTCTTACTAAGTCCTTAATATTCTTTAACTTGTTATTGATTATTTTTTAGAACTTTTCTTTATGGCAATTTGCATTTATCAGTTTTACAGATTTTCATTCTGAATTAGATATTTTATAAAGATTCTGAAATCTTTGAAGACAATAAATATTATATTTTTAGGAATGTTGATTGAACAAGCGGGAATAATTCTATTGGAGAACATGAAGTGAATAGAGCGGGGTATTTCTTTTGTTCTTATGGATGTAAGTATTCTTTGTGTTGATTGGCACATCATTTAAACGATTTTTCAGTGAAGAGAGGGATCAGTGGTTAATAATGGCAGAAGCTTTAAAAGTTGGTGTTGCGGGACTTGGTACGGTTGGTACTTCAGTTGTTCGAGCTCTATGTGAAAAAGCGAATAGTTTAGCTTGTCAATGTGGGCGATTCATCAAAGTCGTTGCTGTTAGTGCGCGCGATAAAAGCCGTAATCGTGGAATTGATCTCAGTGATATAAAATGGTTTGATTCACCCGTGGAGTTGGCTGCTTCTGATGAGATTGATGTTTTTGTAGAGTTAATTGGTGGTGAATTGGATGTGGTGTACACCGCTGTTAAGAGAGCGCTTGAGGCGGGACATCATGTTGTAACAGCCAATAAAGCCCTTCTTGCTCGACATGGAGTAGAGCTGGCTATAATTGCAGAAAAAAAAGGAGTTTTTCTTCATTTTGAAGCAGCTGTTGCAGGGGGAATTCCTGTCATCAAAGCGATGAGAGAATCACTTGTCAGTAATCAGATATCGCGAATTTATGGTATTCTCAATGGAACCTGTAATTATATATTAACACGCATGTTTACGGAAGGTCTTTCATTTAAAGATTGTTTAGCAGATGCACAGAGACTTGGATATGCTGAAGCAGATCCAAGTTTTGATATTGAGGGAAATGATACTGCTCATAAATTAGCTTTGTTGACAAGCTTGGCATTTGGAACAGCTGTTTCGTTAGATGATGTTTATGTTGAAGGAATTCATAATATTTCGCAAATTGATATTCGAGCAGCTGATGAATTAGGGTATCGGATTAAGCTTTTAGGAGTTGCATTAAAAACGGATTCTGGAATAGAGCAACGCGTTCATCCAACAATGGTACCAACATCTTCAATGATTGCACAGATAAATGGCGTAACCAATGCTCTTTCTATTCAAAGTGATTTATTAGGTGAATTACTGTTTTCTGGTCCTGGCGCCGGAGGAATGGCAACAGCATCAGCCGTTATTGGTGATTTGGCTGATATAGCAAAAGCGCGTTCTGGTTTTCAGTATGCACCTGTTTTAAGACGTCCAGCATTAGAACTTACTCCTCATAAAAAAGCACGTATTTCGCATCATGCAGGGGGTTATTTTATTCGTTTAAATGTTCATGATCGTACTGGTGTTTTTGCCGCGGTTGCAAGGCATATGGCTGATAATCACATCTCATTGGAGTCGATTGTTCAAAGATCTTTTGTAGAAGATCAAATTGAAAAAACAATTATTTTAATTACGCATGAAACAACAGAGGTGAATGTACGACAGGCACTTGCAGAAATTGAAAAAGATGGACATCTTGTTGCAAAATCTCAATTTATTCGTATTGAGCCTATGGCAGAGAATTGATAACTTTCTTGATAATGACAAAAAGGCAAGCTTGAGTTCTTTTGTTTCTTGTGGAAAATTTTCATCTTTGCCAAAAACTTTATTCTTAGTATTTAATAAGGACTCATATTTTTTCTGGTATTCATTCGGTAGGATTTTTTCATATGCCCACAACTCAGAAGATTTTAAATGGACTTGATCGTATTTTGACGCTTGAATTGGTACGTGTTACTGAACGTGCTGCTGTTGCTGCTGCACGCTGGCGCGGGCGTGGCGATGAAAAAGCTGCGGATCAGGCTGCTGTAGATGCAATGCGGCAGGAACTTAATCGATTGCCTATTGATGGTACAGTGGTGATTGGTGAAGGTGAGCGGGATGAAGCGCCTATGCTTTATATTGGAGAAAAAGTAGGTCTTCAAAGTGGGTTGGCGATCGATATTGCACTTGATCCACTAGAGGGAACAACACTTTGTGCTAAAAATATTGCCAATTCTTTGGCAGTAATTGCAATTGCTGAAAAAGGTAATCTCCTTTACGCTCCTGATGTTTATATGAAAAAAATTGCTATTGGTCCTGGTTATCCAAAGGGAGTAGTAGATATAGATGCTTGTCCTACCGATAATATCCATGCTCTTGCGAAGGCTAAAGGAGTGGCTGTTAATCAGATTGTTGTTTGTATTATGGATAGACCTCGTCATGAAAAATTGGTTAATGAAGTACGTGCAACAGGGGCATCGATTCGCTTGATTGGGGATGGAGATGTTGCTGCTGTTATTGATACAACTGATCCAGAAGAAACAGGTATTGATATCTATATGGGGATTGGGGGAGCTCCTGAAGGTGTTTTAGCTTCTGCTGCTTTGCGCTGTATTGGAGGACAGATGCAAGGTCGTTTGCTGCTAGATACAGAAGAGAAAATTGCTCGTGCAGCTAAAATGGGGATTAGTGATCCCAATAAAGCTTATACAATGGAAGAAATGGCAAAGGGTGATGTTTTGTTTGCAGCAACAGGGGTGACAGATGGCAATATGCTTTCTGGTGTTAAATTTACATCTCGTTACATTCAAACGGAAACTCTCATAATGCGCTCCCATACGGGTACAGTCCGTAATATTAAAGCGCAGCATAGAGATCATTCAAAATTTGATTAATGCTTTCTTTTTTCGTCATTAAAAATAGAGGGAGTTTTTCTAGGAAATACGCTTCCATGAATCTATTTTTATGGAAGCGTTTATAGATATGAGAATATCTTATTATTATGAGAGCTGGACAGAATGAACCCAGCCATTTTTATCTTCTATGTTCCCTTTTTGAAGGCCAACCAATTGTGTACGAAGCTGCTTTGTAACTCCTCCAACTGTTTCATTTCCAATAATAAATTCTCCCCCTTTATATTTAAAACGACCAATTGATGTGACAACGGCAGCTGTACCACAAGCAAAGACTTCTTTAAGGTGTCCACTCTTTGCATCTTCTTGAAGTGCTGCAAAAGAATAAGGACGCTCTTCTATTTTTAATCCCATTTGTTGAGCTAACCTTAAGATTGAATCACGAGTTATCCCTGGAAGAATAGTGCCGTTAAGCGCAGGGGTTACAAGTGTACTATCTGCCATAATAAAGCAGACATTCATACCACCAAGTTCTTCAATCCATTTATGTTCAATCATATCAAGAAAGAGTACTTGGCTACAATTATTTTCAGTTGCAGTTTTTTGTGCCAGTAAGCTTGCTGCATAGTTTCCTCCACATTTTGCAGCGCCTGTGCCCCCTGGACCAGCGCGGCTATAATCTGTTTCAATCCATACATTGACAGATTTTTCTTCTCCTTTGAAATAGGATTCAACTGGAGAGGCTATGATACAAAAAAGATATTCTTGAGAAGGGCGGACTCCCAAAAAGTTTTCATTGCCAAACATAAATGGACGGATATAGAGGCTAGCGTTGGGATGATTAGAAACCCATTTTTGATCAATTTTTACTAATTGATGAACGGCATCCAGAAAAATATCTTTTGGCAATTCTGGCATAGCTAAACGCCTCGCTGATTCTATAAAGCGTTGTGCATTGGCATCAGGACGGAAGAGCAAGATGCGCCCATCTTTTGCTCGATATGCTTTTAAACCCTCAAAAATTTCCTGTCCGTAATGTAAAACGGTACTTGCAGGGTTAATTTCTAAAGCTTTGTATTGAGAAATGATGGCATTATGCCAGCCTTTGTCTTCAGTCCATTGAATAGTACACATGTGGTCTGTGAAAAATTGACCAAAACCGGGACTTTTTAAAATTTCTTCACATTTTTCTTCTGACAGAGGAGATGGGTGTTTTTCTATTTTTAAGGGAAGCGACGATATAGGAGATTTCATAAAAAAACCTTTTGAGTATGTTTCATTTTTATTAATAAAAATAATGAGATATTTTGATCACAACTCTATTATTAACAAAACCTTTGTGTCAATGTTTTATTATAAAACACAAAGAGGTTTATTATAGAATTCAAAGGCTATGATAGATATTTTAATTCTACTCTCGCCTCTTTTTCTCAACTTTATGAAGTAAGCTGGAACTTTTTTCTATAATTATCGTTTTCTCAAAATAAGTATCTGAATAATTTCATATATGCATATTGTCTAGAAATTAAAAGGTAAGGGAATTGAGAAAAGGAATCTACTATGATTGATAAAAATTATCGCACATATGAAGAACGTATGGCAGCAGAAAGAAGAGATAGTGAACAACGTGTTTCAATTGCTAAGGGTATTTTTGCTATTCTTCTTGCGGTCGTTATTCTCTGGTTTGTTTTTGGTTTTTTAGGATCTTTTTTTGCAAAATCTCCTGAACATAGTTCGCGTTATAATACTCCAGAAACAAGCCAAAGCGTAACAACGCCCAAAAAAGATTTAAATTCGCTTCCTTCTGTACCTTATACTTATAAGGGTACGGAGTGATTTTTTTATAAATATAATCTTTTAGATAGGACGAAAATCGACGTAGACTAAAGAATAAAGTCAGCGCAAAGACATAAAAAAGATTAGACGATTTTAATTTCTGAAGTTTTTGATAAGTAATTAAATGGTATGGAAATAAATAATGCAACGGTTTTAATAACCGTTGCATTATTGGTTTAGCGCGTGATGAAGCAACTTCCTCCAGAACTTTTAATGGTTTCACAAAGGATTATGGCTTCATTACGGTCTTGTGTTTGAATCCGAACACGGTAATAAGTGCCTTTTCCTGGTATAAAAGCGGGTTGAATATTTAAAGAACGGGTACCGATAAGGAATCCAAATTTAGATTTCATATTTTTTAAAGAACTTCTAGCGAGCTCATGCGTTGGCTGAGATGCAAGTTGTACGTAATAACTTTCTGAATTTTGTGCTGCGACTCTGTTTGGTGATATGGGGCGAGACGCGGCTGTTGTTTCAACTTGTGTATTTCTTTCTGCATGAGAAGGAATAGGGATAAATTTTTCTTCAATATTTGAGCTAGAATTATTTTCTGCGATTATTTTATCAATATTATTTTTAAGATCATGATCTCTTTCTTGGTCGTTTATATCAGAATTATGCGACGAAACAAGGGACGAATCTTGAAGTTCATTAGAAGCTTGATCAATGCTTTCTTCAGATTGAGCAGCAGTTTTACTGTTTGTTTGATGCGCGGGGGCTAGTGTAACTGTACCATCTTGATTGACAATAACAGTTTGTACTTCTCGCATTGGAATAGTATGATTTATAGCTTCTGTGACTGCATCTTCAACATCAGATTCATTTAAAGACGATGAGGAAATGTTTGAAGATTCTTCAGGGTTTAATTCTTTTAAATTTTCAGGTTGTTCAGAGTTATCAATAAGAAATTGTTGTGTATTTTCTTGTTTCTCATTTTGTTCAGTTGTTTGTTTATAGATATCTAAATTATGTGCAACATCATTTTTCGTTTCAGTTGTTTCTGGTTTGAATTTAAAAGGCGTATTATCAGCGTGGATAATGACCGTTTCTTCATTTTTTTGTGATGGCATAAAAAAATGCGAATAAGCAGAAAACCCAATTCCTATTAAAATAAGTATAAAAATACCTTTAACGAAAGTTTTACTAAAAATAAAACTTTTTAAGGGAGGAGGAGCTGGTGGATGCGTGGGAACCTCATCTGAGCTTGTATATGATGAATTCTCGCTAAAAGGGGGAAAATTATATTCCATATTGGCAGAAGAAAAATAGTCGGAATTTTGTTCTTTAGAGTTTATATAAACACCTTCTTTTGAATTTTGCATAGACTGATGAAAAACTTCACTAAAAACCTCATTTTTCTGTTGTTTTTGAGAAAAATTATCCGTTGGGACATTTCCTACATTAAGTACATCAGCAAATTCTTCTTCTAAACCACCACTAGTTGGCACATCATATTCTGGCGCTTCATACGGGACTTCTGGAACCATAATAGGACCAGTTTTTTCTACGATTTCCTCTGAAAATTTATAAGTATCAACATTGGGAGGGGGAGTATCTCTGTGCGTATAGTTATGGGCAAAAAAGCCATCCGTTTGTTTTGTATTTAAAGAGGGGGATGAGGAAAGAAACTCATCTAAATTATTTTCATTATATGAAATTTCTCTATTTGGGTTAGAGGCACCTTCGGCGTTATTGATGTATTGGGCTCGAGCCTCATCATATATCGGAACTTTTTCGCCATAAGTTTTTTGTTGTGAGGGGTTTTCTGCAAAAAAATGGGGATAATTGGTTGTATGATCTTCTTGTGAAGCCCCCTTTAAATAAGATTGTCTATCAACTGGTGGAGAATCTAAAGGTGAGGAGAAGGTACTTCTTGTTTGATTTCTTGCAGTGTTTTGTCTTTCTGACATAAGATTAGAAGATGAGAAAAACTCATTTGCCTCTGTAGAAGAGGAGACATCAGGATAATCTTTTTTGATCCAATTTTCTTGATCAGCTGAAATTTTATAGGGATGGTTTACAGGAATGTCATAGAGGTTTTGATTGTCATCATAAGTTTGTTGTATATCCGTAGTTTTAGGCTGTTGTGAATTTGTTTGTGAAAAACGATTGGTTTGTTCAACAGATTCTGGAATCTCTTTCTTATTTTCGCGTCTTTCAGATTTATCAAAAAAGAAATTTTCTGATTCTGATTGTGAAATAAGGTTACTTTTTTTAAGAAACGGATCAGCACTGGTTGCTGTTGTTTTCTCTTGAGGGGATTGATTCTTTGGGATTGGTAATGGAGAAAGCTCATCTAAAATTTGTTCTTCATCATGACTGCTAGGTGAAGAATATTTCTCTTCAGATAAATTATTTTGTTTTGAATGGTTGAAAGAAACAGTTTGTGCAATATCTGAGGCTGTTGCGTTGCTGGTTGCACGCAAGTCCCATTGTTTTTTTTGATCATCAAACGGTAAGTCATGTGCTAAATTATTTTCAAGTTCCTCTTCTAGAAAGGACAAATCAAAATCATCATCATGGGATGATGTTTCGGGGTGAGATGTTGATCGATCTGTCTGTAAAGAAGATTGCTCATTTTGGTTTCCGCTTTGTTTGTGCGGATTAAAAATGCGCGTAAGCCTTTCCAAAGGATCATGGTGTTCATGATCGTGTTTTGTTTCGTGTAGATTTTTGCGATCGTTATCGCTCATAGCTTTTCTCACATGGTGATTTGCATCTGCGTGCAATCAATGGTTGATTTTGATTTGTTATATTAAAATTATAAATTTTCCCCCTCTCATGCAAGGATACATGAAAAAGTTTATCAATAGAGTACCTATTGTATGTATTTATAGAACTTTTTCAATGCATTTCTATTGGTGCTTCGACTCCTATGATGGTAAGTCCTGATGATAAAATATTGATAACAGCTTGTATCAACCCCAATCTTGCAAAGGATAACTCTTTATCATCAGGTTGAATAAAGCGTAAATTGAGATTTTCACTCCCTTTATTCCAATGGGTGTGAAAGCTGGAAGCAAGGTCATAAAGATAAAACGCTAATCGATGCGGTTCCTTATGAACGACGGCCTGTTCAATGATACGTGGATATTCAGAAAGTTTGCGTATTAACAATATTTCATGGTCATCTGTTAATCGATGAAGATGGGCGATTAATGTATCATTTGAAAAGCTTTTAATATGAAGCGCTTCTTGTGCTTGACGAAAGACTGAGTGACAACGTGCACTTGCATATTGTACGTAAAAGATGGGGTTATCTTTTGATTGTTCTGTTACTTTTGCAAAATCAAAATCAAGAGGTGCTTCACACTTACGGTATAACATCATAAAACGCACAGGATCACGCCCAACCTCTTCGACAACATCCCGTAGAGTGACAAAAGATCCCGCTCTTTTTGACATGCGTACAGGATGACCGTTGCGAAAAAGTTTTACCAATTGACATAAGAAGACGCTTAATTTAGCTTTATCCCCAGAAATTGCTTTTGCCATTGCCTCTAGCCGCTTTACATAGCCAGCATGGTCTGTGCCTAGAATATAAATCATTTCATCAAAATGACGATTAAATTTATCCCGAAAATAAGCAACATCAGCAGCAAAATAAGTGTAAGAACCATCAGATTTGACTAAAACACGGTCTTGGTCATCACCAACATTTGTTGAACGGAACAAAGTTTGTTCACTTGGTTCCCAATCTTCTGTATTTTGTCCCTTGGGAGGGGGGAGTTTTCCTTTGTAGATATAACCATTTAAAGTGAGGTCGTTAATGGTGTTACGAATGGCGCGTGCATTATCTGCATAAAGCATTCGCTCAGAGAAAAAGATATCATGATAAATATTAAGAGCAGCCAAATCTTCGCGAATCATGGACATCATTGCATGAATTGCACGTTCTTTCACAAGAGATAAGGCTTCATCTTTATCCATCGTGAGGAGTTGGTCACCAAACTCTTGAGCAAGTGATTGTCCCAATGGTATCAAGTATTCTCCAGGATATAGCCCTTCTGGAATTTCATTAATTTCTTGCCCAAGAGCCTCACGATAGCGCAATAGTACAGAGTGGGCGAGGACTTCGATTTGTTGACCAGCATCATTGATATAATATTCTTTCGTAATGTTATAGCCCGTAAATTGTAGCAAATTGGAGAGAACATCCCCAACAACCGCTCCGCGGCAGTGTCCTACATGCATTGGTCCTGTCGGATTTGCTGAGACATATTCAACATTGACGCGTTTTCCTTGTCCCATTGGAATACGACCATAAGAAGTGCCTGATTCAAGCATGGATTTTATAGCATCTTGCCAAAATAATTTTGTAAGCTTTATGTTTATAAAACCAGGACCGGCAACATCTATATTTTCGATAGAGGAATCATTTTTAAGAAGTTCTATGATTTTATCTGCAAGTGCACGTGGATTGATTCCAATAGATTTTGCAAGCACCATAGCAGCATTGGTTGATAAATGACCATGGGAGGAATCACGCGGAGGATCAACAGTGATTTTTGATAAATCTAGATCTTCTCCATTTTTTCCTTTTATATCAGATAATTCAATTGATCTCTTAATTTTTTTTTCGAAGTTTTTAAAGATATTCATATTTAGCTTCCATGATGATGCCAAAAGCCATTAGACGAAATTATCTGTATGGTCAAATAAACGGTGATATTCACGTAGAGCGTAGTGATCTGTCATGCCTGAAAGAAAGTCAGCAATCAAACGTGCTAACTCTTGATTTTTTAAGTGCACTGTTTTGCTCTGCCAACTTTCAGGCATTGTATTTGGATTTTCATAATAACAATTGAATAATTTTTGTACAATGCATTTTGCTGCATTGCGACGACTAAGAACTTGTTCATGGTAGTAAAGATTTTTAAATAAAAAGTTTTTTAGTTCTTTTTCATAAACGATCATTGTCGGTGAAAAGGTGACAATAGTTTGTTTTGCTTGGTGAATATCGTTTATGCTTGTTGGTTTGATGCGTGCTAAATTTTCTTGTGATTGTTTGATAACATCTTCAACCATGGTTGTTATTTGTCTTCGTACAAGTGTGTAACCGCGACGCGCTTGGTCGAGGTGGGGATGCTCATCTGTTATATCTTTTAATATTGTTGCTGTTAGTGAAACATGTTCAAATTGATCGAGTGTTAAAAATTGCGAACGTAGACCATCATCAATATCATGCGCATTGTATGCGATATCATCTGCAATAGCAGCACATTGCGCTTCTAGTCCTGCAAAACAATCGAGTGCAAGGTCTTGCTCTGCATTGTATTGTAAAATATCGATAGGAACTTCCTTATTCTTCGCGTGAGGACCTAAAAGGGGACCATTATGCTTTACAAGTCCTTCGAGGGTTTCCCATGTAAGGTTAAGTCCATCAAAATTTGCATAGCGCTGTTCTAGTTTTGTGACAATGCGTAATGCTTGTGCATTATGATCAAAGCCGCCATAATGTACCATGGCTTCATTAAGTGCATCTTCTCCAGCATGGCCAAAGGGCGTGTGTCCAAAGTCGTGAACAAGGGCAATGGCTTCGGCAAGATCTTCATCAAGACAAAGGGCACGGGCTAATGTTCTTGCAATTTGAGAGACCTCTATGGAATGGGTTAGGCGAGTACGATAATGATCGCTTTCGTCAGCAATAAATACTTGCGTTTTATGTTTAAGACGTCGAAATGCATTAGAATGGATAATACGATCTCTATCTCGTTGAAAAGGTGAGCGTGTGGTACTCATCGTTTCATGGAATAATCTACCACGGCTTGTTTGCGGATGAGCACTGTACACTGCTCGAGATTGGTAATTAAAGTTGATATTGCCTATATCCATTGCAAGTTGCCCATTATCATCTTAAAATTGAGAGTGGTTTATGACAAATAAACTGCTCTTTGAGTATGGGATACTCTTTCTTGATGGTTTAATGCAAGGATATATAAAATGAATGTGAAAATTTCAGATGTTGCTGCCAAAAAAATTGCACAGATACTTTTGCGTGAACCCGATAAAATAGCATTGCGTATTTCTGTTGAAGGTGGTGGGTGTTCTGGTTTTTCTTATAAATATGACTTGGTTTCTGAAATGTGTAAAGATGACCTCGTTCTCACAAAAGATGGGGCTGTTGTGTTTATTGATTTACTATCACTTCCTTTCATGGAAGGAGCTGAGATTGATTTTGTTGATGATCTTATGGGGCAGTCTTTTCAAATCCACAATCCCAATGCTGTTTCATCATGTGGTTGTGGTGTGAGTTTTTCAATTTAAAATGATGGCTTTGTGATATTGTTTCTTGAAAAAAATATCATGTTGGTCAACAATGTGAGAATGGGTATTCTTATAAAAATAGTGCACCGATGTGTATGGTTGTGCGTGGTGCTTACTTTATTGATCTGGAGCCACTGTGCTTTTTCTGAAGAAGGAGAAGGGAAAGATCAGCAGCAGGGACAATCAAGGAGTTTTATTGTAAAGTCTCAAGAGCAGGAAAAAGAAAATGTAGCATCTCAAACACAACTCATTTTGAATGCTCGATTAACAAATAGTCATCCGGATATTGAAAAAGGGCTTGTCTGGCGGGTTTATGCCCCTATTCTAGGGATTGATAATAAATTACCATTAGTGGCAACCTATAAGGGGGGAAGTGCGCGTTTTGATCTCGAACCAGGAAATTATCTTGTTCATGTCTCATTTGGTCATATGAGTGCTGTGCGCCATATTCGTTTAAAAAATGGACAGAGTCTTGTAAAAAACTTTAATCTTGAGGCTGGTGGAGTCATTTTAAATGCAACACTGCTCAATGGTGTAATGAATGAAAAGGAATTACGTTTTACCATTTATGAGGATGAAAAAGAAAATGATGATACGGGGGTGATTTTATCAAATGTTAAACCCCAATCAGTTGTGCGTTTAAAAGCTGGCCGCTACCATGTTGCTTCCCATTATGGTTCTATTAATGCGACGGCTCGTTCGGATATTCAAGTGGATGCTGGTAAAATGACAGAAGTTACCCTTGAACATCAGGCTGCTCAGATTGTCTTAAAGCTGGTACGACAAGAAGGAGGGGAAGCGCTTGCAGATACAAGTTGGTCTCTTGCCAATGATTCTGGTGATATCGTTTATGAAACAGTTGGTGCTTATGTTTCACTCGTGTTAGCGGAGGGAGAGTATATTGCAATTGCTAAAAATAAAGATAAAATCTATCAAAAAGTTTTTTCAGTCGTTTCTGGTCATGATGAAGATATAAGTGTGGTGGCGAATGAGCAAAATATGCAACGAATTGATGAAGATGTGGATTGATTGTTGTTCATGGGGGTAAACTATGATGAGAGACGGGGTATGAGTTTTGATTGAAATTTCAACAGTTGGTGTGTTTTTTGCTGGGGCACTCTCTTTTTTGTCGCCCTGCGTTTTGCCATTAGTTCCTCCTTATTTCTGCTATATGGCAGGTGTTGGTATTGATGATTTTCGTTCAAAAAATCGTGATGAGAAAGTCTTTGTACGGTGGGCTTTATTGTCTTCTGTTATTGCTTTTGTTCTCGGGTTTACGACTGTTTTTGTTGCTTTAGGTGCCAGTGCTAGCACAATTGGGAAATTCATCGGTTATTATCGTGATTGGTTCGCCCTTGCTGCTGGAATTGTCATTATTATTTTTGGTTTAAATTTTTTGGGGATTTTCAAGATCGCTTTTTTATTCCGTGAAGCGCGTTTTCAGACCAAAAAAACACCTTCTGGTCCTTTAGGCGCGTATATTATTGGGTTAGCTTTCGCTTTTGGTTGGACACCGTGTATTGGCCCCATTTTAGGCCCTATTATAACGCTTGCTGGAACAAAAGAAACTGTGGGAGAGGGAGCTGTTCTATTAGCGGTTTATGCATTAGGTCTTGCTATTCCTTTTATTTTGGCAGCTTTATTTTCGAGCAGTTTTATGCGATTTTTAGGAGCTTTTCGTATTCATTTAGGAAAAGTTGAAAAAATTATTGGTGTTTTTCTTATTCTTACAGGGATTTTGTTTTTAACAGGCTCTATGCAGGATCTTTCATTTTGGCTTTTAGAACATTATCCTTCGTTGAGTTATATTGAAGATATTCGTTGGCACGATATTATGAATTTTTTTGGATTTTCTCGTTAGTCTTATGTGTTTCTATGGTTAGAAGTTGTCTTTCTATTGTTCTTGCTGCAGGTGAGGGGACGCGCATGAAATCGTCTCTGCCTAAGGTACTTCATAAAATTGCTGGATTGCCTCTTATATGCCATGTTCTAAAACAAATAGAATTGGCAGGCTCTTCACAATTAGCAGTCGTTGTAGGATTTGGTGCTAAGGAGGTTACGCACGTTGTTCAGTCATTTGTAAAAGATGCGATGATTTTTGAACAAAAAGAGCGTTTAGGAACAGCTCATGCTGTTTTATCTGCTCGTTTAGCTTTGCAAAAGGAAGTGGATGATGTTCTCATTGTTTTTGGGGATACGCCTCTCATTCAGCAAGATTCATTGAACCAAATGCGTGCACAGCTTGCTGATGGAGCAGATGTTGTTTTTGCAGGTTTTCATACCCAAAATCCAACAGGTTATGGGCGTCTTCTCGAGAAAAATGGTCAATTGATCGCAATTGTAGAAGAAAAAGACGCTAGCGATGAAGAAAAAAAGATTTCTTTTTGTAACGGTGGAATACTCGCTATGCGTGGAAAACTTGCACTTTCTCTTTTAGAGAAGGTTGGTAATAACAATGTGAAAAAAGAATATTATTTAACAGATATTGCTGCTCTTGCAATACGCGAAGGATTAGATGTGCGTGTTGTTGAAGTTCCTTTTGAAGATATTGTAGGAATTAACAACAGTCTTGAGCTTTCTGAGGCTGATTCTTTGTGGCAAAAACGTAAAGCGCGCGATTTAATGTTATCGGGTGTTACACTCTTAAAACCAGAAACACTCTATTTTTCTTATGATACAGAAATTGAACCAGGGGTGGTGATAGAACCAAATGTTTATTTTGGATTAAGCGTGAAAGTACAATCTGGTGCTGTTATTCATGCATTTAGTTATCTCGAGGGTGCTGTGGTTGGTAAGGATGCACAGATTGGTCCCTATGCACGTTTGCGTCCAGGAACAGAGTTGGCGAAGTCCGTAAAGATTGGAAATTTTTGTGAAGTCAAACAAGCTAAGGTAGGAGAATCTTCTAAAATCAATCATTTAAGTTATATTGGTGATGCCGAAATTGGTGCACATACCAATATTGGAGCTGGTACGATTACTTGTAATTATGATGGATTTAACAAATATAAAACCATAATTGGTGATCATGCTTTTGTTGGGTCTAATACGGCACTTGTTTCCCCATTGGTAATAGGGGATGGCTCTTATGTTGCTTCAGGAAGTGTTATTACTGAAAATATTCCTATGAACAGTATGGCTTTTGGGCGTGCACGACAGGTTATAAAAGAGGGCTATGCGACAAAATTTCGAGAGCGCTTGTTAGAAAACAAACAGAAAAAATGATTATTTTCAGTCTATTCCTTTGTTTCGTGTTAATCTAACGATGGATAGGATGTTTATTCTTAAAGATTGCCGTACTCCATGTTTGAATTATTTTATTATTTATAGTTTTAAATAAAGGCTGTTGGATTGTTTTATAAGATTTAAATCTTAAGATGAGGGTTGGAGCTTTTTAATGTGTGGAATTATTGGAATTCTTGGAAAGAGGTGTGTTACGTCCTTTTTGGTTGAGGGGTTAAAACGTCTTGAATATAGAGGGTATGATTCATCTGGGGTGGCAACAGTCCATAATGGGCATCTTTATCGTGTACGTGCTGAGGGGAAGCTTGTTCATTTAGAAGAAAAATTAAAAAAAACACCTCTGGAGGGAAGTTTAGGGATTGGTCATACCCGTTGGGCTACGCATGGAATTGCTGTTGAACGCAATGCGCATCCCCATGTGACTGAAAAGCTTGCGATTGTTCATAATGGTATTATTGAAAATTTTGTAGAATTGCAAAAGGAACTCATAGAGGATGGTTGTATCTTTGAAACAGAGACGGATACGGAAGTTATTGCACATTTAATAACGCGTGCATTAAAAGATGGTCTTTCTCCGCAAGAAGCTATGCGTACTAGTTGGAAAAGGCTGCAGGGGGCTTTTGCTATTGCTCTTATTTTCGAAGGTGAAGATAACCTTATGATTGCTGCTTGTTCTGGTCCACCTCTGGCAATTGGTTATGGAAAAGATGAATTTTTTGTGGGTTCAGATGCGATTGCTTTGGCACCATTCGTTGATTATATTAGCTATATGGAAGATGGGGATTGGGCTGTTCTCACACGGGAGGGTGTTACAATTTATGATGCTAACAACCAACCGGTAAAACGTCCTGTGACGACATTACTCGAAGGGGCTTTATTGATTTCTAAGGGTAATCATCGTCATTTTATGCACAAGGAAATGTTTGAACAACCTGAAGTGATTTCTCATAATTTGGCGCATTATCTTGACCTTGGAAATTATGTCGTTAGACCGCTTGAGAATTTGATTGATTGGAAAAATATTCATCGGCTTCTTTTTGCGAGTTGTGGAACGGCTTATTATTCAACCTTAGTTGCGCGCTATTGGTTTGAGAAATTTGCCGCTTTAAGTGTTGATAATGATGTTGCTTCGGAGTTTCGTTATCGTGAACCTCCTATAACGTCTGATGTGTTATCGCTGTTTGTTTCTCAATCTGGTGAGACAGCTGATACATTGGCTTCTTTGCGTTATTGTCGTGAGCGGGGTGTAAAAACAGCAACAATTGTGAATGTAGAGCAATCAACAATGGCAAGGGAGGCTGATTTTATTCTCCCAACACTTGCCGGACCGGAAATAGGTGTTGCTTCAACAAAAGCTTTTACCTGTCAATTGGCAACGCTTGCTTCACTCGCTCTTAGTGCTGCTAAACAACGTGGCTATCTCTCGGCTCAAATGGAAAAGAAACTGGTTCAACAGTTGGCAGAAGTTCCACGTATTTTAAATGAGGTCTTAAAATTAGAGAGAAAAATTGAATGTATTTGTCGTGATTTGGTGAATGCAAAAAGTGTTCTTTATCTGGGACGTGGAACTTCTTATCCGATTGCTTTGGAGGGAGCTCTTAAACTGAAAGAGCTTTCTTATATTCATGCTGAAGGTTATGCGGCAGGTGAATTAAAGCATGGACCAATTGCTCTGGTGGATGAGACAATACCCGTTATTGTTGTTGCACCTTATGATCGGTGGTTTGAAAAAACTTTTTCTAATATGCAAGAAGTGGTAGCGCGTAATGGTCGTATTATTTTAATAACCGATAAAAAAGGAGCAGAGGTGGCTTTTCTTAAGACTTTATCAACGATCACTTTGCCAGATGTTCCAGAATTTATTTCTCCTATTATTTATGCACTCCCTGTTCAGTTAATCGCTTATCATACGGCTGTTTTATTAGGAACAGATGTTGATCAACCCCGTAATTTAGCAAAATCAGTCACGGTTGAATAAAAGTATATTTTTGAATCTTTTGAAGAATAATCAAGTGTAAGAAATTGATTTATAATAAAGCTTATTTTTCCATTTTTCTCTGTTGAACGAGAATGCTGTAGACAGTTTTTTTCTTTCTCAATCCTTTACGATAAAACAAAAAATATCTTCTTACCTATCAAAAAATGGATCAGCTATGTGAACATAATGGTAAAAAAAGACGCAATATTGCTTCTACTGTTTTAATGCAAGAATAATTCAGATTGAGAGAGAAGATAGTGCTGTTGATTTATTATTCGTTCATGAAGCATAAAGATGGTAAGAGACTGCGTAGATCATTTATGGGTAATTCTAAGAGAGAAAACCATATTTAAACAGAAAAGTATTTAAGTTTTTTATTAGAGGGTCTTTATTATCCTGCTCGTAAGAGGCGTGCAGCATCGTTGTGTCCGAAAAGATAAAGGAGCAACCGTAAAGCTTGTCCTTGCTCAGAAGAAAGATGAGGATCGCGTTGTAAAAATAAACGAGCATCTTTTCTTGCCATTGACAAAAGATCGCTATGAACAGCAAGGTTTGCTATATGAAATTCTGGGACTCCGGATTGTTTTGTACCTAAAAGCTCTCCTTCGCCTCGTAGGCGCCAATCTTCTTCAGCGATTTCAAAACCATCTTCTGTATTGCGGATAATATTAAGGCGTGTTGCTGCTGTTTTAGTCAGTGGATCTTTATAGAGCAAAATGCAGGAAGATTTTTTATCGCCTCGTCCTACACGTCCACGTAATTGGTGCAATTGTGAAAGGCCAAAATGTTCCGCGTGTTCGATGATAATGATCGAAGCATCTGGAATATCTACTCCCACTTCAATGACTGTGGTTGCAACTAAAATACGTGTATTTCCACATTTAAAAGATGCCATAGCGGCTTCTTTTTCTGCTGTAGACATTTTTCCATGGATCATACCAACGTGTGCTCCAAAGCACTCATGGAGAAATGCAAAGCGGTTTTCAATTGAAGTGAGATCAAGAGCTGTCGATTCCTCCACTAAAGGACAAATCCAATAGAGCTTCTCTCCTTTTTCTAATGCAATTGCGATTCTCTCTATAAGCTCATGAAGACGTTTCAAAGAAAGCGTTGCTGTTGTAATGGGTTGTCGTCCCATTGGTTTTTCGGTAATTTTAGATACATCCATATCACCAAAAGCTGTTAAGACAAGTGTGCGCGGAATGGGCGTGGCGGTCATAACCAGCATATCAGCTTTATTACCTTTTTCTGTAAGAGCGATACGTTGATGGACACCAAAACGGTGTTGTTCATCGATAATGGTTAAAGCGAGATTATTATAAGTAACACTGTTTTGTATGAGAGCATGGGTTCCGATGACAATAGAAACTTGACCTGACAGAATATCATTCACGATATTTGTCCGCAATTTCCCTTTTTCTCGTCCTGTTAAAAGCGTTGTTTGTAATCCGACCTTTTTGGCAAGAGGAGCGATGGTGGCAAAATGTTGCCTAGCAAGCACTTCAGTTGGTGCCATTAAAGCTGATTGTCCTGAATTTTCAGCAATTTGTGCCATTGCCATCAATGCAACAACAGTTTTTCCTGCGCCTACATCACCTTGAAGTAGTCTTAGCATCGGTTCTGGTGAAGCAAGATCATTTGCGATATCTTCTACTGCTTTTTTTTGTCCGGTTGTGAGTTGAAAGGGGAGGATATTGAGCAATTTTTTAGTATAAATTCCTGTTGATGGTCGAGAAGTGCCAACAAGAGATTTAGTTTTCAAACGCACGAGTCCTAGTGCCAATTGACAAGCGAGCAATTCATCATAGGCAAGACGTTTGCGTGCTGTACTTTCTAAGGATAGATCATTGGGGTTAATGGGCGCATGGATACGGCGTAAAGCAACAGAAAAAGAAGGAAAATTTTGCTGCTTTTTTACATTTTCATCTATCCATTCTGGTAGAAGAGGAATAAAATCAAGAGCGTTTTGTATGGCGCGTCTTAGTGTCTTTACAGTTAGTCCTGCAGTAGAGGGATAGACAGGTTCGATGAGAGGTATCTGATTTGATTGTTCGCTTGGGGCAATATAGTCTGGATGCGCCATTGAAAGCTGTCCATTAAACCATTCAACTTTTCCTGATATAATGACTTTTTTTCCTTCGGGGAGTTGTTTTTTTAGCCAAAGAGGTTGAGCATGAAAAAAGACTAAATTTATTTTTCCTGTCTGATCATGGGCAATAACACGATAGGGAATTCGGTTGTGACCACGGGGTGGTGGTTGATGCTGATCGATGATAATTTCGAGCGTAACAGTATCTCCTTCTTTTGCACAAGTAATGTTGGGACGCATTCTGCGGTCTATAACGGAATGGGGCATTAATTGAAGAAGGTCAATAAGGGTTGCTTCGCGTTGTGTGGGATTAACATCTAAGAGTTTGGTCAATAAACCATAGACTTTAGGTGTAATACCAGAAAGAGTTCGGATAGAATTAAAAAGTGGGGTAAGAAGACTTGGAGGCATGAGCAAATTTAACCTGCCCTTTTTGTTTTTTCTAGACCTTTAGAAGAGCTTTTTGGGGATAAAGTCATAAAGAGGAGGTTGCTTTATTTACACATTGAACTTTAGGAAGAGAAATTAATATTTAAAGAAAAATACAATTAAATGGTCAAAAATTAAAGTGCTTAGATGAGGTATATTGTTTTTCTTTTTATTTTAGGTGTTTATTTGCTGTGAATAGAAGCATTTTCTTGATAGAACTCTCTTATAAATATTAATAAAATTGGGATATTGCTCCTATGTAGGATGATGAATTTATAGCTTTAAAGTTTGATGATAAACAGAAGTTTTTTCTTTTATAAGGGCTGCTGTTTAGCATTTATTTTGTAGTGGGAAATTGTGAGAGTGGTAAAAAATAAAATGCAAATGCAAGAGAACAAAAATTCTCTTCCTCGCTTTATTCATTTGAGAGTGCATTCAGCTTATTCCTTGCTCGAAGGGGCTTTAAAAATCCCCCAAATTATTCAACAGACGATTTCAGATCATGCACCAGCGGTTGCTATTACCGATACCAATAATTTATTTGGTGCTTTGGAATTTTCACAGCATTGTCTTTCTCATGGGGTCCAACCTATTATTGGTTGTCAGCTTACTGTTGATTTTTGTGATGAAAATGATCATTCACGTTTGGCTAAATGGCGTAATCCTTCTGATTTTTGCTCTATTGTTCTTTTGGCAGCTAGCGAAACCGGTTATGCTCATTTGGTTCGTCTTGTGAGCCGTGCTTATCTTGATAAGTGTGATACTGATCCTCCTCATATTAAAGCTGATTGGTTGTCAGAACACAGTGAAGGAATAATCGCTTTAACGGGTGGAAAGGGAGGACCTATTAATCTTTCTTTGGCGGAAGAGAAAAAAGAACACGCTGTTGAGCGCTTAATTTATTTGAAAAAATCTTTTGCGGATCGTCTTTATGTGGAGTTACAACGGCATAGTTCTTATGACCGGAGTGTAGAAGCTGATCTTATTGAATTGGCTTATGCGCATGAAATTCCTCTTGTTGCAACGAATGAAGCCTTTTTTCTGAAAAGAGAAGGGTATGAAGCGCATGATGCGCTGATGGCTGTTTCAGAAGGACAAATTGTCTCTAATCCAGATCGCAAACGTGTGACGCCAGATCATTATTTGAAGTCACAAGATGAAATGGTTACACTGTTTTCTGATCTTCCAGAAGCTTTGGAAAATAGTGTTGAAATTGCATTGCGTTGTCATATTGCCTCGCCTCTTCGAAAACCGATATTGCCTCGTTTTATAGAACAATCTGTTAATTCAGAAACTACTTTAGAAATAGAAGATAGTGAGTTGTTAAATCAGGCTAAAGCTGGTTTGAAGATGCGGCTTGAAACAATAGGGTTGGCTGAAGGGTATACGATTGCAGATTATGAACAGCGGCTTGATTATGAAATTTCAGTTATTACGCGTATGCAATTTTCTGGATATTTTCTTATCGTTTCAGATTTCATAAAATGGGCAAAGGTTCATGACATTCCTGTTGGACCAGGACGGGGTTCTGGTGCTGGTTCACTTGTTGCTTATGCATTGACAATTACTGATGTGGATCCCTTGCGGTTTTCTCTTCTCTTTGAACGTTTTCTCAACCCAGATCGTGTTTCGATGCCAGATTTTGATATCGACTTTTGTCAAGAGCGGCGCGAAGAAGTTATTCAATATGTTCAAAAAAAATATGGACGTGATCAAGTTGCTCAAATTATTACCTTTGGTAAGTTACAGGCACGTGCAGTTTTGCGTGATGTGGGGCGTGTTTTAGAAGTTCCTTATCGTCAGGTGGATTATCTTACAAAATTAATTCCTGCCACGCCAGGAAGTCAGGTAGAATTAGCTGATGCTATTAAGGATGAACCTAAATTTGAAGAGGAAAAGAAAAAAGATCCCGTTGTTGTCCGCACATTAGATATAGCACTTCAGTTGGAGGGACTTTATCGTCATGCTTCAACTCATGCTGCTGGGATTGTTATCGGAGATCGTCCACTTTGGGAGCTTGTCCCGATGTATCGTGATCCTCGTTCTGATATGCCTGTTACACAATTTAACATGAAATATGTGGAACAGGCGGGGCTGGTAAAATTTGATTTTCTTGGATTAAAAACGCTTACTGTTTTGAAAATGGCAGTCGATTTTGTTGCCAGAAAGGGGACTAAAATAGATTTATCAAATATTCCTCTGAATGATGAAGCAACCTATGCTATGATGGCACGTGGTGAAACGGTTGGCGTGTTTCAGGTGGAAAGTTCTGGTATGCGCAAGGCGTTGATTGGAATGAAGCCAGACCGTATTGAAGATATTATTGCGCTGGTTGCACTTTATCGTCCAGGTCCAATGGAGAATATTCCAACCTATAATGCACGCAAACATGGGGAAGAGGAAATTTCTTCTATTCATCCTAAGATAGATCATCTGATTAAAGAAACACAAGGTGTTATTGTCTATCAAGAACAGGTGATGCAGATTGCTCAGGTTCTTGCTGGCTATTCGCTTGGAGAAGCTGATTTACTACGTCGTGCTATGGGGAAAAAAATTCATGCTGAAATGCAAAAACAGCGTACGCGTTTTATCAATGGAGCTGTTGCAGGTGGTGTGGATAAAGATCAAGCTGATATTATCTTTGATCTTTTAGCAAAATTTGCCGATTATGGTTTTAATAAATCGCACGCTGCTGCTTATGCAATTGTTTCTTACCAAACAGCTTATATGAAAGCAAACTATCCCGTTGAGTTTTTAGCTGCTTCAATGACATATGATATGACGAATACAGATAAGCTCAATGATTTTCGACGCGAAGCATTAAGGTTGGGTATTGAAGTTATTGCACCTTCTATACAAACATCTCATCGTGTTTTTGAGGTTGGTGATAACAGTATTTATTATTCTCTTGCTGCCATTAAAGGTGTGGGAGAAACTGTTGTAGATCATATTGTTTCTTGTCGTGGGAATAAGATTTTTAAGGATTTGGAAGATTTTTGTGCGCGCGTTGATCCTCGTATTGTTAATAAGCGTGCGATGGAAAGTTTAGTTTGTGCTGGTGCTTTTGATTGTTTTAACATTGCACGTGAGGTTTTATTAGCCAATCTTGGAACCCTTCATGCGCGTGCACTTCGTATTCTCGATGACAATTCTAGCGGGCAGGTTGATATATTTGGAATGGCAGGCGGATTAAAAGAACCATTGATTTTATCGCAAACAACCCCTTGGTTGCCGGCTGAGAAACTTTATCGAGAATTTCAAGCTATAGGTTTTTACTTTTCTGCGCATCCTTTGGAGGAGTATCAAGCTATTCTGGACAAAAAACGCATTCAGACTTGGGGTAATTTTGCCAATGCCGTTAAAGGGGGAGCAACAGCTGCACGGCTTGCTGGAAC
Organism: Bartonella sp. AP3QHHD; assembly: GCF_042195765.1. NCBI lineage: Bacteria > Pseudomonadati > Pseudomonadota > Alphaproteobacteria > Hyphomicrobiales > Bartonellaceae > Bartonella > Bartonella sp. AP3QHHD. Next base: position 23,442 of record NZ_JBHIPC010000077.1, read on the forward strand.
TGTTGTGGGAAAAAGCGTGCGCAAAACAAAATCTGGTAAAAAAATGGGAATTATTCATTTTTCTGATACAAGTGGACAATATGAAGCAGTTCTCTTTTCTGAGGCACTCTCGGATTATGAAGAGATGCTAGAACCCGGAAAATCTTTTATTATTACGGTGAGCGCAGAAAATCGTTCTGAAGGAGTTAGTTTGCGAATTGAAACAATTCAGTCTTTGGAAAATGAATCATTACAACAGCATAAAATGATGCGTCTCTTTATAAAAACAGTTGATATGCTTCCACAAATTGAACAAAATTTAAATCTTGGGGGGAATGGAGAGGTTGGGCTTATTTTAATTCAAGAGGATGAATTGCGAGAAGTCGAAATTGCGCTTCCTAAGCGATATAAGGTAAATTCACATGTCGCAAATGCTATGAAATTAATTCAGGGTGTTGTTGATGTAGAATTGAGTTAAAGAAAGATTAAAGATGGGAGCTGATTTTGAGTGGTGTTTTTGCTTTTAGGAGAGCTAAAAATTGAGCTTTTAAAATCGGATTGTAGATTTCGAAAAATATTGCTTTTATTTGAGTAAATTATGATATTTTTTAGTGTCATAAAATTAAAAAAATCTCGTTCTTTCGTAATATTCAAAGTGCCGGAAGAATTTTATAAGTTTTTATCATTATTTTTTATAGAATTCATCGCATCATACATGTAAAGCCAATTGAGATCTGACATAATGCTCTCTGGTGTACGAATTTTCATCATGAGATTGCGTGCAATTGCTATGGGACCGGTTGCGTGATAGGCTAATCTATTGAAATCTGCGCGTTTTTTTACTGCTGCAATACGGGGGGTGCGTATTGTTTCGTAAAGCGAAAGTGCTTTCGTTAATGAAAAATCTTTCAATGAAAGTGCTTTTGCTAATGTGGCGGCATCTTCGATTGCCATAGCGGCACCTTGTGCTGCAAAAGGTAAGGCAGCATGTGCGCAATCGCCAACAAATACTTGTCTCTCTAAACCGATAAAACGATTTTGTTTCATTTGAAAGAGTGGCCAATAGCTCCATTCATCAATATGATCAAAGATTTCTAAGATTTTTGAATTCCAATCTTTAAAAAGAGATTTGAGTTTTTCTTTATCTCCTTTATGGGCCCATCCTTCTTTTGAATTTTCTCCATGCGTAATGGCGACAAAATTAAAAATTTTTTCTGACGATTGAATGGGGTAGACAACAAGATGATTTTTTGATCCCATCCAAGCCGTAATTGTCTTCATATTTTGCAATGAAGAACGAAAGTTTTGAGGAAGATTATCAGATGTTGTTGTTGCACGCCAAGCAATAAAGCCACTAAAATTTGCTTTTTCATGAAAAGGAGATTGTTGCCGTAATGTTGACCAAACGCCATCACATCCGATCAGGAGGGGCGTTGAATAAAGCTGTTCTGTTGCCGTATCTGTTTTTATTGTCGTGATTTTAATGTTGCTTGCAGATTGGGTAGAAGATAAAATCGTTTCGCCTGCTTTGTATTTGATCAAAGGATTTTCAATCACTGCATTATATAAAATTTTTTGTAAAGCCGCGCGGTGAATCGTCAGATAAGGGGCTTTCCAATATTTTTCTGTTAGATTAATAAGATGAGCCCGTAGATGTATTTTTAAAGATAATCCATCTTTTAACTCAAAAAAATGTGGGATTGTCGCGACTTCAGAGAGTTTGTTAAGAAGTTTCCAGCGAGCAAGAATAGATGTTGCATTTGGTGTCAGTTGAATACCAGCGCCTATCGTTTCAAGTTGCTTACACTTTTCGATAATGGTGCTTGCAATTCCTTTATGAGCGAGTGCTAAAGCGGTGCTTAAACCAGCAATTCCTCCCCCAACGATGATGGGTGATTGTTCTACAAATGATTTCATATTAAACAAGCAGAATTAAAAGAGTAGTTATTAAGAAAGCCAAAAAACGCAATTATAATAGCTTTTCTGGATTATATAAGCATCCTGTTGGGTTTGTTTGATTGTATGATAGTGAGGGAACATAACGATAAAGGGTTGAGCAGTAAGGGCAAATTTTCTCATCTGCTGTTCCCATGTCGATAAAGATATGAGGATGATCGAATGGTTGTGTAGCGCCTACACACATAAATTCTTTCACACCAATTTCGATTGTTTTATATCCAAGGTCATTTTGAAAATGAGGAATGTTGTGATCAGACATGGCGTACAAACTCCAGAATAAATTTTCTCATCAGCTATGATTGGGCTCTTCTATTTTATAGGCGTGAGTTTGTAATAAAGCGTAGAATAATGCAAGCTGCTTTTTAAGACAAATTTCTCTTCTTTTATGCTATATTAGAATAGTTGTTTTACTTTTAGTGCTTTGCGCATAGCAATAATTCCAAGTATTTTAAAATATTAAATGGAAAAATGATGAGGGAAGTTAGGCATTGATATATTATTATGATGATAACATATTATCAAATATTATGTGAGATATTTCGTCAGGGATTTTAGAAAATGTAAAAGAAAATTATTTAGGATATATGGAACAGAGGGTGGTAGATAAAATTTCTATATCGAATATAACAATGAAAAATCCGGTACGGTTTATTAATCGAGAGTTTTCATGGCTACAATTTAATAATCGTGTTTTGATGGAAGCGGCTAATTCGAAACATCCTTTATTAGAACGTCTACAATTTCTTTCTATTTCAGCTGCAAATCTTGATGAGTTTTTTATGGTTCGTGTTGCAGGACTAGCAGCTCAAATTCGTGCTCGCGTTACAGCGTGCAGTGCAGATGGGCACACTCCACAGGAACAACTTGATATTGTATTAGCTGAGATTTCAAAGCTGCAGGCTCACCAACTACGAGAATTAAATGTTTTACGTGATGAATTAAAAAAGAATGATATTGAAATTATTTGTTCTGATGATCTTTCAGAAATTGAAAAGTCATGGCTTGAAAAATATTTTCTTGAGACAATTTTTCCTGTTTTAAAACCTTTGCCTGTTGATTCTACTCATCCTTTTCCATTTATTCCTAATTTAGGGCTTTCTATTGCGCTTCAATTGTCTGGAGAAACTGATCAGAACTCACACACAGTGTTGTTGTCTATTTCAATGCTTTTAAGGCGTTTTATTCTTCTTCCTCAAGAAGGCAATCATTTTCGTTTTATTGCATCCGAAGATGTTATTTGCCTTTTTATTAAATATGTATTTCCTAACTATGAGGTTAAAGAAATTGGTACATTTAGAGTAATCCGAGATAGTGATATTGAAGTAGAAGAAGAAGCTGAGGATCTTGTTCATTTTTTTGAAACTGCTCTTAAAAGGCGGCGCCGTGGGCAGGTTATTCGAGTTGAGTTTGACGCAAAAATGCCAGAGAGTTTACGCCAATTTATAGCGAATAGTCTCGCTGTTCCTGATAATTGTATTAATGTTCTTGATGGATTTTTAGCGCTTAATACGGTATCAGAAATTGTTTCTATTCCCCGTGATGATCTCAAATTTATTCCTTATATTTCTCGTGTTCCAGAATGTATTCGTGAACATAAAGGAGATTGTTTTGCGGCTATTCGTGAAAATGATATTGTGATTCATCACCCCTATGAGACATTTGATGTTGTTGTCCAATTTTTACGTCAAGCTGCTTGCGATCCTGATGTTGTGGAAATCAAACAAACACTTTATCGTACATCAAATGATAGTCCAATTGTTGGCGCTTTGATTGAAGCAGCTGAACAGGGAAAGTCTGTGACTGCTTTGGTAGAACTTAAAGCACGTTTTGATGAGGAAGCAAATATTCGTTGGTCCCGGGATCTTGAATGTGCTGGGGTTCAAGTTATTTTTGGTTTTATTGCATTAAAAACGCATGCTAAGATGTCATTAGCTGTGAGACGTGAGGGAAAACGTCTTCGCTCTTATGTTCATCTTGGGACAGGAAATTATCATCCCATTAACGCTAAAACTTATACCGATCTTTCTTTTTTTTCCACGGACGATGATATCGCTCATGATGTTGCGTTATTGTTCAATTATATTGCGCAATATGAGCGTCCAAATGAAACAATGAAGATTGCTTTTTCACCCTTAACATTGCGTGGTCGTATCTTAGAGCATATTGAGGGAGAAATTGTTCATGCACAACAGGGAAGGTTTGCTGCTATTTGGATGAAAGTTAATGCATTGGTTGATCCTGAAATTATTGATGCTTTATATCGTGCCAGTCAAGCAGGGGTGCAAATTGATTTGGTTGTGCGGGGGATATGTTGTTTACGTCCTGGTATTCTAGGAATTTCGGATAATATTCGTGTAAAATCAATTGTCGGGCGTTTTCTTGAACATAGTCGCATTTTTTGTTTTGGGAATGGTCAAGATTTGCCTAATGAAAATGCACTCGTTTACTTAGGCTCTGCTGATATGATGCCTCGTAATTTGGACTATCGTATTGAAATATTGGTTCCGGTTTTTAATAAAATAGTGCGTCAAAAAATTCTTTTACAGATTATGTTAGCTAATATCATTGATAATCAACAAAGCTTTGATATACTTAAGGATGGAACATCAAAACGTATTACACCGCAGATAGGTGAAAGTCTATTTAATGCGCAGGAGTATTTTATGGCCAATACAAGTTTTGCGGGGGAAAATGAGTCTTTTGAGTCTTCTGTTTCGCGCTTGGTTGCGTTGCATCGGCAACGAGCCGAAATACATAAAGACTAAAATCCAATGACATATAGAGATGCTCAAGGTCGGTTAAAAGGGCGTAAGCCTGTTGCTGTTATTGACATTGGCTCAAATTCTGTTCGGTTGGTTATTTATGAGGGGCTTGTTCGATCACCAACAGTTTTATTTAATGAAAAGATTCTTTGTGGTCTCGGTCATGGTGTGGCGAAAACAGGATTTTTAGAAGAAAAATCGATGAAAATGGCGTTGCAAACACTGAAACGGTTTCGTACGCTTTGTCGACAGATTGGGGCAGATGAGGTCTATACTTTAGCAACAGCAGCAGCACGAGATGCACAGAATGGCGTAGCATTTATTCAGCATGCTGAAGATATTTTGCAAAATAAAATATATCTTCTTTCAGGAAGTGAAGAAGCTATGTATTCAGCATATGGAGTTGTGTCTACTTTTTATCAACCAAAAGGTATTTCTGGGGATCTTGGTGGTGGAAGTCTTGAGCTGATTGATATTGATCATTCTGATGTTGGTGAAGGGATAACGCTCCCATTGGGTGGTTTAAGGCTACAGTATATGTCAAATAATGATAGTGCTGTAGCTACAAAAATTGTACATGAGCAATTTTATAAATCGTCTGTTGTTCGTACTCGTAAAGGTATAGCACGTTATTTTTATGCAGTAGGGGGGACATGGCGTAATTTGGCAAAACTCCATATGGCAATGAAACACTATCGGCTTCCTGTTATGCATGGCTATGAAGTTGATGCTGTTGAAATGGAGAACTTTTTACGTCTTGTAGCACGTGGCAATATTGATAATATGAGAGGGATTGCAGCGGTTTCTCAGAACCGTCGAAAACTTTTATCTTATGGAGCAATAGTTCTTATTGAACTCATTCAGTGTATGGAGTTTGAAAAGATAATCTTTTCTGGTGCTGGCGTTCGTGAAGGTTTTCTTTACTCACGATTGCCGCAGGCGATTCGACTTTCAGATCCTCTCATTGCAGCATGCACAGAAATGGCTATTTTACGGGCACGTTCACCAAAACAAGCAGAAGAACTCATTGATTTTACGACGAATGCTTTTGAAGTTTTTGGAATTTCAGAAACGGAAAATGAATGCCGTTATCGTCAAGCCGCTTGTCTTCTTGCGGATATTGGTTGGCGTATACATCCAGATTATCGAGGTAATGAAGCAGCAAATCAAATAGCTTTAGGATCTTATCCAGGAATTTCTCATGAAGGGCGCCTTTACGCGGCGCTTGCTGTTTTTTTTCGCAATACGAGTTTATTGGTTGATAAAGAATCTCTTCCCATTTTTCAATTAGCAACTCAAAATATAATTAAAAAAGCACGTATTCTTGGCGAAACTATGCGTATTGCTCATCTTTTCAGTGCTTCTGTTGCAGGAATTTTACCTCATTTATTGTGGCATAGAAAAGCAGATCATATTATCCTGCAGATCCCAAAGAATTACGCTGGATTATTAGGAGAACGTCCTTTTGGACGATTACAGAAGTTATCAAAAATAATAAAACAACCTCTCGCTTTTGAAATTTTTTGATTTTTTTCCTAATTTATTCGTGTTTTATGTCTTATAATATAGGGCTATTGACGAGGGATAAACTAGGTAGCCTATCATCATGAGCTGGACAATAGGACTTGTTCCATAACGCGCCCATGCTAGACACCACGCAAAGCATTTGTTAATGCCTGAGCATTCATAAAAGAAAACATAATTTTTTATTCTGTTATTTGCGTCACAGGATGGATTTTTCACTTCATAAGCTTCATGTGAAAATGAAAAGTTTTGTCCATTTTTACGTGAAAAGGTTTTCTTTTTATGCTGCGTCGTTATAATGTTTCTGTTTAGCTTGCTCGATTATCTTGATAAGATTCGATTGTAACCAACGCGATAAAAAACAAGTTTTAAAGATTTTGGGAGAGATCCATTGGTTACATGACGCTGGAATGTTGAAATACTCATATGAAACAGTTTTGCACTTTTACGGTCTGTCAAAAGAATATCATTTCAGTCATTATAAAATCCTTTCAATATAAAAAATAGAAATAAATCATAACTATTTATTAACCATGATTTTTGAATCCTTTGAAAGGTGTTTATTTTATAAAAAGCAGCGCTTTATCATATAATTTCTTATGTGAAACTTTATGAGTCTTATTGAGATGAAATGAGAGAATCTTACGATATTCGGAGGTCTAATTCAATATAAATAACGCTAGATTATCGTTAGAAATCAATATATTGCTTTTGTTAGGTATTTTAGTTGTTATGCTGGCTTGTTTTTGATTGTTAGATTGCAATCTCGGTAGTTTTTTAATATGATATGGTGACGTGAGGCATTATATCTTTGTTTGTTCCTATTTCTAGGCTGCTATTTTTGTAATGAATGTGCTTTTATATCAGAACTTTTTCTTTTCAAAACTTTTAAATAAGGAGCTGTTTGTTTTTTTAGATTATTTTTAATGGGATTGCTATTTGATTGACCTGATAAAGATTTAGCTATCATTTTAATAAGAGTTTACTATTTAATTTTTTAACTTTGTCAGAAGTAGGCTTTATTTATCCTATTTCCGTTGGCCTATAGGGTATACCAATTGATGTAGATAATGAGTAGCATATAATGGATTTTTCAAAATGAAAATGTAAATTAAAGCTGTTTTGTGTTTATTTTTCCATCGTTACAGTAAAACCCTATCTGGCCCTTTAGCAGTTGTTCGGCTTTTTGTCCAAATATTTCATAGCGCCAGCCATTCATAGCGGGAATATTTTTCTTTATTCCTCCATTGGCAATTTTTTCTAAATCATTAGATGTTGCAATAATTTTAGGGGCAATGCTGTTTTCATTTGCAACAATTTTTAATAACACTTTGAGCAGATCGATAACAGCGGCTGTCGTATCATTGAGTGGATTATGTTTAGGAATGGGGGGTAAAGTAGAAAGATCTACCTCTAATCCTTCGTGGACAGCTTTGATTAATGATTGAGCAATTGAGAGTTTATCCCAATTCTTATTAAGACTGCGCAACCGTTTTAATGCAGATTCATCTTTTGGTTGTTGGGTTGCTATTTCTATAAGACATTCATCTTTTATGATATGACGACGTGGCATATTGTATTTTCGTGCTTCACGTTCCCGCCAAGCTGCTATCTTTTGTAATACAGCAAGTTCACGTGGCTTTTTAATTTTTCCTTTCACTTTTTTCCATGCTTCATCTTCTGGCATATCATAGGTTTTAGGATTTAAAAGGATTGTTATTTCATCGTTCATCCAGTGAGCACGTTGATTTTTTTCTAACCTTTTTTTCAATAACAGGTAAACATCTCTTAAGTAAGTTACATCGGCAAGTGCATAGAGCAGTTGTTTTTCAGACAAAGGGCGGTAACTCCAGTCTGTAAAGCGGGAGGATTTATCAAGATGATGCCCCGTGCAGCGTTGTACAATTTGATCATAGGAGATAGAATCACCAAATCCACAAATTGATCCTGCTATTTGCGTATCAAAGAGAGGGGAAGGAATAACACCTCCAAGATGATAAATTGTTTCAATATCTTGGCGCGCAGCATGAAAAACTTTTACAACTTTTTTATCGATCATAAGGTCAAAAAAAGGTTGTAAATCAATATTTGGTGCTATGGGATCAATCAAAACTGTGACATCTGGTGATGCGAGCTGGATTAAACACAGTTGAGGCCAAAAAGTTGTTTCGCGAATAAACTCAGTATCGACTGTTACAAAATCAGAGGTACGTAGAGCGTTAAGTGCAATTTCAAGATCTGTTGTTTGTGTAATAAGATTCATCATTTTATTATAATTCGATAAATTAAATTTGTGCTTTATTGACTTTATTTCTGAGTTTTTATTCTCATATCTTGACAAATGGTTATTAAAAAGCGTTTGTAGCGCATGTGAATATTATAATCAAAGGCAAAAAACATGCACCGTTATCGCAGTCATCATTGTGCGGCTCTTCGTAGATGTGATGTAGGAACACAAGTTCGTCTTTCGGGGTGGGTTCATCGTGTTCGTGATCATGGAGGGATTCTTTTTGTGGATTTACGTGATCATTTTGGAATCACACAAATTGTTGCTGACCCTGCTTCACCAGCTTTTAAAGTTATTGAAAAAGTGCGTTCTGAATGGGTTATTCGTGTGGATGGGGAGGTATGTGCTCGTTCTGATGAAGTTATTAATGCAACGCTTCCAACAGGTGAGATTGAAATTTTTGCACAAGAGGTAGAAATTCTTTCAAAATCTGATGAGCTTCCTTTACCGGTTTTTGGTGAGCCTGATTATCCAGAAGATATTCGATTAAAATATCGTTTTCTTGATTTGCGTCGGGAGACTATGCACAAAAATATCATGCGTCGGACTGAAATTATTGCGGCTATGAGACGAGCTATGCAAAATAATGGTTTTACGGAATTTACGACGCCACTTTTGACAGCTTCATCGCCGGAAGGCGCACGTGATTTTTTGGTTCCAAGTCGTGTTCATCAGGGAAAATTTTATGCGTTACCGCAAGCGCCACAGCAATATAAACAGTTGTTGATGATGTCAGGTTTTGATCGTTATTTTCAGATTGCTCCATGTTTTAGAGATGAAGATCCAAGGGCCGACCGTCTTCCTGGTGAATTTTATCAATTAGATGTTGAAATGAGTTTTGTTGAGCAAGAAGATGTTTTAGCAACTATGGAACCTATTATGCGTTCTATTTTTGAAGAATTTGCAGATGGAAAGACTGTGACACAAAGCTTTCCTCGCATTTCCTATGATGAAGCAATGCGAAAATATGGTTCTGATAAGCCTGATCTGCGTAATCCGATCATTATGGAAGATGTTTCTCAGCATTTTTATAATTCTGGTTTCAAAGTCTTTGCTCAAATTTTAGCGAATGATGAGAATGCACAAGTGTGGGCTATTCCAGCTAAAACGGGTGGAAGTCGTGCTTTTTGTGATCGTATGAATGTATGGGCACAAGGCGAGGGGCAACCAGGGCTCGGCTATATTTTCTGGCGTGAAGAAGAAGGAAAATTTGAAGGAGCAGGGCCTATCGCCAAAAATATTGGTGAACAGAGGACTGAAGCAATCCGTATACAGCTTGGACTTGAAAGTGGGGACGCCTGTTTTTTTGTAGCTGGCGATCCAAAAAAGTTTTCATCTTTTGCCGGAGCAGCACGCACAAGGGTAGGGGAAGAATTAGATCTTCTTGATAGAGATAGTTTCTCTTTGGCGTGGATTGTTGATTTTCCATTTTTTGAATGGAATGAAGATGAAAAAAAGATTGATTTTGGACATAATCCTTTTTCCATGCCTCAAGGGGGAGAAAATGCTCTTGCCTGTCAAGATCCTCTTACTATTAAAGCCTTTCAATATGATCTTGTTTGCAATGGTTATGAAATTGCATCAGGTGGAATTCGTAATCACTTACCAGAAATGATGCTTAAAGTTTTTGAACTTGTAGGACTTTCTAAGGAAGTTGTGAAAGATCGTTTCGGTGGTCTTTATCGTGCATTCCATTATGGGGCTCCGCCACATGGTGGTATGGCTGCGGGAATTGACCGCATCATTATGCTGTTGCAAGGTGTTAAAAATTTGCGTGAAGTTGCTTTATTTCCTATGAATCAACAGGCGCTTGATCTTTTGATGAGTGCTCCGTCTGATGTTTCTCCTACACAATTACGTGATTTAGGAATCCGCATGGCTCCTACTCACAAAAATAGCTCATAAAGTTGATAATGGATTGTTTTCATCTTTTCTACGTAGAGTGAAGTTTTGATGCCTCTCAAGAGCATCGGTGTGTGTGTACTGTTTGTAAAATTTAGATAGGCAAAACGCTATTGTTTAATTTTTTACGAGGCATTTTTATTGCTTGTTTCTATAGAGACTCTTCTCCTTGTGATAGGTGAGAAAATAATTATGATTGCTTGATCATGAATAAATTAGAAATGAAAGAATTCTATAATATTCGGGAGTCTCATTTTATTTGAAAAAAAATAAATTATCTTTACATGTCAATACATTATTTATTTTTTTATTGAAGTTTTTACAACGTTGTAGCAGAGAATTGTGTCTCTTCGTTTTTATGAGAATAATGTGATTTTCCATTCTATCGACTTACTCTGAAAAGCTTAAATTTCATAAGCTTTGAACATTTTTTTAGTTTTTCATAGAAAAACTGAAGGGGATTGTTATACAATTTATCTGTATAATAAAAGATGATGTTTGAAAGCTGCTTTTGTCATTCCAGAAAAGATGAAATAACTCTTTGTGGGCAGTTAAATTATCGTCGGATTTGACAAAGCTTTCAATAAATTACTTAGGGCAAGGGGGAAGGATATGTATAAATTTTTCAAATTGATATAATTTTCTATTCATGTTCTAATTGCAGCGTTTGTTTTTATGTAATTGACTTTTAATAAAAAAGCCGACTCATAGAAGATTTCATTAAATAAATCCTATAAAATAATTTCTTATTATTGTGGGAATTGTTGTTTTAATACTATGTCTGATAAAATGAATTTACCTTTTGATAAAGAACATATTGAACCAATAGAATTACGTTCTGCTTTACAGGAACGTTATTTGGCTTATGCACTTTCTACGATTACACACCGTGCATTGCCTGATGTACGTGATGGATTGAAGCCGGTCCACCGGCGGATTGTTCATGCGATGCGTCTTCTCAAACTAAATCCTGGACAGTCTTATGCGAAATGTGCGCGGATTGTTGGTGATGTCATGGGAAAATTTCATCCTCATGGGGATGCGTCTATTTATGATGCCTTGGTGCGCTTGGCTCAAAGTTTTGCTGTTCGTTATCCGTTAGTTGATGGGCAAGGCAATTTTGGTAATATTGATGGTGATAATGCTGCTGCCATGCGTTATACGGAAGCACGTATGACTGAAGTGGCTGCATTGTTACTTGAAGGAATTAATGAGAATGCTATTGATTTTCGTTTAACCTATAATGAGGAAGATGAAGAGCCTGTTGTTTTACCAGGAGCTTTCCCTAATCTTTTAGCAAATGGTTCTTCTGGTATTGCTGTTGGTATGGCAACATCTATTCCCCCCCATAATGTTGCTGAGCTTTGTGATGCAGCACTCCATTTGATTGCGCATCCCGATGTAAATGATGAGGAATTAAATCAATTTGTTCTTGGTCCTGATTTTCCGACGGGGGGAATTTTAGTTGAACCTAAAAAAAGTATTGAGGAATCCTATCGTGTTGGGCGTGGATTTTTTCGCTTGCGTTCACGTTGGCATCAGGAGCCTGGTAGCCGTGGTTCTTATGTGATTGTTGTGACTGAAATTCCCTATCAGATTCAAAAGTCACGTCTTATTGAAAAAACAGCAGAGTTATTGCTTGCACGCCGATTGCCAATGCTTGAGGATATCCAAGATGAATCAGCAGAAGATATCAGAATCGTGCTGGTTCCTAAAAATCGGTCGGTTGATCCGGAGCTCCTCATGGAGTCTCTTTTTAAATTGACTGACTTTGAAGTAAGATTTCCCCTTAATCTGAATGTTTTGTCTTTGGGAAAAATACCTAATGTCCTTTCTTTGCGAGAAAGTTTGAAGCAATGGCTTGAACATCGTCAGGAAGTGCTTATTCGTCGCTCTCATTATCGGCTGGATCAAATTGATAGCCGATTGGAAATTCTTCATGGATATCTGATTGCCTATTTAAATCTCGATGAGGTCATTCAGATTATTCGTGAAGATGATGAACCGAAAAAGAAGCTGATTAATCGGTTTGAATTAACAGAAAATCAAGCTGAAGCTATTCTTAATATGCGCTTGCGTTCTTTGCGTAAGCTTGAGGAATTTGAAATTCGTAAAGAATTTGAAAGTTTGAAAGCTGAAAAAGAAAAGCTAAAGAATTTGTTAGCTTCTCCTATAAAACAGTGGAAAATAATTTCAGAAGAAATCAAAAAAGTTCGAAACACTTTTGGTCCTGAAACACTCTTGGGGAAAAGACGTACGACGTTTGAAGAGGCACCAAGACATGATCTTGATGATATTCAACAAGCAATGATCGAAAAAGAACCGATTACTATTGTTATTTCTGAAAAGGGGTGGATGCGCGCTTTGAAGGGACATTTGACCGATTATAAAGCACTTTCTTTTAAAGAAGGAGACAGTTTAAAGTTAGCCTTTCCAGCATTTACGACCGACAAGATTGTGCTGATCAGTACGGGGGGGAAGTTTTTTGCTATTGGTGCAAATAATTTACCTGGAGGGCGGGGACATGGTGAACCTATTCGTCTCTTAGTTGATATGGATGATGAGCACGATGTTCTCACAGCTTTTGTGCATCACGCCGAGGAAAAATTGCTTTTGGTTTCATCTCACGGTAATGGTTTTATTGTTTCTTCTGCAGAAGTGATCGCCAATACACGAAAAGGAAAGCAAGTGATGAATGTGAAAGCTCCTGATAAGGTAAAGCTTTGTGTTCCGGTAAATGGTGATCATGTTGCTGTAGTCGGTGAAAACCGTAAAATGCTTATTTTTTCTATTGAACAAATACCAGAAATGAATCGCGGTAAGGGTGTTCGTTTACAGCGTTATAAAGAAGGTGTTGTTGTTGATGCCAAGACTTTTAATTTATCAGAAGGCTTAAGTTGGCAAGATACAGCTGAACGAATCTTTAACCGTCAAGCTGATGATCTCATTGAATGGATGGGAATGCGTGCGGGCGTCGGGCGTTTGGTTCCAAGAGGATTTCCAAAATCAGGAAAATTTATCAATTAAATGTATTTTATACACGGGAAAGTTCCCTATGGTTTTATGATTGTGTAAGATATTAATTTATAAAGATAATTTATTATTTTTATATTGAACGAAAAACCTAAAGCGTAAGTTTTTTCTATTTCGATCTTGTTCAGGTTAAATCAATCAAAACTGTTTTTTAACATTACAGCATTTATAGGTGCTGTCGTGAAATGATTTGATATTTCGAGAGTTGTACCTTTAAACAAACAATGTGAATGTTTAACACAAGAGTGTTCTATTTGGAGATGTTTTATTTTGTCTGATAGGTTTATCTTCTTATTGTTCAAGAGAGATGTTATTAATCTTTCGTAGTAATATTTATTCGTTAGGATTACTATGATATTGCCTAAAAAGATGACCACGTTCAGCCCATAAGACGAGAAGTATGGCAGTGAGACTCAGAAAGAAAAATCCTGCTGAGTTTGGGATGGTTGTTTCATCAAATTGTTGGGCAATAAAAAAGCTGAGTCCTGCACCGATAGATGTTTGAAGAAAGCCGGATACAGAAGAAGCTGTTCCAGCAATTTCTCCCACAGATTCGAGAGAGAGTGTATTGAAATTGGCCATAATGCCACCGCAGGCAAACATCAATATACAGAATAACAGCATGTAAAAAGCAAAAGGAAGGATACCATCTGTTAAGATAGAGCCAATAAACCATACACATGAAGTGATACAAAAGAGCAAAAGCATAGTATGAGCAATACGCCGCATTCCAAGGCGTCCAACGAGTTGAGAGTTCATGAATGATGAGAAAGCCTGAAATGCAGCACCAACTGCAAAGGCAATAGGGAACCAAAGTCCTAGATTATAGATCCCTTCATACGTTTGTTGTGATGTATTAACGGCGGTAAAGATACAGCCTAAAATAATCGAAGTTGCTAGTGTATAGCAAAGTGTTGTGCGATTGGTTATTACAATCCATAAATTATGTTTGACTGAAGAAAAGGAAAGAGAGCGTTGCGCATAAAGAGTTTCCGGCAAGCGGAATTGAATCCAAATCATCAACCCGAAACCAATCATTGCCATGAAAATAAAAATATATTGCCAATGTCCGAGCTGTAAAATGATCTGTCCTGTTGCGGGACCAACCATTGGTGCAACAAGAAAAACCATCATAACAATAGACATAACTTCTGCCATTTTTCGACCACTGTAAAGATCACGTACGACGGAAACTGTAAGAACCCGCATAGCAGCTCCTCCAATACCTTGTAAGATACGCAAAATAAGTAAGAGAGAAAAATCAGTTACAAAGGCACAGCCAATCGCCGTAAATGAATAAAAAGCAAGACCAATAAGAATAAGTTTACGTCGTCCATACCTATCGCTTATTGGACCGAAAAATATTTGAGCAATACCATAGCTAATAAGATAACTCGAAATGATATAATGTTGATCATTTTCATTGAGAACATTTAAACCATCTAAAATATTAGGCATAGCTGGCAGCATAATATCAACAGCTATAGCGTTAATAGCCATGAGCGAAGCAATAAGAATAACAAATTCTTTATAGCCAATTTTTTTTCTAATCGCATCACTATGCGTTTGTTCATCGACTGAATATGACATATGGCATCCTTGAAATAGAAATTTCGTCTGAAAACAGCTCTTTTTAAGAGTCTGAATAAAATGAAAGATACCTATGATTGATTACAGGGAATATTTTTTTCTTTCAAAAGTTCCTGTAACTCATTGTTTTGAAACATCTCTTTAACAATATCACAGCCTCCGACAAATTCACCCTTGATATACAGCTGTGGAATTGTTGGCCAATTTGAGTAATCTTTAATTCCTTGACGCAATTCGTTAGAAGTTAAGATATTAATTCCTTTATAATTCAATCCTAAATAGTCAAGGATTTGAACAACTTGTCCTGAAAACCCGCATTGCGGAGCATCAGGTGTTCCTTTCATGAATAAAATGACGTCGTTTGTTTTAATCTCGTTGTCAATAAAATCATGAACAGTGGTCATTTTTATCCCTCGATATTTCAGATTTTTATAAGTGTGTAATTTATATTCATACTGTTTTTAATCGTATTAAATGAGTGAATGCAAGAAGAAATTTTAGATTATTTTGGGATATTTGTTTGCAACATTAAGGCGTGAAGGTCATTTCCCATATTGCCTTTAAGGGCATCATAGACCATTTTATGTTGTTGAACACGGGTTTTACCACGAAAACTTTCAGAAATAACTTCTGCAGCATAATGTTCCCCATCTCCAGCAAGATCACGAATTGTTACAGTAGCATCAGGAATGCCTTCACGAATAAGCGTTTCAATTGCATGGGCACTCATTGCCATCATTATTCTCCTATGTTGTTCATTTTTTTATAAAGGCTGTTTAAGAGAAAAACAATTTTTACTCTTCACCCATAAATTGTGGAAACCAGTTTTCATAGGCTTTTGTGAGTTTGTCTATAGAAAGTTTTAGTATTCCATCTATATCAAGTGCATCACCTGCAACTTGACCTAGCTCTGTTAAAGAAACTGCACTTATTTGTGCGAGCTCTTTAAGACTATTAAGAGAGTGAGGTTTGACGGCTAAAAGATAACGTCCTTGGTCTTCTCCAAAAAGTTCTGCATGATGGGGTGATTTATTGCTTAATTTTACTTTGATTCCTTTACCTGCTTTAATCACCATTTCAGCAAGTGCTATCGCTAATCCTCCGTCAGAAATGTCATGAGCAGCATGAACAAAACCACGATGTATGACATCTCGAATAAATTGACCATGCTTTTTTTCAAGTTGTAAATCTACAGGGGGGGGGGCACCTGCATCAATATTTAAAATGTTACGTGCATAGATTGATTGTCCTAAATGGGAGCCGCAATTTCCTACTAAAACAAGAATATCTCCATTTTGCATACCACTTATTGTTACCATTTTAGACCAATCATTAAGAAGACCTACACCAGCAATTGTGGGGGTTGGAAGAATGGCATCCCCATTTGTTTCGTTGTAAAGAGAAACATTGCCTGAAACGATAGGAAAATCGAGGATTCTACAAGCTTCTCCTATACCTTTAATAGCAAAAACCAGCTGTCCCATAATTTCAGGTTTTTCAGGGTTACCAAAATTGAGATTATCTGTAGCAGCCAGTGGTGTTGCACCTGTCGTACTAATGTTTCGCCAGCATTCTGCGACAGCTTGTTTTCCTCCTTCATAAGGGTCTGCTTCACAATAGCGAGGTGTTACATCAGAAGAAAAAGCAAGAGCACGTTTGCTGTTGTTTCCTAAACGGATAACGCCTGCATCACCTCCTGGACAAACAAGGCTATTTCCTTGGATAAGAGTATCATATTGTTCATAAACCCATCGCCGAGAACTTTGATCAGCAGAATTCAATAAGCTCAGAAGCGCATCACCAAGATTTTCAACTTTTTTGACGTCTTCTGCTTTCAAGGATGTTTTTTTTGCCGGCTCACTCCAAGGACGATCATAAACAGGCGCTTCATCACCAAGCTCTTTGATGGGAAGATTGACAACTTCTTCCCCTTGATGAGATACACGAAAACGTAAATCATCGGTTGTTTTCCCAATGATAGAAAAATGCAGCCCCCACTTATGAAAAATTGCTTCTGCTTGCTTTTCTAGTTCTGGTTTAAGAACCATGAGCATGCGCTCTTGACTTTCAGAAAGCATCATTTCATAGGCTGTCATGTTTTCTTCTCGAACAGGAACTGTATCGAGATTAAGCTGTATCCCTAGATTTCCTTTTGCACCCATTTCAACGGCAGAAGAGGTAAGTCCTGCTGCCCCCATATCTTGAATAGCAACTACGGCTCCAAGTTCCATGAGCTCTAAACATGCTTCAAGAAGACATTTTTCTGTAAAAGGATCACCTACTTGAACAGTTGGGCGTTTTTCACTGATTGAATCATCAAATTCAGCAGAGGCCATTGTTGCCCCACCGACACCATCACGTCCTGTTTTTGCACCAAGGTAAACAACAGGGAGTCCGATGCCTTGTGCTTTAGAATAAAAAAGGGCGTCTGTCTTTGCAATACCGGCGACAAAAGCGTTAACAAGGATATTGCCATTATAACGCTCATCAAAATTTACTTCTCCACCAACCGTTG
Organism: Bartonella sp. AP3QHHD; assembly: GCF_042195765.1. NCBI lineage: Bacteria > Pseudomonadati > Pseudomonadota > Alphaproteobacteria > Hyphomicrobiales > Bartonellaceae > Bartonella > Bartonella sp. AP3QHHD. The sequence continues at coordinate 40,993 of NZ_JBHIPC010000077.1, forward strand.
GAACACCAAAAGAATTGCTGTAACCACCTATTCCAGAAACAACACCAGAAACAAGATGGCGTGTTCGTGGGTGATCAGGAGCACCAAATCGCAATGCATTTATAGCAGCAACAGGACGGGCTCCCATTGTAAAGACATCACGTAAAATACCACCAACACCTGTCGCTGCACCTTGATAAGGTTCAATATAAGAAGGGTGGTTATGGCTTTCCATTTTGAAAACAACACATTGTCCTTCGCCAATATCAACAACACCAGCATTTTCACCAGGTCCTTGGATGACACATTTTCCTTCTGTCGGAAGAGTTTTTAGCCATTTTTTAGATGATTTATAGGAACAATGCTCGTTCCACATTGCAGAAAAAATTCCTAGTTCAGTAAATGTGGGTTCTCTACCGATTAACGTCAGGATACGTTGATATTCATCTTCTTTTAGCCCGTGTTGTGCAATGAGTTCTGGTGTAATAGTGATGTTATTGCAAGGCTTCATGAGTATTTATCCGTCAAATTAATCGAAATTTAGTATTTTTATTTTTTTACCTAGCAGCTTATATTATAAACAATAATGTTGTTTAATAATAAAAATATTTATAGACAGTAAGCTAAAGATTTTGTCCGTTTGTTTGGTGGGATTTAAGACTAAAAATGGTCTTAAATAATTATGTGTTTAGAAAATAATATCCATTGTTGTTTGTGAAGAGCTTTGTTTATAGATTTATGATGCGAGAAATGGTATAAATCCTTGTTTTTTTAAATTATGGAGCGCGAGTACTTTTGCAGCATTATCCATTTACTAACTCTAAAGCACTTTGAAAAAGTAAACGACCGTCAGTACCTCCGTGGGCGGGTTCAATAAAGTTTTCAGGATGGGGCATCATACCAAGAATATTACCAACTTTATTAACAATACCAGCAATATCTTTCATTGAGCCGTTCGGGTTTGTATTTTCTGCATAGCGAAAAACAATTTGTTCATTGTCTTCCATTTGTTTCAATGTTTCACTATCAACAAAATAATTTCCGTCATGATGGGCAACAGGACAACGAATAATTTGTCCTTTAGAATAATATCGAGAAAATTTTGTCTTGGCGTTAACGACTTCAAGTTTGATTTCACGACAAACAAATTTTAAAGAAGCGTTACGCATTAAAGTACCGGGTAATAATCCTGCTTCCAACAAAATTTGAAATCCATTACAGATACCTATTATTGTCGTACCTTCTTGTGCTTTTTCACGAATGGCTTTTAAGACGGGAGTTCGCGCTCCAATTGCACCACATCTTAAGTAGTCGCCATAGGAAAAACCACCAGGAATAATAATAACATCTACATCTGGAATTGTTGTTTCTGTTTGCCAAATTTTTAGTGGCTCAACTCCCGTTATATGATGTAATGCTGCAATCATATCTCGATCACGATTTAATCCAGGAAGTTGAATGATGGCAGTTTTCATGAGCGTTTCACTTACAGAAGTTCGATTGTATAATTTTCAATGACAGTATTTGCGAGTAACTCTTCACACATTTGTTCAAGTTTTTTCTTTGCAGTTTCAGAAGGTAGATCATCAAGAACAATATCAAAAACCTTTCCTTGACGAATAGATTGAATGCCTTCGAAAGCCAAACTTTTTAAAGCACCGACAATCGCTTCTCCTTGTGGATCAAGAACGCTTTCTCTTAAAGTAACTGTAATGCGTGCTTTCATTTTTTGCTTCCTGCTTTTTAAAAGAACCTCTCCTTTGAAGAGGGGTGTTTGTATAAGGTGATGTTTTTTACCTTGTTTTTACTTTACGAGAACGGGACCACTTGGTCGTGTTGGTTCGTTTTCATTTATAATACCAAGACGTTTGGCAACTTCTTGATAGGCATTAATAAGCCCTCCCATATCACGACGAAAACGGTCTTTATCCATTTTTTCTTGTGTGTGCATATCCCATAGTCGTGCAGAATCAGGAGAGATTTCATCAGCAAGAACAATGCGCATTGTTTCATCTTCCCACAGGCGACCAAATTCCATTTTAAAATCAATTAATTGGATGTTAACACCGGCAAAAAGCCCAGAAAGAAAATCATTAATACGAATTGAAAGTTGCATGATATCTTCTATCTCTTGTGGGACAGCCCACCCAAAAGCTGTGATATGTTCTTCCGTTACCATAGGATCATCGAGAGAATCATTTTTATAGTAGAATTCAATGATGGATTGCGGAAGCGGGGTTCCTTCTTCCAGTCCTAAACGCTTAGCAAGAGAGCCGGCAGCAACATTGCGAACAACAACTTCCAACGGAATGATTTCCACCGCTTTAATAAGCTGTTCGCGCATGTTTATACGTTTGATAAAATGTGTTGGGATGCCCAAACGTCCAAGATGGCTAAAAATATGTTCCGAAATTCGGTTGTTTAAAACCCCCTTTCCGTCGATAATTTCATGTTTTTTTGCATTAAAGGCAGTTGCATCATCTTTAAAAAATTGAATATAAGTCCCTGGTTCAGGTCCTTCATATAAAATTTTAGCCTTGCCTTCATAAATACGGTGGCGACGATTCATCATGATTCTCTATTTATCTTGAGAGGTTTTTAATAACATTGATAAATGATACTATCCTAATTGATAGAATTTCTCAATGATATTGCTATGATACTTTTATAATTTTTATCATTACACGTTTATCCAAAGGTGAAGATACATAAGCGATGAGAAAGAAGATCACCTCTTTTGGATCAAATTTTTGCAAGAAAGTGAGAGAGGACCATAAGCCCTTCAGGCCAAGGTCCGTGTCCGGATTCTGCGTTAATATGGCCAGAATACCCAGCATCAACAAAGAGTGATCCCCAATCATTGGCAATTTTTTCTGCTACTGAAAATTGACAAAACTCATCGTTGCGACTGGCTATGACAATAGAAGGAAAAGGAAGCTTTTGGCGATGATAGGGGCCAAATGTCATTAAATGTTTGGGACGTATTTTTTCATTGGCGACATCTGGAGGGGCAACAAAGAAAGCGCCACAAATTTTTTCTGTATTGTGTACAGTTGCATGAATAACACTGGGAACTCCTAATGAATGAGCAATAAGCATAACAGGTCTTTGAGCTTTTGCGATGGCGGTTTTAACTTTGTTAACCCACTCTTCACAAACAGGCTTTGACCAATGGAGTTGTTCAATGCGGCGGGCTGTCGACAATTTTTTTTCCCAGCGTGTTTGCCAATGATCTGGACCAGATCCTTTGTAGCCAGGAACAATAAGAATATCGAGTTGATTTGCTTTCATGAATTGTTTTCTTTGTTACAACAGATTTTTGATCATAGGTGGAATGGATTTTGGTTTTCTATGTCGCTTTATTGTTCTTCAAAAACACGTTTAAAAATCGTATTGATATGTTTGGTGTGGTAAGAAAGATCAAATTTTTCGCGAAGCTCTTCTTCACTTAAAGCTTTGGTAACATCTTTATCGTTGAGGAGTTCTTCTAAAAAATCTTTTCCTTGTTCCCAAACTTTCATCGCATTTCGTTGTACAATCCGATAAGAATCTTCACGACTAATCCCTGCTTGTGTGAGTGCTAAAAGAACCCGTTGTGAGTGAACAAGACCGCGGAATTTATTGAGATTTTTTTGCATATTTTCTGGATAGACAATGAGATTTTCAATGACAGATGTGAGGCGAGAAAGAGCAAAATCAAGTGTAATAGTCGCATCTGGAGCAATATAACGCTCAACAGATGAATGGGAAATATCACGTTCATGCCAAAGAGCTACATTTTCCATGGCTGGGAGTGCAAATGCACGTACCATACGGGCTAATCCAGTTAAATTTTCTGTTAAAACTGGATTACGTTTATGAGGCATTGCCGATGAACCTTTTTGCCCAGGTGAGAAATGTTCCTCTGCTTCAAGAACTTCTGTTCGTTGTAAATGGCGTATTTCTATTGCTAGCCTTTCAATAGAGGAAGCAATAACACCAAGTGTTGCAAAAAACATAGCATGACGATCTCTTGGTATTACTTGGGTGGAAACCGGTTCAGCACGCATCCTCAAGGCTTTTGCTACATGTGCTTCAACGCGTGGATCGATATTTGCAAAAGTTCCTACAGCTCCTGAAATCGCGCAAGTAGAAATTTCTTCTCGTGCGGCAAGAAGACGTTTGCGACAACGGGAAAATTCAGCGTATGCAAGAGCAAACTTGATTCCAAATGTTGTCGGTTCGGCATGAATGCCATGACTCCGCCCAATGGTGATTGTCTCTTTATGCTCAAAAGCCCGTCTTTTTAATGCTTCAAGAAGTTGGTCTATATCCTCTAGCAAAATATCACTCGCACGCATCAATTGAATGTTCAGCGTTGTATCGAGAACATCAGATGATGTCATGCCTTGGTGGATAAAACGTGCTTCTGGTCCAATGAATTCAGCTAGGTGGGTTAGAAATGCGATAACATCATGTTTGCTAATTGCTTCAATTTCATCAATGCGATTGATATCAAATTTAGCTGCTGCCCCTTTTTCCCAAATGACTTTGGCGGCTTCTTTCGGAATAATCCCTAATTGAGCAAGGGCATCACAGGCATGGGCTTCAATTTCAAACCAAATACGATATTTTGTTTCAGGAGACCAAATTGTTACCATTGCAGGGCGGGAATAACGTGCGATCATCATTTTTTTCCTTGTTGTGAGAGGATTGCGGCTTGCCGCAATGCATTAATACGTGTTTTGTAAAGCTCTTTATTTCCATCTTTATAAATTGCAGAGCCTGCGACAAATACATTTGCACCAGCTTTTGCAGCTATCCCAATTGTATCAACGGTGATACCACCATCAACTTCAAGATCAATAGGGCGGTTTGCAATCATGCTTTTAACGCGCTTAATTTTATCTTTTATTTCTGGAATAAAACTTTGTCCACCAAAACCGGGATTGACCGTCATGATGAGAATGAGATCTAATTGATCAAGCAAATATTCAAGGATATGTTCAGGGGTGCTTGGATTGAGTGCGATTCCTGCTTTTTTCCCCATTTTTTTGATTGTTTGTAATGAACGATGAAGATGTGGACCTGCTTCAGCATGAATAGTTATAATATCTGAACCTGCTTTTGCAAAAGCTTCTAAATAAGGGTCTACTGGTGCGATCATCAGGTGGACATCAAATATTGCTTTTGTTAATGGGCGCAGAGCTTTGACGATTTCAGGACCAAAGGTGATGTTAGGAACAAAGTGCCCATCCATAATATCAAGATGAAGCCAATCTGCACCAGCATCAACAACATCTAACATTTCTTGTCCAAGTTTAGAAAAATCAGAAGCCAAGAGAGAAGGCGAAATGAGATGTGCATGGGGCATTAAAATCTCCTTAGATTGGCAGTTTTTATCATATCGCTGTGTATACACAAATATTTTTTGTGTTATGACGGAAAAGAAAAAATATGTATTATAGGTCTTTTTATGGAAAGATCGCTTGAAATTTTAAAGCTTTATAAGTGAAAGATATGTCGAATCATAAAACATATTTGATGCCTGAACTTCAACATAAACATACTATTGCGGTTTCTTCCCAAGAATATCGAGATGCCATGAGTCTTTTTGCAGGAGCTGTGCATATTGTGACAACAAATGGTATTAAGGGAAGACGCGGGGTGACTGTTTCGGCGTGTTGTTCTTTATCTGATAATCCTCCAACCCTTCTTGTTTGTCTCATGCGCCATAATTTAAAGAATCAGGTGTTTATGGAGAATGGAAATTTTTGTGTTAATAGCTTGGCAGGAAAACATCGCTCATTAGCGGATGTTTTTTCGAGGCGTTGCAATTCTACACAAAATGAGCGTTTTGATGTTGCTCAATGGGGAGCTTTGCAAACGGGGGCGCCTAGTCTTTCAGACGCTCTAGCGTCGTTTGATTGTCGTTTGATTTGTTGGCACGAACACGCAACCCATTGTGTTTTGATTGGTGAGGTTGTTGCAATCAACTGTAATAAAGAAAAAGATGCTTTGATGTATTTGAAACGTGAATATCACACTTTGCCTTTATAAAGATTTTATTTTTTTGCATTGATGAAATGATTTATTGTTGCTTCATTTAGATTTTAAACAATGTAGAGAGTAGGGGAGGGATGGCTCTGATATCTGATTTCCTTCTTTTTAAAGTTTTTCAATAAGCGAGAAAAATGATTTTGGATGAGATTTGATCAAGAATTCAATCTACATAAAAAAGCGATCAAACCTAAACAGTGCATTTAGATATATTCGTCGATTGTTATGAAAAAACATTTTACTCTTGTGTTGATGGGTATTGCACAATATATAGACCGCACATAGCATATGTGGAGGTTTTTTATTGCATGAGCGAAGAGATTGATGGTCAATATCGCCCTAGTGAAGATGAGCCTTTTATGAATGAGCGGCAAAAGGCGTATTTTCGTGCTAAATTGGTTTCTTGGAAGAATGATATATTAAAAGAAGCTCGTGAGACTTTGGAAAATTTGCAGGAAGAGAATGTTGGTCAGCCCGATTTGACTGATCGGGCTTCTTGTGAAACTGATCGTACAATCGAATTACGTGCTCGTGATCGTCAGAGGAAACTTATTTCAAAAATAGATGCTGCTTTAGAGCGCATTGATAATGGGACATACGGTTTTTGTGAAGAAACCGGCGAACCCATTAGTATAAAGCGTCTTGAGGCTCGGCCGATAGCCGTTTTGTCATTGGAAGCGCAAGAACGTCATGAACGACGTGAAAGAGTTTATCGCGATGATTAAGGTTATTGAGATGATAAACAAACGAAATTCGTGGTGATAAAATTGTATATTTTATTTTTGAGGGGTAGGAATGAATAAAGATGGTTCTTGCCGCCCCTCAATTTCGGCGGTGATGGCTGAATCTTTTACCGCTTGATTCGTAAAAGGAGAGGGACTTTTATCCGATATATCGTTTCTTTCTGGAAGGGCGGAATTTAGATGTGTGTGTGTTTCTCTTTTTTGTATTTTTGATGTACCAGTAATATCAGATTCTACAACCACATCTGTTAATCCGCCAATAAGGAGCAAATGTTCTTTATTATCGCAACGGACTAAAACAAGGCGGCGTGCCCGATCTATAGAAATTACTTCACATAATGCTAATCGTGATAGACTTTTTTTTCTATTAATGCTGTATCTTCCCGTACTTAAGCGACGTAAAAACACGATAATTACGGTAATAGCTGCGATTGTTATTATAAAAAGCAAAAAGCTTATCGTTATGTTTGCAGCAAATACACCTATTTGCTCTGATAACCAGATATACATAGATTTTCTCCCATTTTGGATGGAAATATTATTTTTTATTGAGATAAATTTATAAACATACCCTCAAAAGGTTCACTTATAATGGTAAGAAATAAACTTTTGAATATTAAGCGAGCTTATCTTAGATAATATCATAGCATATACTTTATAACAACATAACAACGAATATAAAGGAAGTTTTGTGACATAAGAAATAGCTATAAGCTAAGGCAAAGAGAGATGGATAAAGATTTTGAGAATAATGAAAGATCAGCGTCTTCGTTTCATCGGAGAGTTGTGATTTTTGGTGTTGTTTTTGTATTAGGTTTTCTTTTCATTGTGGGTATTTTAGGTTTTTTTTATACACAAAACTATTTGCAACAGGCGATATCAATATCTTTTTTGATTCTAGCAATGATCGGTGTTGCAACACTCGTTTTGTGTGGAATGGGAATTTTAAGATATCATGTGTGGTTGCATGAAGATTTTGATTTTAGCATCTTTAATAGGAGCGATGATGCAATTGTAATCTCTGATCTTTCTGGTTTTGTTTATTATTCTAATCAAAACTATCGAAAAATTCTGACCTATAAGCCTGAAGTGTCTTGTTATAGGGTTATTGCGGATCTTCCAGGAGCTGGTGGACTCTCGTACCGCTTAAAGGTTGCAGCCTGTAATAATCTTGCAGCGCAAGAGGAATTAAGAGTAGAACAGCCAATTTTTACTGATTCTACACCAAAAAAATCTGTTTGGTATAATATTTCCGTTCAACCTATCACAAAACAGAAAAAAAAGCTTTTATTTTGGCGTATTACTGATATTTCGCACTTACAACAAACGCGAGAAGTTTTTTTCTCGAACCTTCAAGAGGCTATCAATCACTTGGATCAAGCTTCTATTGGTTTTGTATCCGTTAATAAACAAGGAACTATTCTTTATGCCAATGCGACTTTTGCAGAATGGTTCTCAATTGATTTAGCGAATTTCTCAATTGGTCAACATAATTTTGATTCGTTATTTGATAGCGTTGGTGCTAAGAGCTCATGGAGTGATATCTGTTTGCAAACCAACAGATATCAAAGTTCAGGTTACTCTTTACCTTATAGGTTTTCGTTATGTTTAAATTCATACACGACTTGTGAGAAAATATTCCATTGTCTTATATCTGTTTCTTCTCTCTTAGAAGAGGAGGACATTTATCGTATTGTGATCATTCCACAACAAGTACAAAAAGAAGAAGATGATCAATTAAAATTACCCAGTATATTAGGAGAATATTTTGATGCGAGTCCTTTTGCAATAGCTGTGGTGGATCATGCAGGGCAATTGGTTCATATGAATAAAGCTTTTTCATCACTTACGGGATGTATGGACAAAGCTGTCAATTTTTATGATGTTATTTCTCGTCGTGATTGTGTGCAGTTAGAGCGTTCTTTTCAGAGAATTGCGACAAATAAAAATTATTTTGTTTCTCTAGAAACTGTTTTAGAAAAAAATGAAGAATGCCATTTACGGCTCCATATTATGTCTGTACCGCCCTATCACGGTGATGCATTGCAAGATTTGCTTATTATCTCTGTGATTGAAACAACCGAACAAAAAACTCTTGAAGATAAAATGATGCAAAGTCAGAAGATGCAAGCTGTAGGACAATTGGCTGGCGGCATTGCTCATGATTTTAATAATGTTTTAACAGCAATTTTAATGTCGTGTGATCTTCTTTTAAATACGCATCGTAGTTCTGATCCTGCTCATGCTGATCTGATCAATATTAAAAACAATGCTAATCGTGCAGCTGCTCTTGTCCAGCAATTGTTAGCGTTTTCTAGAAAGCAAACACTTCGACCTGAAGAAATTGATTTTACTGAATTTTTATCAGATATCCGCAATCTTATTTTACCACTTTTGGGGAATAATATTCAGTTAAAAATTATCCATGGAAGAGATTTGTGGAGCGTTGAAGTTGATCAAGCATCTTTTCAGCGTGTTATTATGAATTTGGTTATTAATGCGCGTGATGCCATGTTAGATGGAGGTATTGTTACGATTGCGACAAATAATATTACAAAGCAACAAAGTGCTGAATTTAATCATCTTGGATTAGCAATTGGCGAGTATGTGCAATTGACTATTTCAGATACAGGGGCTGGTATATCTGCTGCTATACAAGAAAAAATGTTTGAGCCATTTTTTACAACAAAAGAAGTTGGAAAAGGAACAGGACTTGGTTTATCAATGGTTTATGGAATTATCAAGCAGAGCGGTGGGTATATTTATTGTGAAAGTAAAGAAGGTGAAGGAGCAACATTTCATATTTTTCTTCCCCGTTATATCCCCAATATAAAAGGAGAAATTTCTCAAAAGATTGAAAAAGATGAAGAGAAAGATAAAAATATAGACTTAACAGGATCTGCGACTGTTTTATTGGTTGAAGATGAAGATGCGGTCAGAATGGGGGGGGTAAGAGCTCTTCAAATGAGAGGATATACGGTTTTAGAGGCAGCAAGTGGGGTGGAAGCACTCTCTATTCTTGAGGAACAAAAAGGAGATGTTGATATTATTGTTTCCGATGTGGTAATGCCAGAAATGGATGGGCCCACTTTATTGAAGGAAGTCCGTAAAAACTATCCTGGTATCAAATTTCTTTTCGTTTCTGGATATGCAAAAGATGCTTTTGCTAAAAATCTTCCACAAGATGCTGTTTTTGGTTTTTTATCTAAACCTTTTACACTCAAACAGTTAGCTCTAACAGTTAAAGAAACACTTTCGTCATGAGCAAAAAATTATGCAATAGAAAATTGCGTATTTTAAGATTTTTTAGGCGAAATACGAGAGTATTTTGATAAATAGTGTTTATGATAATGTCATAGAACTGAATAAAGAAGAATTTTGAAAATGAACTAAAATTCAAAAACACCACATATTTTGTGCAAAAATTTATGAAGAGATGGACTCTATTATGTCAACATTTCATAGAGATTTTCAATTGTAGAAACTGAGTAAAAACTATGTGTAAAGCATTGAAATATGCTGATTAATAGATTGTTGATACACTCAAAAAGATAAAAGCTGTTGTTGCGTATCTATCATTTTGCTCTTTCCTTCAATAAATGCTTTTAAAGCTTCGGGGTAGAGTTTATGCTCTACTTTAAGAACTCTTTGTGCTAAGCACTCAGCAGTATCATGGGGATAGACTGGAACGGCTGCTTGGGCAAGGATTTTTCCTGCATCCATGTCTTCTGTAACAAGATGAACAGTGCAACCCGTGATTTTTACACCTGCTTGTAAAGCTTTTTCATGTGTGTTTAAGCCTTTAAATGAAGGCAAAAGAGAAGGATGAATGTTTAAAATTCGTCCTTCATAAAGTTTTACAAAACGTGGTGAGATAAGACGCATATACCCTGCAAAGCAGAGAAAATCCGGTTTATATTGATCTAAAATCGTAAAAATATTTTCTTCATGCTCTTCTTTTGTTTTGTAAATTTTACGATCAACAATATGAATAGGTAAGTTATGGTTTTGCGCCTTTTCAATACCGTTTGCGCGCGGATTATCGCAAATAACCGCGACGATTTCAGCAGGATATTCTTTTTGTTGACTAGCTTGAGCAAGTGCGACCATATTGGACCCATTACCAGAAATAAAAACGACAATTTTTTTTTTCATAAATGCAGTACCCCTTTATAAAGTATTCCTTTATTTTGATCTTGGCATTTTATTAAAATGCCAAGGGGAGTTACAGTTTCTCCTTTTCTTTCAAGAGCTTGTGTAATTGTTTCAGCTGCATGCTGTGCTACGATAATGATCATGCCAATACCACAATTGAATGTTCTTAACATTTCTCTTTCTTCTATTTTACCTTGTTTGGCAATCCATGAAAATACTGCTGGAACATTGATGGTAGAAAGATTAATTTCAGCGCAGAGAGAAGATGGAAGGACACGTGGAATATTTTCAGGAAAGCCTCCACCCGTAATATGAGCAAGAGCTTTAATCCCTTCATGTTTTCGCATGATGGGAAGAAGCGATTTTACATAAATGCGTGTTGGTGTAAGAAGTGCTATACCAAGGCTGTTTTCGGGGGAAAAAGGGGCAGGGTTATTCCATTTGAGATAATTTTGCTGGATGATTCGTCGAACAAGCGAAAAGCCATTGGAATGAATTCCAGAGGAGCTTAGACCTAATATAACATCACCTTCTATCAAATCTTTTGAAGGGAGTAGCTTGCTGCGTTCGCATGCTCCTACAGCAAAACCGGCTAGATCATAATCTCCCTCTGCATACATTCCTGGCATTTCTGCAGTTTCTCCTCCAATAAGAGCAGCACCGGCTTGTTTACATCCTTCTGCAATACCAGAAACAATCGCAGCACCTTGTTCAGGGTCGAGCTTTCCAGTTGCAAAATAATCCAGAAAAAAGAGAGGTTCAGCTCCTTGTACGAGTAAATCATTGACACACATAGCTACAAGGTCAATACCTACAGTGTTATGGTGCCCCACTTCAATGGCAATTTTTAATTTTGTTCCCACACCATCATTGGCTGCTACTAGGATAGGATCTGTAAAGCCAGCTGCTTTTAAATCAAAAAGGCCACCAAACCCGCCAATTTCTGCATCTGCTCCGGCTCGTTTTGTCGCGCGTATAAAGGGTTTAATTTTTTCTACCATAGCATTACCCATATCGATGTTTACACCGGCTTTTGCGTAGGTAAGACCAGCTTTGGATTTATCCCCAGCCTTGGATTTATTATTTGTAAGATCTTGATTGCTCATTGGAGCCTTCCTTTAATGGAAAATCAGGTTTTGATATTATGCAATGCCATGATAGAGTTCTCTCTGCAAGAGATATTGATAAGAAAATAAGCAACTTTTCTTGTACCTTATTTTGAAGTTGTTTATAATTTTTTGTGAAGATTTTTTTAGGATATTTTATGAGCAAGATATCAGATAATCACGAACAGTCTTCTTGGCAACTTATGAGAAAGAAAGTGAGTGAGAATACATCTCGTGATCGTTATAAGACTTATGTGCCAGCGTATACTCAATTACCGTTGCCGAATAATATGAAAAGACAAATCTTTTTTTGGCTTGGTACGCTGATTTTTTTCATTCTTTTTATGTTTGTTTTTGGATCGATTTTGCTTCCTTTTGTGGCAGGGATTGTGTTGGCTTATTTTCTCAATCCCATTGTTCAATTACTTGAAAAATTTGGTATTCGTCGTGTGTTTGGGACTGTCCTTATTACCTTATTTATTGTTATTACCTTTGTTGCTGCTTTAGTTATTTTGATTCCTGTTATTAGTTGGCAAATACAGCAATTTATGAGTGATGGTTTACCTGTTTATATTAATCGTATTCAAACCTTTTTTGTTGAGCATGATTTTGATTGGTTAAGGCGCTATTTTGGAAGTGATCCAAATGAATTACGGAATAATATTAAAGGATTTTTGGGCGAAGGTTCGGATTTTATTACGTCTCTTTTGAATTCACTTTTAAAGTCAGGAAAGTCAATCGTTAATATCGTTAGCCTATTTGTTGTGGCACCTGTGGTGGCATTTTATATGTTATTAGATTGGCCACGTATGGTAACAGCAATCGATTCGTTAATACCGCGTGATCATCTTGAAACCGTCCGTAGTATTTTTCATGAAATGGATAGAGCTATTGCAGGCTTTGTTCGTGGACAAGGAACAGTTTGTCTCATATTGGGAGGCTATTATGCTATTGGTTTAACGATTGCAGGACTCAATTTTAGTCTTTTGATTGGTATGTTTATTGGTCTTATTAGCTTTATTCCTTATATCGGCACAATGAGTGGTTTGGTCCTTTCTGTTGGTATTGCATGGGTCCAGTTTTATCCCAATAATTGGGGGGGAATCATTGTTGTGATGGCACTTTTTTTAATTGGTCAATTTATTGAAGGTTATATTCTTCAACCCAAGCTTGTAGGTTCATCAGTGGGATTACATCCTGTATGGTTGATGTTTTCACTTTTTGCTTTTTCTTCACTCTTTGGTTTTACTGGTATGCTTGTTGCTGTTCCTGCGGCAGCGGCTGTTGGCGTTTTAGTTCGTTTTGCTCTTCATACTTATCTGAGTTCTCAGATGTATTCGCGAAGCGGAAATTCGGAGCCGCTAAAATGAATGGGCGTGAAACGCAATTATCTTTAAATTTTCCTTATGATCCGATTTTTCAATTTGAGGATTTAGTGGTAACGGAAAGCAATCGTATGGCTTTTCAGCTTATTGATCACTGGCCCAATTGGAGCTTACCTATTGCAGTTTTGGTTGGTAAAGAAGGATCTGGAAAAACGCATTTTTCTAATATATGGCTCCAAAAAGCAGATGCTTTCAGGATTCAGCACAATGAACTTGATCAGGCTGTTACTATGGCTTCTTTAGGCAGATCATTTTTAATAGAGGATATTGATACAGGTGAAATCAATGAGACAGAACTTTTTCATTTAATTAACAGTATTAAGCAAGCAAATCTTGATGCACGACAAGCTACTTTATTGATGACGGCACAAACACTTCCTTCCGCTTGGAATTTAATGTTAAATGATCTAAAAAGTCGCCTTAATTCGGTGATGTTCGTTGAAATTAATCAGCCTGATGATGCATTGTTAACAGCTGTTGCATTTAAGCTTTTTTCCGATAGGCAACTTATTGTACATCCAGATACGGTTTATTATCTTGTAAGCCGTTGTGAACGTTCTTTATTTTCATTGAAGCGTGTTATTGATTCTGTTGATCAGTTGGCATTACAAAGAAAAAGAAAAATAACACGTGCTGTTATTGCTGAAGTTTTAAATAGAAGAAATCCGTAAATACTCCTTATCATGGCTTACTTATTCTGTCCTTCTATTATCGTTTCAATATGTGGAAGACAAGTCATTTAAATTTTTTCTTTTTGGATATCTATATAAGAGTAAAAAATAGTATTTTTTACTCTTATCGTGTTTTTATTTTAAATAGCTTTGAGATTTTATTGTATGATGTTGAATTCTTACCATCTTCGTATTTGAAAATTTTTCTAAAAAGAGCGCTGTATTTTATTTATAATAAAACCTTTGTGCTTTGAAAAAATGTTTGTTGTTTATGGATTTGGATTGTAGAAGATTCTAGAATTTTTAATAAAAGAGTCTTTGGGAAGATAGAAAAAGAGGGGAAAAAAGCTTAATACAGCTGAATTTTTTGGCTTATGTTCTCTTTGGGAAAGTTTTTCTATAATATTTAAGTCATTTTTTTCTAAAATTGTATCTGTGGAATGTGTTTTGATACAATGAGAGCTTGCTTAAAACAGGATAAAAATTATGAAATCCTTATAGAGAAATTCGTTATTTTTTAATATAGATTGGATTTTCTTACGGAAGTTATTTTCTACTATTTGTCAATAAATTTGTTATTGAGTAGAGGGAAAAATTAAAAAATGTGCTTTTTTGTAAAGAAATACAACAAAATTAAAAAAAAGTGTGTTTTTCTCTTGCACTTCTGTTGTGAAAATTTTAGGAAATGTGCATCAAGTAAATGTAAATGGCGGAGCGTAGCGCAGCCTGGTAGCGCACCTGATTTGGGATCAGGGGGTCGTAGGTTCGAATCCTATCGCTCCGACCATATTTGATTGAGTGTGTGAGAATGACCCAATTGGGTACGTGTGGTGAAAACTATCATCCAAGCGTTGTGTAATCTGAAGGAAAAAGGCATGATCGCACGTATTTATAGTCCTGCTAAGACAGCTATGCAGTCAGGTAAGGGGAATACAGGTTTTTGGATTCTAGAGTATGAGCCAATGAAAGCAAAAATGCTTGAACCTCTTATGGGCTACACAGCAACGTCTGATATGAATAATCAGGTAAGGATTCGATTTAATAGGAAGGAAGAAGCGATTGCTTTTGCACGTAAGAATGCTATCTCTTACCGTGTAGAAAAGAAACATACATCGATTCGACGTGCTATTTCTTATTCTGATAATTTTCGCAGTGATCGGCAGCATTCTTGGACACATTGAATTGAAGATGCTATTTTGAATTGAGAAAATAATCAGTTGGGTCCCGTAGCTCAGCTGGATAGAGCAACGGCCTTCTAAGCCGTGGGTCACAGGTTCGAATCCTGTCGGGATCACCATGTTTAAATGATATTTATAGGCTATAAAAAGTTAGAGAGTTTTCCTTTTATTCTATTAGCTTATTTTTCTGTATAATCCCGAATCTTTTTGATGTTTTTTGGTTTATTTTGTTGCTAAACGTTTTCTGTTGACTGTTTTAGTATAAAATGATGCTGTTTTCTCTTTTTTCAGTAAAAATTGCTTTTGATTGCTGAAACTTTAGCATTGCATATTCTTGCCGAGTGTTGCTACTATATCACATGCTTTAGGAAACAGATTACAAAAACTCTTTTTTATGAGCTTCTTTTCATCTTTCTGAAAATGAATATTTTATTTCTTAGATTAGATTTAAGCATTGCGGCTAATGCTGGTGAAATTGCCCAAAAACATCTATTGTGATTTTTTTATTTTTTATGAATAATATTATTACGTTTTTTAGCATGATCTTTGGTAAGATCGATTTTGATTAGATACAAGGCATGATGGATTCGATTTAGAACAGTTTATGAAACATTGAAGAATAAAAATGATATCTGTTTATGATGAGAATTTACAGATGGCACAAGAGGTGGAAAATATCTTCTTGTCTTGGAAGCTGTGATTCATAACGAATTACTTCTTTATAGTTTTTTCGTATAAAAAGATGTTATATGTGCCGTCCAGATAAGATATTGTTTTTTTCAATGAGAGACACTTGCGGACAATTTGATTTAACATGATTGTCACTGTTTCTCAGGTAGGGTTATAGGTTTCATCAATGTTTAGGTTTTCTTAGTCTTATAGGTTTAAGAATGTATACTGTATATTTATATGAATGAAGATAGATTGTATCTTAGAGTTAAATTTTAGATTTCATATTTACATTTTCAAATGTTTTTTCTTATTTCTTTATAGTTTGTACATCATGTTAGAAGTATTTTAATATTGGATAACAATCACATTAAAATGTTATACAGATGAGCTCTGAAGATCTAAACTCACACGGTTCAAGGTGATCATTATTTCAATAGGAATACAGTGTGAGGAGAATGCCATTTTACAGGCTTTGTTTTAAGAGATATCTCTTAAAGCTCACTTCACTCTGGCGCTCGTGAATGGTACAATGATAAATCCATTGAGCTCCATCATCTTTACACTTATGAAGAAATAAGCTGACATTATCATACACTTTGCCTATTTGTCAGCCTCCGATGTTGCAATAGATCTCAGCACTTGAGGCATTTATCGGCATTTTTGTGCTTTTTTATACAATTTTTACTTAATACTAATTCCTCTTATGACGTGTAAGAGAGACGGTTTTGTTTGATTCAATATAAATAGGTTTGAAATGAGAAAACATTACGATATTCGGATTTCTCATTCAACATGGCAAACAATAAAACATGATTATAAATCAATGTATTTTTAGAATGAAAAAATTTGCTTTTATCGTGTTTTTTACTCTTTTTAATATTTTATTATAATCTGTAATTGGTAAACTCAAAATACAGCTCTAAGGTTAAGTGTTTTATATCTATCGAAGTGACTGTTGTTATATCTAACTGTTTAGACAACAAGTGTATACCAATAGACATGAAAGAATTAAGAAAAACAGAGGATAGATCAGGAAATAAACAATATTTTTTAGAACGGAAGCCTATGCTTGTGGAAAGAATTTTAAAATCAAACTTCTAATCTGTTGAAAAATGAGGCTGTTATTACGTTTGTGATACTTTTTCCCCCAAGAGGCGCTATCAGAACGTAAAAAATATTAGAAACACTCCGTAAAGTATGCCCTTTGTAGAGGCATGTTGCAAAATCTTATTTCCGAATCTTTATTTACGCATCCCGTACCTTGGAAGAATACGATAATTCGATAATTTATTTATACTATAAAGTTGAATGGTGGGCGTGACAGGCAAATAAAAAGCAAGTAAAATAAAATAGTTATGTCTAATATAAGGGAATAGGTGAATCTTGATTCTATTGAGTTTTTTTGCCTCTATCCCTCATCTTTTTGAAGCTTTTTTATGGCTTCAAGAGAGAGTTTTTTACGGTCTGCGCTCTTTGTGTAAAGAGATGCCATAGCATCATTTGTCCAGCCAAAAATTGCTTTGAGTTGTGATACTGTTGCACCAGAATTAGCTGCGCGTGTTGCTGCTAATTTTCTTAAGCCATGTGCTGATTTTTTGATTCCCGCTACGTTACAAGCCTCACGAAAAAGGTTGCCAAAACTTTCTTTAACTAGTTTTTTACCTTCTTTACCACAAATGAATGTTTCTTCTCCAATAGGACCAGTTTCAAGCGTTTTGGCTAATTCCGGTAAAATAGGTAGAAAGACATCTGTTTGGAATTTACTTTTCTCTGTTTTGAGATGAATGATATTATTCTTTACATCTTTCCAGCCAATGCGGACCGCATCACCACGACGCAAACCCGTATACAAAAGGACATCAATCCAAACGCGTTCATGGGTACCATGGGACCATCTTTGATAATATTTCTCAACATCTTCTTCTGTCCAAACAGCAAACCCATCTTTGTTATGAAGGGCTGGTCTTTTAACACCTAAGGCTGGATTATTTTCTAAAAGACCTTGGTCAATCGCCCAATTAAAAAGCCCATTAAGGGCTTTCAGAAAGTTTCTAGCCATTGCTGGTGTTTCTTTGCGTCGTTCAACGCCGGCTATGATATGTTTCTTTTCAATTGCTTGGTATGGAATGTTTCCTATAGTATCACATACCTTCATAAGGATGAGTTCTTTTTGTTTTTTTGTAGCTTTAGTGTAACTATGCCAATTAGAGCTGTTAAAGTATTGTTTAAGCAGCCATGCAAATGAACCTTCAATAAGTTTACCGGTTTTTGATTTAGGAAGTATAAGCCCTTGTAACTCGGCAAGTGCGCTTTTGTAGTTATCAACAAACTCTTGCGTTCCATAGGTACCGCGTATTCTAATGCGTTTGCCATGACCAATACGTACATACCATACAATTTTGCCATGTTGAGTAATTTGTTTAACGAGATGAGGAGGACGTGGTTTTGGCATGGTATTTTACATCTTAGAGAGTGCGGTTTCGTAATATTCATTCTTTGACAAATCTAAAAGTTTGTCTGGGTGGTTAACTGAATTTGGTAGTGGAATATCGGATTTAAGATAGATAAGCAGTTCACCGGTAGGTTTGATTTCTACGAGTTCACAACCTTGTTTTTTAGCTTCTCTTAAAGCGCGTGCAATGGCTGGTTGCGTTATAGCAGCTGGACGAGGCGCCATATCTTTTCTCCTTACATTGAGATGCAATTCACGTGTG